>URXS01000030.1 GCA_900551885.1 uncultured Oscillibacter sp.
GGCGGGCGGGGCATTCCCGCCTATCGGGCCGCTTTTGCCCTGGCAGCACTTTGGGGTGCAGCGGTGAAGCTGGAGACCGTGTTCCGCCTGGCGGACATCTGCAATGCTCTGATGGCCCTGCCCAATCTGCTGTGCCTGCTGCTTCTCTCCGGCGTGGCGGCGGCGGAGGCTCGTGCCTTTCAGACCCGGCTTCGGAGGTGAAACTCTCCGCTTATCGGGGCTCAATTTCTTGAAATAGCAGAAGAAATTTGCGTTTTTTCCCCAGGAGGCGTTGCATTTTTCTTTTTTAATGGTAAGATAGGGTCGGTTAAAAATTTTAAAGCAAAGGACTTGATCGCATGACAAAAATCGATATTATCTCCGGCTTCCTGGGCGCCGGCAAGACCACCCTCATCAAGAAGCTCCTGTCCGAGGCCTTCCAGGGGGAGAAGCTGGTGCTGATCGAAAACGAGTTCGGCGAGATCAGCATTGACGGTGGCTTTCTGAAGGAATCCGGCATCCAGATCTCCGAGATGTCCTCCGGCTGCATCTGCTGCTCCCTGGTGGGCGACTTTGGCAAGGCCCTGAAGGACGTGCAGGCCCAGTTCCACCCGGACCGCATCCTCATCGAGCCCTCTGGCGTGGGCAAGCTCAGCGATGTAGTGGTGGCCGTGCAGAACACCATCGCCGAGATCCCCGACATGGTGCTGGACAGCTACGTCACCGTGGCCGACGCCACCAAGGTGAAGGTCTACATGAAGAACTTCGGCGAGTTCTATAACAACCAGATCGAGTCCGCCGGCGCCATCATCCTCTCCCGGACCCAGAAGCTGACCCAGGAGAAGCTGGAGGCCGCCGTGGCCATGCTGCGGGAGAAAAATCCCGACGCCGCCATCCTGACCACTCCCTGGGACCAGTTGGACGGCAAGGTCATCCTCTCCGCCATGGAGAAGGTGTCCCTGGCGGACGAGCTGCTGGCCAAGATGCGGGCCGAGCACGCCGCCGATGAGGCGGAGCACGAGCATGAGCATCATCATGACCACGACCATGAGCACGAACACGAGCATGAACATGACCATGAACATCATCACAATCATGATCACGACCATGACCATGAGCACGAGCATCACCACGACCACGATCATGAGTGCGACGACCCCAACTGCTCCTGCCACCATCACCACCATCATGCCGACGAGGTGTTCACCTCCTGGGGCAAGGAGACGCCCAAGGTATTTGCCCAGGCGGACATCGAGCGGATGCTGGCGGCTCTGGACTCCGGCGAGTACGGCAAGATCCTCCGGGCCAAGGGCATCGTGGCCGGTGAGAACGGAGCGTGGATCGAATTCGACTTCGTGCCGGAGGAGCACCAGGTCCGTCCCGGCCATCCCGACTACACGGGGCGGCTGTGCGTCATCGGCGCGGAGCTGAAGGAGGACAAACTGGCTGCCCTGTTCGGCCTGTAATCCCGGAAAGGAAACGTGCTTTACAATGGCTGATATTCCTGTTTATCTGGTGGCCGGCTTTCTGGACGCCGGCAAGACCAATTTCATCAACGGCATCCTGGAGGACGGCTTCGCCCGCCAGGACCGGACTCTCCTGCTCTGCTGCGAGGAAGGCGAGGAGGCGTATGAGAAAAGCGCCCTGGATAACGTGACGGTGGTCACCTTCGAGGACGAAGAGGACCTGAAATGCTCCCGGCTGAAGGAGCTGGAGAAGCAGTACCACCCCAAGCAGGTGCTGATCGAGTACAACGGCATGTGGCAGATGGAACGCCTTTACAGAGAAGTGCTGCCGGCCAACTGGGTCCTCTATCAGATCATGACCTTCGTCTACGCCCCCACCTTCGACATGTATGCCAAGAACATGGGCCAGTTGATGATGGAGAAGATCACCAATGCGGACCTGTTGGTGTTCAACCGCTGCACGCCGGAGCTGCGGGACGCCCTGCGCAAGCGGAATCTGCGGATGGTGAACCGCCGGGCGGACATCTATCTGGAGATGGAGGACGGCTCCAGTGAGGACTACCTGACCGGGGACGAGTGTCCCTTTGACCTGAATCAGGAGGTCATCGACGTGCCCGACGAGGATTTCGGCGTGTGGTATGTGGACGTGATGGACCACCCGGACCGCTGGGCGGGCAAGACCGTCCACATGAAGCTGGTCATGTGCCACTCCAAGAAATACCCCGGCATCCACTGCCCCGGCCGCTTCGTGATGACCTGCTGCGAAAACGACATCCAGTTCATGGGCCTCATCGCCAAAGGCGACACGCTGGACCAGTACAACAACCGGGACTGGATCGAGGTCACCGCCCGCATGGCGGTGGAGGACCACGCCGCTTACAAGGGCAAGGGCCCGGTGATGAACATTCTGGCGGTGGGCCCCACCCAAAAGCCCGCCCAGGAAGTCGTCACCTTCTGACGAAATCCAATCCAATTTGTAGAATCGCGCAGAAAAATGCCCCTCTGTTATCAGACAGAGGGGCGTTTTTTCTATCAGCGCACTCCGCAAAAGCGAAAGCGGCAAAATGCTCAGGGACGGGACTCAGCGGTTCCTTCCACCGGCCAGTCCAGGGGCTGTCCATCTTTATCCAGCAGCTCCAGCAGATGGGAGCTGATATCGTCGTTGTCCGGCAGCAGGAACACGTCCAGCACCTGCCGGTTTTCGATGGGGCAGATGTAGGTGATGCCGTTGTTCTGGAAGGTGTAGGAGGCCGCCTCTTCCGGCAGGTCCCCACCGCAGAAGATGATGACCGCATCCCCGCCGGTGCCAAAGTTCCAGCTCCCCAGCTCTCCGGCATCCAGGCTGGATTTTCCGCCGCCGGCCCTCCAGCGGTCCGGGAACACGCTGTCCCGGTCGTACTCGCACATGCACCAGTTCCCCTGTCCGTCGGTGCACAGGGCCGCCAGATAGTCTCCCCGCCGCTCCGTCTCCACGATCTGGAGGGCGTGGTAGTCGAAGGGCCCCAGCAGCATCTCCTTGGGCGTACCCAGATAGGCCACCGCCCCCTGCTCCAGGCCGGCGATGTCCGTCTCCGGCACCGATCCAAGGTAGTGGGCGACCAGCCAGGTCCCCCATCCGATGGCCGCAATGCCGATCAGCGCCGCCAGTACCGCCAGCAGGTTGCCCATCCGACGGGTCCTGCGCTCCCGCTCCATGCTCTCCATCATCTGCTGCTCCGCCGCCCTGGGCAGTTCCTCCTCTGTCAGCCGCCGTCCGCTCAAAAGCTCGCTGACCGACAGTCCCAGAGCCTCCGCCAGCGGCTCCAGGGATTCGATGCCCGGCATGCCCCGGCCATTTTCCCACTTGCTGACGGCCTTGTCCGTCACATGCAGCCGTTCCGCCAGCTCCTCCTGGCTCCATCCCAGCTCCCTGCGGCGGGCAGCGATCAGTTCTCCGGTCTTCCCAGCGTCCATGGTGTTCTCCTTTGCGGTAATTTCCGGTCCATTGTACCACAGGGCGTCTCCTGGGCGCACCCTACGGTTCGTAGACCATTGCATTTTTCACTTGATTTCGATACGTTTCGTATTTTTCTCTCAAAAAATACGTTCTGTATTTTATTTTCCCCTTCCCGCTTGCTTTTCCCCTCGAAATCCATATAATAAAGGGTACTTGTGAATTTTTCAGGAAAGGACCTGTGGCCTTGAAGATTCGAGATCATTTTCCCAAATTCCGCCTGCCCTGGTGGGGCTCCCTGCTGGCGGCAGTGCTGGTGTCCGGCTGCATCACCCTGCTGGCCCTGTGGTGTCAGCCCAACGCACTGCGCAGCGTGCTGGCGGTATTTTGGCATCAGCCGCTGCTGATCGTGCTGAACGCCCTGCCCATTGGCCTTCTGGTGCTGGTGGGCACCTGCCTGCTGCGCAACGTCTTTTTCGGCGCAGCCCTGGTAAACCTGGCGGTGTGCGTGCTGTCCATCGCCAACCGCATCAAGATCGAGGTCCGGGATGAGCCGGTGTTCCCCCGGGACTTCGCCCTGCTGAAGGAAGTGGGCAGCGCCATGGGCACCTACCACATCCAGTTTCCCTGGACCGCCATCACCCTGGTGGTGCTGTCCACCTTGGCCCTGATCGCTTTGGGCGTTGTGGTGGGGGGGAAGCCCTTTCCGGTGCGGCAGCTCCGGGGCTGGCTGGGCCGGTTGCTGGGTGCCGCCGCCAGCTTCATTCTGCTGGCGGGGCTGATTTTGACGGTGTACGCCTCCAACGACCTGTACAACTCCTTCAAAGTCTCCAACGCCTATTACATTCCCTCCGTATTCAATGAGTTGGGCTTCCCTTACTGCTTCTGTCACCAGTTCACCACCTACCCGGTGGACAAGCCCCAGGGCTTTGACCGGGCGGAAGCGGAGAGCTGGGACGCCGGCGGTCAGACGGGCCTTGGCAAGGACGTGAACGTCATCATGGTGATGAACGAGGCCTTCTCCGACATCTCCGACGCCCCCGCCTTCGCCTATGACGAGAGCAACGACCCCCTCCCCAACCTCCACGCCCTGGAGGAGGACCCCCACGCCATTTCCGGCCATGTGATCGTCCCCGGCTTTGCCGGCGGCACCGCCAACACGGAGTTCGACGTGCTGACGGGCATGCAGACCAACGCCCTGTCGGAGACCACCACCTCCTCCTTCCGAGTGGTGAACCGGAATCTGGACAGCCTGTTCCGGGTCTTTGCCGCCGACGGCTACGCCACCTCCTTCTTCCATCCCGGCGACGACTGGTTCTACAACCGGGAAAACGTGTACCGCTGGTTCGGAGCCGAGAAAACCGTGTTTGTGGACCAGATGGAGGACGTGGAATACAAGGGCCGCTGGGTCACCGACGATTACATGGCGGGGCTGATTGAAGATGAATTCGAGGAGGCCGCGGCCAACGGTACGCCCCTGTTCCACTACACCACCACCATCCAGAACCACATGTCCTACACCGCCGACAAGTATGGCGAGGACTATGATTACCCTGACGTGCCGCTCACCGTCTCCGTCTCGGAGGAGGTGGAGACCCTGCTGAAGGTCTACATGGAGGGCGCCCGGGACACCGACGCCATGCTGGGCCGGCTGGTGGACTACTTCTCCGCCTCCGGCGAGCCGGTGGTGCTGGTGTACTTCGGGGACCACCTGCCCTATCTGGGGGACAGTCAACTGGGGTACCAGGAGCTGGGCATGACCGACGACCCGGTCTGGAACCAGTTGAACGCCTATGCCACGCCCTACGTGATCTGGGCCAATGACGCGGCGGCCGAGACCCTGGACTGGGAAACCGCCGTGGAGGCGCTGGACCTGTCTCAGGACCCCGCCGATCTCTCCGCCGCCTTCCTGGGCGCCACCGTGCTGGAGCTGACGGGCCGGGCCGGGGAGAGCCCCTGGTTCGACTTCCTGAACAGTCTGCGCCGGATAGCGCCGGTGGTGCAGAAGGACGCCTATCTGCTCAGCGACGGCACCCTGGTGACCCAGGCGGACCTGGATGCTGACGAGAGCGAGGAAAGCACCGCCCTCCGGGACGCGGTGGACCAGTGGCGGAACTGGAGCTACTACCACCTGCGCTACAAGGACATTCCATCATAACCGGCAGCCCCCGGCGGACGGTCATCCGCCGGGGGCTTTCTGATGCCTTGACGAAACTCTGGTTTCCTGATAGGATGAAAAAAAGCCCCATCTCAAAAAAAGGATGTGAGCGATGATGAAGACCTGGACGAAACGGGAGCGGCTCCTGTCGGTTTTGGCCGCTCTGGCGGCGGTGATTTCCTTTTTCGTCGCCTCTCCGCTGCTGGGACGGCTGCTCCCCGATAATGCGCTGCTGTACCTCTATATCCTCTTTTGGATTGCGGCCCTGGTGATGGCGATTCCCTTTTTCTGCTGGGCCCGGCGGGGCCGGCGGCTCTGGCTCTGGGCTCTGGTCCTGGCGGCGTGCCTGGGGCTGCTGTTCCTTTTGAGCCGGAACCTGTCCGCCGCTGCTCATCTTATAGCGGTGTTTACAGACTTTTACGATATGGAATCCACGGGCTTTTATCTGCTGTTCGCCATGCTGTGCTGCGGCGGGATGCTGGCCGGAGTGGGGCTAGCGACTATTTTGGCTCACATTTTCCCCAAAAACACTTCCGTATAAACAGCAACCGCCCGGAGCTCATGGCTCCGGGCGGTTCTTTTTTTCGGTGCACCCACTGTGCGGCGGGTGCATCTCATTTGCTGTGGTCTTCGCCTTCCGCCGGATGGAAGTGGTTCCATACCGCCTCCGCCGTAGACCGGGGCACCACGGCGGACAGCGTCTCCACATCTGCCTCCCGAATGGCCTTGATGGTACCGAAGTGCTTGCGCAGCTCCTCCCGCCGCTTGGGTCCCACGCCGGGGATACCGTCCAGGGCGGAGCGGGTGGCACTTTTGCTGTGGCTCTGGTGGTGGTAGGTGATGGCGAAACGGTGGGTCTCCTCCTGGATCTGGCCGATCAGGGAAAAAACCGCTTGGTTGGCCACGATGCCGATCTCCCGTCCGTCCGGGGTCACCAGGGCCCGGGTCCGGTGGCGGTCGTCCTTCACCATGCCGAAGACAGGCACCGTGACACCGAACCGCTCTGCCACCGCTAGGGCCGCGGCGGCGTGGGTCTGGCCGCCGTCGATCAAAAACACGTCCGGCAGGGGCAAAAACTTCTCATCCCCGTCGGCGGCCCGCTGGAGCCGCCGGGTCAGCACCTCCTGCATGGAGGCGTAATCGTCCGGGTGGCCCTCCAGGGACTGAATGCGGAAACGCCGGTAGGCGGATTTCAGTGGCCGGGTGCCGCTGTACACCACCATGGAGGCCACGATGTCACTCTTGCCGGTGTTGGAGATATCGAAGGACTCCATTCGTCCCGGAGGGGCGGGCAGGTCCAGCATCCTCTGTAACAATTCCAGGGTGTGAGCCACCCGCTCGGCGTCGGTGGTGGCCCGCTCCGCCTCCTGGGCGGCGTTCCGCCGGGCCATTTCCAGCAGCTCCGCCTTCTCCCCCCGGCGGGGCACATGGACCCAGACCCGGTGGCCCGCCCGGCGGGTCAGCACCTGACTCAGGTCCTCGCAGTGGCCCTCATTCTCGGCGGGCAGCAAAATCTCATGGGGCAGGATGGCCCGGGGCAGGTAGTACTGGGCCGTGATGGCGGAGAGCATCTCCCCCTCGTCCTCATCGATGGGGGCGGTGAACAGTTCTGTCTCCCGGCCCGCCAGATTCCCCTCCTCCATGTGGAGCACCGCATAGCAGCACTTGCCGGAGCCCCGGAAGATGCCCCAGATATCCGTGTCGGCGCACAGGCCCGCGATCACCGTCTGCTTCTTGGCCAGCGCGCCGATGGCGTTGATCCGGTCCCGCAGGGCCGCCGCCTGTTCAAACCGCAGGGCCTCCGCCTCCGCTTCCATCTGGGCGGTCATGTCCCGCAGGAGCTGTTTGCTCTTCCCCTCCAAGAGCTGCACCGCCTGCTCGATCCGGGCCCGGTACTCCTCCGCCGTCATCTCTTTGCGGCAGAAGCCGTCACACCGGCCCATATGAAAGTTCAGGCAGGGCCGCTCCGCCCCGATATCCCGGGGGAAGCTCCGGGAGCAGGTGGGCAGCCGCAAAGCAGCCAGCACCGCGTCCAGAGCCTGGCGGGTCTCATACCGGCCGCCAAAGGGGCCGAAGTACCGGGCACTGTCCTGGGCCATTTTATTGACCATGGAAAAGCGGGGATACTCCTCCCGGGACAGCCGCACAAAGGGATAGCCCTTGTCGTCCTTCAGCAGGATGTTGTACTTGGGGCTGTGGCGCTTGATCAGGGAGTTCTCCAGCACCAGGGCCTCAAACTCACTGGAGACGAAGATGGTATCGAAGTGGTCCACCTGGGCCACCATCTGCCGGGTCTTGGCGGTGTGGCCGGCGCTGTCCTGAAAATATTGGCTGACCCGGTTCTTCAGCTTCTTGGCCTTGCCCACATAAATGACCTTACCGGTCTTGTCCATCATCAGGTAAACGCCTGGCGTCAGGGGCAGGTCGTTGGCTTTTTCCCGCAGCTCATCCCGTGTCACAGCAGTTCCCCCTCTCCGGAGCGGTGATAAAAAACGCGGCTCCGCCCCAGGCGAAGCCGCTCTTTCAAGCTAAGGCCGCGGCCCCGGCAGGGCCGGGGCATCCGCGGAAGTATTTATTCGCCGAAGTTGTCCTTCACCAGCTCCACCAATGCGTTGACAGCTTCCTTCTCATCGGTGCCGTCGGCGATGAGGGTAATGGTGGTGCCCTTTACGATGCCCAGGGACAAAACGCCCAGCAGGCTCTTGGCATTGACACGGCGGTCTTCCTTCTCGACCCAGATGCCGCTCTTGAACTCATTGGCTTTCTGGATGAAGAAGGTAGCAGGTCTGGCGTGCAGTCCCACTTCGTTGTTAACAGTAATCTCCTGTGTATACATGATACAGCTCTCCTTTTCTATACCAATTCGGTTCACGCGCATATTGCATATCAGGTCATTTTTCCTGTTATCATCATAACCGGTTTTCTCAATGGCGTCAACGGCGATTTTCACAAACATTTTAAAAAAACCCAGGACCGGAAACAGGCTCGTTTGGTATTTTGCACCATTTCCCGGCAATTTTATACCAGGTTTTTAGGACTTTTTGTGCTTTGAGCCGGAACTGTGAAAAAAAGAGCGGGACGCCAGTCAGGCGTCCCGCTCCAGTGCAGGATGCGTCAACGGTATGGATCAATAGTTCTCCGCCTTGATCTGGAAGTAGGCCTGGGGGTGCTTGCACACCGGGCACACGGCGGGAGCGCTCTCGGCGATCTCCACATGGCCGCAGTTGCGGCAGAACCACATCACCTTCTCGCCCTTCCGGAAAACCTCACCCTTCTTCAGGTTGTCCAGCAGCTTCAGGTATCGCTCCTCATGGGTCTTCTCGATCTTGGCCACGCCCTCGAACTGGGCCGCCAAGGCCAGGAAGCCCTCCTCCTCGGCGGTCTTGGCCATCTCGGCGTACATCTTGGTCCACTCCTCGTTCTCTCCGGCGGCAGCCGCCACCAGGTTGGCCTCGGTGCTGCCAATACCGCTGAGGGCCTTGAACCACAGCTTAGCGTGCTCCTTCTCGTTGAGCGCCGTCTCCTGGAAGATGGCCGCGATCTGCTCGTAGCCCTCCTTCTTGGCCTGGCTGGCGAAATAGTCGTACTTGTTGCGGGCCTGGGACTCCCCCGCGAAAGCGATCCACAGATTGGCCTCAGTCTTGCTACCCTTCAGTTCCATGGTTGTTTC
The DNA here is from genome assembly GCA_900551885.1 of uncultured Oscillibacter sp. Lineage (GTDB taxonomy): Bacteria > Bacillota > Clostridia > Oscillospirales > Oscillospiraceae > Oscillibacter. The sequence goes on from URXS01000030.1 coordinate 9,207, forward strand.
CCCTTTCAAAAAAGTAATTTTTCATTATATGCTTTATATGCTTTCAAAACGATACTCAAGCCGGTTCCTGCCGCCCTGCGCAAGCAGGGCAAAGCCCGGTGAATACTAAAATGTGGCCGGCCACCTGCCAGCCGCCTGCCTCGGCGGCCCGGTCCAGCCCAACGTCATAGGGAACCTCCTCCATATCCGCCACCCGGCCACAGCAGGCACATTGGAAATGGGTATGGGGGCTGGTATCACCGTCAAAGCGGACCACCGGCCCGGGAAGCTCCCGCAAACGGCCCTCCTGGGCCATCTGGTGGAGATTGCGGTACACTGTCCCAAGGCTCAGCCGTGGCAGATCCGGTTTGAGCTGCTGGTAGACCATTTCCGCCGAGGGGTGGTCCCGCCTGTCGCGCACCGCCTGATAGATCTCCTCCCTTTGGTGGGAAAATCGCCGTTCCGCCATGAATACCCCCTCTCTCATAAACAGTAATAATTGCTATTATTGATATAACACACTTTTTAGGAAAAAGCAAGTCTTTTTTGGAGTTTCAAAAAATTTTTGGCAGCACTTTCCACTGATAAGATACCGCATGACGGAGACAATAGGAACTGGGTATCGCGCACAACCATCCCGCATCAAGGGAGGAGCACAACGTGAAAAGAAGATTCGCGCTCTTGATGATCTCCGGTCTGCTGGCCTTTACGCTGGTCGGCTGCGGCGGAGACGACAAGAACGCCGGGACCACCAACGGAACCGACGGTGCGGTGACGGATCAGAACGACAGCGCCCTGCTGGGCGAGGACAACGCTGACAGTCACCAGGACGACGGTACCGCAGGCACAGACGAGAACCATTCGACAAATTCCAATGGTGACAGTCTCCTGGACGACGTAGAGGACGGCATGGACGACCTTGGAAATGACCTGGAGAAGGGCATGGATAACCTGGAGGACAGCGCCACCAGCTATGATCAGATGGTGCGCAATGGATCCGTCCATGACACCGATGGGATTTTGACGGACGGTGAGAACGCCCACAGTCCCGGCGCCGCTTAACGCGGCAGAAATCCCCCCGCTTTTTCCTGGAGGCGGGAGGGTAAAAAAAGACTCCCGGCCAAAAGGCCGGGAGTCCTTTTTGCAGTGCTCCTCTTTCCGATCATCCGGGCATTCTCTTTTCGTGAATCCCCTCAGTGGGGCCTGGTCAGAGCCTTTTCCTGCTTTTGCAGGGGGCTCAGGCAGTGGCCCGGCTCAGAACAATCCCACGCAACTCCTCCGGCGTGTCCGCCAGGAAATCGGCACCGGCGGCAACCAAGCTCTCCCGGGAGCGGAAGCCCCAGGTGACACCGCAGGCGGCAAGGGAAGCATTGTGGGCCGTCTCGATATCCACGGAGCTGTCCCCCACGAACAGTGTCTCCGCCGGAACGGCGCCCAACTCCGCCAATACCTGGTGCACACCGGTGGGATCCGGCTTCACCGGCACGCCCCGCACTTTTCCCCGTACCAGGGTGAAGACGCCGGGAAAATAATGCTCCACGATCTGGCGGCTGAACTCATCGGCCTTGTTGGAGTAGACAGCCATCTTCAGACCCTGGCGCCCCAGCTCTGCCACCAGTTCGGGCATGCCCGCATAGGGCGCTGTCTTGTCCATATTGTGTTCGCCGTAATACCCGTTGAACTGCGCCAGCGTATTCACCAGCATCAGCGGGCTGCGGCATTCCTCAGGGGAAAACTGTTTCACCAGGTTCGACAAACCGTGGCCCACCATGGCCCGGTATTCCTCCAGGGAGTGCTCCGGCCAGCCGTTGCGCTGACAGACCCAATTGCCGGCGTCCGCCAAATCCTCCAGGGTATTCAGCAGCGTCCCGTCCAGATCGAAGATCACAGTCCGATACATAGGGCACCTCATTTCGCAAAATTTCCTTGAAATTTAACATTTATTTTATCAATTCTCCCTGGGCTTCACAAGTGGCAGACAAGCCGAAAGGCGCGGCGGATGCCGCGCCTTTTTTATGGATTTCGCAGGAATATTTTTAAATATTTTTATAGGAGATCGGGCACTGGTCCCCGGCAGGTCAGAAGTGTATGCTCCCGGAAACCCGCGGCCCCGGCCAGCTCCACCGCCTGGTCGTAAGCCCAGACAACGGCAGAGGCACGGTGGGCATCAGCGGTGAGGATGATCCGGCCGCCCATGGCCCGCCACTCCCGCAGCAGAAACAGCGCCGGATAGGGGGTATCCCGATAGCCCCGCGACATGGCGCCGGTGTTGATCTCCAGCAAGGTGGCGTCCGGGTCCGCGGCGTGAAGGGCCTCCAGGGCCGCCGCCCGATAGGCGGGGTCCTCCTCGTTAAAGAAGCATCCATCCCCGTTCAGCTTCACGATCAGGTCCAGGTGACCCAGGATGGTGGGCTTCCGCTCCGCCATGGCGGCCACGTCGGCATAGTACCCCCGGACCATAGCCAGAGCGTCTCCACCGAACATCTCCCCAAGGCAGGTTTTCAGGTGCTCCGCATCCCAGTCCACGCAGTAATATGAGCCGGTCCGGGAGTCGTGCAGGTTGTGAACCGAACCGATCCAGTACTCCGCCCAGTCCGGCACCGGCTGGGCAGACTGACTGTCCTGCTCGATACCCAGCAGCACCTCTATCCGTCCCTGATAGATCTCCCGGAGCCGCAGAACCTCCGCCCGGTAGTTGGTCGCTTCCTCCGGCAGCACGTTGCCCTGGTCCCAGGGTACGTCGGTGTGGCTGTGACCCGAGGCGCCGAAGGACACGGCCCCGGCGGCAAAGGCCGCCCGGGCCATCTCTTCCAGCGTGTTCTTACCGTCGCAGAGCAAAGAGTGGGTGTGGACAGTGCAAAATCTCATTGCATCCGCTCCTGCTTGACCTTGTGGTCCACCACGTGGCGCTTTTCCAGCTCCCGGGTGATGTCCTCCACGGAAATGCCCATCTGGACCATCAGCACCATGACATGGTAGGTTAGGTCCGCGATCTCGTAGATGGTCTCCTCCTTGTCCTCCTTGCGGCCGCCGATGATAACCTCGGTGCACTCCTCGCCCACCTTTTTCAAGATCTTGTCCAGGCCCTTTTCAAAAAGGTAGGAGGTGTAGCTGCCCTCCTTGGGATTGGTCTTGCGGCCTTCAATCAGGTGATAGAGGCCCTCGTAGCTGAACTGTTTGAGTTCTTCAGACAAGTACACCGGCTGGAAGAAGCAGCTCTCCGCGCCGGTGTGGCAGGCGGGACCGTCCTTGACCACCTCCACCACCAGGGCGTCGGCGTCGCAGTCGGCGGTGATGGACACCACATGCTGCACGTTACCGCTGGTCTCGCCCTTGCGCCACAGCTCCTGGCGGCTGCGGCTCCAAAAGCAGGTGCGGCCCTCGTCGATGGTAATGGCCAGGCTCTCGGCGTTCATGTAGGCCAGGGTCAGGACCTCCTTGGTGTAGTGGTCCTGGACGATGGCGGGGATTAACCCTTTTTCATCAAATTTCAGTTTCATGTTGTATATCTCCCCCAAAAGTATTCCTGACTGTACTGGATCAGACCCGCATCTCCACGCCCCGGCCCCGGAGGAACCGTTTCAGCTCCTTGATATCCACCTGATGGGTGTGGAAGATAGAGGCCGCCAGCCCCGCGTCGATGCCGGGATGGGTGAACAGCTCCGCGAAATGCTCCATATTCCCGGCACCGCCGCTGGCGATGATGGGCACGTGGACCCGCGCCGCCAGGGCGTCCAGCATCTCCAGGTCAAAGCCCTGCTTCACGCCGTCGGTGTCGATGGATTTCAGCACGATCTCCCCGGCGCCGTCGTTCACGCCCCGGACCGCCCAGTCCAGAGCGTCGATGCCGGTATCCTCCCGTCCGCCCTTGGCGAAGAGGCGGAACTGACCGTCCACCCGCTTGACGTCCATGCTGAGGACCACGCACTGGTCCCCATACTTCTTGGCGGCAGCGCCGATGATGGAGGGGTCCGCGATGGCGCCGGAGTTGACGGACACCTTGTCGGCGCCGCACTTGAGCACCCGGTCGAAGTCCTCCAGAGAGCGGATGCCGCCGCCCACAGTCAGGGGAATGAAGATCTCAGAGGCCACCCGGCGCAGGATATCGGTGAACAGCTTCCGGCCCTCGGCAGAGGCGGTGATGTCGTAGAATACCAGCTCGTCGGCGCCGGAGTCGTTGTAGAAACGGGCCATGTCCACCGGGTCCGCCATGTCCCGCAGGCCCTCAAAATTGACTCCCTTCACCACCCGGCCATCCTTCACGTCCAGGCAGGGGATAATTCGTTTTGCCAGCATCAGCCCACCTCCTTCATCACAGTTTTCAAATCCAGCCGCCCGGTGTACAGGGCCTTGCCCAGAATGGCGGCGTGAATGCCGATGGTCTTGAGCTGCCGCAACTCCTCCAGACTGCTGACGCCGCCGGAGGCGGTGATGGCCAGATCGTCGATGGTCGCCAGCTCCCGGTAGAGGTCCAGGTTGGTGCCCTGTTCGGCGCCGTCCCGGCTGATGTCGGTGTAGATGACGGCTTTCACCCCGGCGTCCCGGAGGCGGCGGCAGAAGTCCACGCCTTTTTCCGCCGACAGCTCCTTCCAGCCATTGACAGCCACGTAGCCGTCCCTGGCGTCCACGCCCACGGCAATGCGGTCGCCGTAGGCCTGCGCCATACGCTTTGTGAAGTCGAAGTCCTTTACGGCGATGGTGCCCAGAATGCAGCGGCCCACCCCCAGGTCCAGGTAGCGGCGGATGCGCTCCTCTGTACGGATGCCGCCGCCCACCTCAATGTACAGTCCGCCCTGGCGGGCGATGGCGGCGATGCTCTCGAAATTGGCCAGGGTGCCGTCCCGGGCGCCGTCCAGGTCCACCACATGGAGGCACTTGGCCCCGGCGGCCATGAAGTCCCGGGCCACGGCGCAGGGGTCCGCGGCGTAGACGGTCTCCTGGTCGTAATCCCCCTGGTACAGGCGGACCACCTGTCCGCCCCGCAGGTCAATGGCGGGATAAATTTCCATAGGCGTTCTCTCCCATCTCAAATCGGCGTCAGAGGTGTTCCTTGCAGGTGAGGCTCTCCACCTCCAGCCGGAACACGCACACCTCCTTCAGCATGGCCGGGCCGTAAGTCCACCGGTCCTTTCCGGTGATCTGATTCATGACGGCGTTGAGCCCCGCCTCCTTCTCGGCGGGGTCCTCCACCACGGCGATGGTCCCCTCGCCGATCACACTTTGGAAGGTGGCAGTATAGTCGCAGGCCTGCTCCCCGCCCCGGAGGCGGTAGCCGGTATCCATCTCAAAGCAGGCGTAACCGGTGGAGCGGATCAGGTCGGCCTTCCGGCCCTCTCCGGCTCCGTGGAAGTAGAGGAACTGCTTCCCGTCCCGCTCCACCAGGCCGAAGTTCAGCGGCACCACGTACACCCGCTCTCCGTCCCGCAGGCCCAGGCGGCACACATGACAGCGGCTCATGATCTCGTTGATTTTCGCCGGGTCGGTGACCGCCCGGTCTTTGCGTCTCATGGGTCTCATGACAGCCTCCCTCACAGTTCCCCGAAGGCCTTCAGGATCCGCAGCCCCGTGTCTCCGGACTTCTCCGGGTGGAACTGGGTCCCCCAGACACAGCCCCGGTGGACCACGCCGGTGACTGCCACGTTGCCGTACCGGGACACCGCCACGGTGCTCTCCGCGCAGCGGCGGGCGTAAAAGCTGTGGACGTAATAGACGTACTCCCCGTTACTGACATACCGCAGCAGGGGGTCGTCCTTCAAAAACTCCAGGCTGTTCCAGCCCATGTGAGGGACCTTCAGGGTCTTGTCGGTCAGGTCCTCCCGCAGGTCCGCCACCTCGCCGGGCACCAGGCCCAGGCCGGTATGCTGGCCGTACTCAAAGCTGCGGTCGAAAAGGAGCTGCATCCCCAGGCAGATACCCAGGAAGGGCTTCTTCTCCGCCTCCTCCAGCAGCACAGGCACCAGTCCCGTGGCGTCCAGCTTGGCCTTGGCGTCCCCGAAGGCGCCCACGCCGGGCAGGACGATGCGGTCGGCGGTGCGCAGGTCCTCTGCCCTTCCCGTGACCTCCGTCGCGAGCCCCAGGTGCCGCAGGCTGGAGGCCAGGGAAAACAAATTTCCCACGCCGTAATCCACAATGGCAACCATACGCTTCCTCCTTACAGTGTGCCCTTGGTACTGGGGATCTCCCCCAGGTGCTTTTCGTCCAGAGCCACGGCGGCCTTCAATGTCCGCCCCATGCCCTTGAACACCGCCTCCAGGATGTGGTGGGTGTTCTCTCCGGCCAGGAGCCGGATATGGATGGAGCCAGGGCAGTTGCGCACAAAGGCCAGCCAGAACTCCTTGGCCAGCTCCGTATCAAAGTCCCCCACCTTGGCGGCGGGCAGATCCACGCTCCAGCCCAGGTAGTCCCGGCCGCTGAGGTCGCAGGCACACAGCACCAACGTCTCATCCATCGGCAGCAGGAACTGACCGTAACGGCAGATGCCCCGCTTGTCCCCCAGGGCCTGGGAGAAGGCCTTGCCCAAGCAGATGCCGATGTCCTCCACGCTGTGGTGGCCGTCCACCTCCGTGTCCCCGTCGCAACGGACGGTGAGATCAAAGTCCCCGTGGCGGGCAAACAGGGTCAGCATGTGGTCCAGAAATCCCACACCGGTGGCGACGTCGCTTTTGCCGGTGCCATCCAGGCAGAGGCTTAATTGAATGCGGGTCTCCTGGGTATTGCGTTGAATGTCGGCAGTGCGCATGGCACATCCTCCTCTCTTATTCCGCCAGCAGGCGGTCGATCCGCTCTACCAGCACCTCCATCTGCTGCCGGGAGCCGATGGTGATGCGGACATAGTCCCGGATGCGGTCGCTGTCAAACCACCGCACCAGGACCCCGGCAGCCTTCAGCCGGCGGTACAGATCCCCGCCGCCGATCCGATCGCTCTTGGCGAAGATGAAGTTGGCCTGGGAGGGCAGGATGGAAAAGCCCCGCTTTTCCAGGGCCCGCATCGTCCACTCCCGGTTTTCCTCAATGGCGGCGCAGCAGCGGGCGAAATAGTCCCCATCCTCCATGGCGGCGGCGCCGGCCAGGATGGACAGGCGGTTGACATTGTAAGGGTTGAAGCTGTACTTCACCCGGTTCAGGTCGGCAATCAGCTCCGGGCAGCCCAGGGCGAAGCCCAGCCGTCCGCCGGCCAGGGACCGGCTCTTGGACATGGTCTGGGTCACCAGCAGGTTGTCATACTCCTTCACCAGGGGTACACAGCTCTCGGCGCCGAAGTCCACGTAGGCCTCGTCCACAATCACCACCCGGTCCCGGTCCGTCTCCAGCAGCCGCCGGATATCGCTGACCGGTACAGCCATACCGGTGGGGGCGTTGGGGTTGGCGATGACGATGGTGCCAGGGAAGTCCATATAGTCCTCCACCGCCAGGGAGAAGTCCTCCCGCAGGGGGATTAGGCGGCTCTCCAAGCCGAACAGAGCCGTCTGGGCCTTGTAAAAGCCGTAAGTGATGTCGGCGTGGGCCACCGGCTTTCCCTCTCCGCAGAAGGCCCGGAAGGCAAAGGCCAAGATCTCGTCGGAGCCGTTGCCGGTCAGCACGTTCTCCCGCTTCAGGCCGTATCGCTGGGCGATGGCGTCGTTGAGGGCCTGACAGGTAGGGTCTGAGTACAGGTTCAGCCGCTTCACCTCGCCCCGGGAGACGGCCTCCATGACGCCGGGGGCCGGGGGAAAGGGGCTCTCATTGGTGTTGAGCTTCACATATTTCTGGTCCCGGGGCTGTTCTCCGGGGGTATAGGGGGCGAGGCGCTCCGCCTCGGCGGATAAAAAGCGGCTCATGGGTTGGTTTCTCCCTTCTCATAGGTCTGGCGGCGGCTCAATACCGACCGGGCGTGGGCCTCCAGCCCCTCCCGGCGGGCAAAATCGGCGATCCGGGGGGAGGCCTCCGCCAGGGCCTCCCGGGTGTAGTAGAGAAAGCTGGACCGCTTGCGGAAATCGTCCACCCCCAGGGGGCTGGAGAACCGGGCGGTGCCGGAGGTGGGCAGGGTGTGGTTGGGCCCGGCGAAGTAGTCGCCCAGGGCCTCCGGGGCGCTGCGGCCCAGGAACACACTGCCGGCATTTCGAATTTGCGGCAGCAGGGCGAAGGGGGCCGCCACACACAGCTCCAGATGCTCCGGGGCGATGCGGTTGACCGCTTCCACCGCCGCACTCAGGTCCGCCGTCACGATGATCTTGCCGTTGTCGGCCAGGGCCTTGGCGGCGATGTCCCGCCGGGGCAGGGTGGAGAGCTGTTCCTCCAGCTCCTTTTGCACCGCCTCCGCCAGGGGCCGACTGTCGGTGACCAGCACGGCGGAGGCGCATACATCGTGCTCCGCCTGGCTCAGCATGTCCGCCGCCACCCACTTGGGGTCGCTGTCCCCGTCGGAGAGCACCAGGATCTCACTGGGCCCGGCGATCATGTCGATGCCCACCTGGCCGAACACCTTCCGCTTGGCGGTGGCCACGAAGATGCCGCCGGGGCCCACCACCTTGTCCACCGCCGGGATGGTCTCGGTGCCATAGGCCAGGGCGGCCACCGCCTGGGCGCCGCCCACCTTGAAGATCCGGTCCGCCCCGGCAATTTTCGCCGCCGCCAGGGCCTCAGCGCTGACGGCGCCGGTCTTGTCCGGCGGCGTCACCACCATGATCTCCTCCACCCCGGCGATGCGGGCTGGGATCACGTTCATCAAAATGGTGGAGGGGAAGGCCTCCGGGCTCCGGGGCACGCACACGCCCACCCGGCGGATAGGGGTGTACCGCTGGCCCATGACGATACCGGGCCGGTCCGTCAGGACGAAGTCGTTCTGCACCTGCTTTTCATGGAAGCGGCGGATGTTGTCCGCCGCCATCTGGAGGGTGATCTTGAAGTCCTCGTCCAGGGCGTTCCAGGTGGCGTCGATCTCCGCCGCCGTCACCTCCAGGGCCGTCAGCTTCACGCCGTCGAACCGCTCCGTGTACCGAAGCAGTGCCGCGTCGCCGTGTTGCCGCACGTCGGCGATCACCGCGTCCACGGCGGCGCTGACATCCTCCTCCGCCCGGATGTCCCGGTTGAGAATCTCCTCCGGCCGGATATTCTCCCAATCCAAAACGCGGATCACTGGTCCGTCACCTCCGTCAGCTTTTTCAGGAGGGTGCTGATCTCCCGGTGCTTGAACTGGTAGCTGGCCCGGTTGGCGATGAACCGGGCGGAGATGGGCATGAACTCCGTCAGCACCTTCAGGTTGTTCTCCTTCAGCGTGGTGCCCGTCTCCACGATATCCACGATCACATCGGAAAGGCCCAGAATGGGGGCCAGCTCGATGGAGCCGTTGAGCTTGATGATGTCGATGTCCCGGCCCTGGGCGGCGTAGTAGGCCTTGGCGATGTTCACGAACTTGGTGGCCACCCGCAGCGCCCGGCTCTGGTCCTCGGTGAAGTCCTTGGGCCCGGCTACGCACATGCGGCACTTGCCCAGGCCCGTGTCCAGCAGCTCATACACGTCCGCCCCGGACTCGGCCAGGATGTCCTTGCCCACGATACCGATGTCGGCGGCGCCGTGCTCCACGTAGATGGCCACGTCGCTGGGCTTGACCAGGAAGTAGCGGATGCCGGCGGCGGGGTTCTCCACCACCAGTTTCCGGGTGTCGTTGTAATTCTCCGGGCAGCCGTAGCCCACGCCCGCCAGCAGGTCGTAGACCTTGTCGCCCAGGCGGCCCTTGGGCAGGGCCACGTTCAGCATGACCTTCTCCCCGGCCCCCGCCGGCGCGTCGGCCAGACGGTCCAGCTCGTCTAAGTACAGCGCGAAGCCGATGGCCCGTGCGCCGGGCCGGAACTGCTCCGCCAGGGGGTCATATTGACCACCCCGCAGCACCGCCCGGGGCAGACCCGCCAGGTAGCCCTGAAGGACCAGACCGTTATAATACTCCATGTCGTTGACCAGGGACAGGTCCAGCTTCACATTGGCAGTGCCATCCGTCTTATCCAGGGCCTCGCACAGCGTCCGCAGTTCCGTCAGGGCGTCGCCCATGGCGGCGTTGAGGGCCAGGGGCTCGGCGGCGGTAAGCACCTGCTCCCAGGGGCCCGCCAGCTCGCCCAGGCGGC
>URXS01000031.1 GCA_900551885.1 uncultured Oscillibacter sp.
GCGGGGCGCCGGTCTGGAGCTGAAGCGGCTGCGGCCCGTGTGTCCCAGAGCGGGTGCCGCTCCCTCCCTGCTGCTGGCGGAGGGCCGCCGGGGCGGAAGGCCAGGGGTGGAAATTCTGTCCCCGCTGGTGCTCCAGAACCAGGACGGCACCCCCACGGCAGAACTGGACGCCATCTATTTTCGTACACAGGAGGAATCAGCGCCATGAGCGGCACATTGTATCTGGTGGCCACCCCCATCGGCAATCTGGGGGACTTCTCCCCCCGGGCGGTGGAGACACTATCGTCGGTGGACTTCATCGCCGCCGAGGACACCCGGGTGTCCGTGAAACTTCTGAACCACTTTCAAATCAAGAAGCCCCTGGTCAGCTATCATCAGCACAACCACGTCACCGCCGGCCGGGCCATTCTGGACCGGCTGCTGAACGGGGAATCCTGCGCCCTGGTGACCGACGCCGGTACCCCCGCCATCTCCGACCCCGGGGAGGAACTGGTGCGGCTGTGCGGGGAAAACGGGGTGGAAGTGCTGTCTATTCCCGGCTGCTGCGCGGCGGTGAACGCCCTGGCGGTCAGCGGGCTGCCCACGGGGCGCTTCACTTTCGAGGGGTTCCTCTCCGTCAACAAAAAAGCCCGGCGGGAGCACCTGGCCTCGTTGCTGGATGAGGAGCGCACCATGATCTTTCATGAGGCGCCCCACAAGCTGCTGACCACCCTGGAGGACCTGTCCGCCGCCTTCGGTCCGGACCGGCCGGTGGCACTGTGCCGGGAACTGACCAAGCTCCACGAGGAGACCATCCGCACCACGCTGGGACAGGCCCTGGACCGCTACCGGGAGACCGCTCCCAAGGGGGAATTCGTGCTGGTGGTGGCTGGCCGTCCACCCCGGCAGGAAGCTGCCATGACGCTGGAGGAGGCGGTGGAACGGGTGCTGACCCTCCGGGACGGAGGGATGCGCCTGAAAGATGCCGTCCGGCAGGTGGCTGCCGACACGGGACTTTCCAAAAACGAGTTGTATAGCGCCGCCCTGGAGCGGTAAAAAAGCCAAACGCCTCTGCGGCAGATGCCGCAGAGGCGTTTTTTTCGTTTTCATCTGTTCCAGGAGAGACCCGTCACAGATTCTTCAGCTCCTTCAGGCATTTGGGACAGACATTCTTGCCCTTGAAAACCGTGATGTCTTTGGTCCCATCGCAGAAGATGCAGCTTGGTTTATATTTTTTCAGAATGACGGACGAGCCCTCCACATAGATTTCCAATGCATCCTTTTCCGCGATATCCAACGTACGGCGCATCTCAATGGGGAGCACGATCCGTCCCAGCTCATCTACTTTCCTCACAATACCAGTTGATTTCACAGTAGCTCTCCTTCTCCGACTATTCTGATTGGTTTTTATATGCAACACAGACCATATCACAAAAACTCTTAACATGTCAATGACAAATTTGTTATATTTTCCCTATTTTCGACGCAGTTCACAATAATTTAACATCTGCCCGTCACATTGGTGCCCTGACTGTCTGCCAGCCAAGGAGCATGGAATGGGAGATGTTTTCAGGAGGGATTCCAATGGCAATGACATGGGTCTGGGCGGGTATGGTGGTACTGTCCCTGGTCTTTGGGCTGGCCACCGGAAATCTGGACGCTGTGGCCAACGCCGCGTTGGAAGGGGCTTCCTCCGCGGTGGAGCTGAGTCTGTCCATGGTGGGGGTACTGTGCCTGTGGAGCGGCGTCATGGAGGTCATGAACACCTGCGGCCTCTCCGGCGCCCTGGCCAGAGCTTTCCGGCCAGTGCTGCGGCGTCTGCTTCCGGAGGCCAGCCGGGACAGTGAAACGTTGGCGGCAGTGTCCGCCAACGTCTCCGCCAACCTGCTGGGACTGGGGAATGCCGCCACGCCCCTGGGCATCCGGGCAGCCCGCCGGATGGCGCGGGGCTGCGACGGCGTGGCCAGTGACGAGCTGTGTCTGCTGGTGGTACTGAACACCGCCTCCATCCAGCTCCTGCCGGCCACCATTGCCTCCGTCCGCTCCGCCGCAGGATCGGAGAGCCCCTTCGACATTCTGCCGGCAGTATGGCTCTCCTCGGCGTTGTCGGTGACGGTGGGCCTGCTGGCGGCAGCGCTGATGGCCCGGTGCGGGAGGTGGCGGCGGTGAATCTCAGTTCCCTGGTGATTCCGGTGCTGCTGGCTGCCGTGGCAGTCTGCGGCCTGGGGCGGCGGGTGGACGTGTATGCCGCCCTGACCCATGGCGCCGAGGAGGGCCTGGGAGTCCTGCTGCGGATCGTACCGGCTCTGGTGGGTCTTTTGACGGCGGTAGCCATGTTCCGGGCCAGCGGCGCCATGGACGCTCTGTCGGAGCTGCTGGCACCTGTGCTGGAGTGGCTGGGCATCCCCGCCCAGACGGCCCCGCTGATGCTGATCCGGCCGGTGTCCGGCAGCGGCGCTCTGGCAGTGGGCACGGAGCTCATGACCACCTACGGCCCCGACAGCTACATCGGCCGGGTGGCTGCGGTGATGCTGGGCAGCACGGAGACCACCTTCTACACCATTGCCGTGTACTTCGGCTCCGCCGGTATCCACCGCACCCGCCATGCCATGCCCGCTGCCCTGCTGGCAGACCTGACCGGCTTTGTGGCCTCCGCCTTCGCAGTACGGCTGTTCTTTGGAGCTTAAAACGGCGGGACCGCCAAAGGTGGTCCCGCCGCTTGATCGATTGCTTTTTCAGCTTCAAGCCGCTTGTCACGATACCGGGGCAAGATAGGGGTCCGCGATGGACACTCCGCCGTATTCCTCCGCGAAATCCCCGTCCACCAGGAAGCGGACCTCATCCACTGTATCCAGGGAACACAGGGACCGGGCCAGTGCCTCCAGGGTCAGGCCAAGGTCGGCATCTTCCGGCAGCGTCTCCAGTTGGGTAGAGGACAGATTCACATAGCACACGTCCTCCTCCAGCCAGGTGGACTTGACCTGGAATCCCTCCGGCTGGGCCGGATGCAAGGAGCGGTCCTCCGGCCCCGTCTCCAGGGCTCTGACCACAGCGCTGGTCTGCGTATCGCCCTCGTACAGGTCCAGCGTCCGCTCCTCCGCCGCCAGAGCGTTCTCTTCATCCAGGAAGTACAATGTGGCCAGTACCGTACCGATCACGTCTTCGTTACTGGACAGCAGCACATCCCGCGGGGTAAAGGTCTGAATGTCCCGATAGGCCAGCTCCTGGCCACGGACCGTGATGCTGACCACGGCGATCTGGGGAAGCTGGGTCAATGTCAGCGTGATGGCGTAGTCCGCCAGGGTCAGCTCCACGCCTGAAAGAGAGCGATACGCCGACGTCAGGTCCACCAGGGCCTGGGCCCCTTTCAGCTCCAGGGACAGCAACTCCGTCCCGGCGGGAATGGGGTTTTTCAGAGTGGTATCCGAGGGTCCGGCCAACAGCCGCTCCATCAGGGCCTCCGCCAGCTCCCGGGGCTCCTTTCCCTCCTCCAGATAGACGGTCTCCGCCCGCAGGGCATCGCCACCGGGAACCGCACTCAGGTCCGCCTCTACGAAAAAAAGGTCATAGGGGGTTCCCTGCTGGCTGGTGGCCGCACCGTAGGCGCAGCCGCAGATCGCCAGCAGGACCGCGCCTCCCAGCAGCAGAGGCAGCAGCTTCTTCACAGGCTCTCCCCCTCCTTCCTCCAGGGCCAGCGGACAGTGAACACGGCACCGCCGCCGGGCCGATTGCCGGCCTCCACGGTGCCACCCCGGCGCTTGACCGTATCACTGACGATGGACAACCCCAGTCCGGTGCCGCCGGCGGCCCGGGACCGTGCCTTGTCCACCCGGTAGAACCGCTCGAAAATCCGGGGCAGATCCTCCTCGGGAATACCGGCGCCGTTGTCCTCCACCGTCAGCACCACCTGCTCCCCTTCCCGGGCCAGCGTCACCTGGACAGAACTGTGAGGCGGGCTGTATTTCACGGCGTTATCAGTCAGATTGTAAATGATCTGATGGATCTCGTCTTTTGTGGCCAGAACCGTGCAACCCTCCGCCGCCCGGTAGGTCAGGTCGATCTCCTTCTCCTGGGCCACCAGGATCATCATCCGCAGCACCTGCTTGAGTACCGGCAGCACGTCCACCACCGTGGGAGTCTCCAGCACACCGCTGTCCAGCCGGGTCAGCCGCAGCAGGTCCTCGGTGATCCGGCTGAGGCGCTCCGCCTCCGCCCCGATGTCCGACACGAACTCCCGGGCGGTGGCGCGGTCAATGTTGTCCGTCTGCAAAATGGAGTCCGTCAATAGCCGGATAGCCGCCAGGGGTGTTTTCAGTTCGTGGGATGCGTCTGATACAAAGCGGCGCCGGGCATTCTCCGTGGTCTGGAGGCGGTCTGTCAGGCTGTTGAACTCCTGACCGATCTGGGCGATCTCATCGTGGCCCTTGATCTGGGCCCGGTGGCTGTAGGCCCCCTCCCGCACCTGGCGGATGGCGGTCAGCAGCAGGGCCATCTTCCGGGTCAGAGCCCGGGAGAGGACCATACTCAAACACAGCACCGCCGCGCCGATGATGGCGGACAGGCGCAACAGATTGGCCTGAAGGCCCTCCAGCAGCGCGCCCTGGGACCGGTCGTACTCATAGGCGTACACAGCGCCGATGATCTGGTTCTGATACAGCACCGGAGAGGAGGCCCGGCTGCGGAAGGCGCCGTTGCTGTAGTTGGATGTAAAGGCGTCATTGCCCAGCAACGCCTGAACGATCTCCGTGTAAAAGCTGTATTCTCCCACCGCACTGCCGGTCTCCCGGGTGTCGTAGAGGACCCGGCCGGCGTCGTCGGTGACCAGGATCCGGCTCAGGCCCGTCTCCTCCACCACCGCCATGGCGGCGGCCACGTTTTCCTCGGTCAGCCGGTCCAGGCCCGACAGGGAGTACACCATCACCGAGACGCTACTTTGCAGGGTGGTCTCCTTGGAGCGGAACACCAGATCTTCCGACACCAGCAGCGGATATGTGTTCAGCAGAATCAGCACCGCCGCGATGATCAGAATATAGCTGAGGCCGAATTTGAACTGCAGGCTGCCGATGATCCGGCGTCTATCCTTTGAAATAGTACCCCACTCCCCACTTGGTCATGATGTGATCCGGCTCCGCCGGGTTCTGCTCCAGCTTCTCCCGCAGGCGGCGGATGTGGACATCCACCGTCCGGTAGTCTCCGGCGTAGGTATATCCCCACACCACGTTCATCAGATTCTCCCGGCTGTACACCCGGCGGGGATTGCGCATCAGCAGCTCGATCAGGTCGTATTCCTTGGCGGTCAGGTCCACGGTCTCCCCATCCCGAACAGCCACCCGCTCCGCCGTGTTGAGGGTGATGCCCCCCACCGTCAGCAGCGCGCCCTTGTCCTGCCGCAGCCCGGCCCGGCGCAGCAGGGCCCGGACCCGGGCTTTTAATTCCAGAATATTAAAGGGCTTGGTCAAATAGTCGTCGGCCCCGGACTCAAAGCCCATCAGCTTGTCCGCATCCTCGCTTTTGGCGGTCAGCATGATGATGGGCACATTGGAAAACTCCCGGATCCGCATGCAGGCCTCCAGGCCATCCACCTCCGGCATCATGACATCCAGAATGATCAGGTCGAAGCGGCCGTCCCGGGCCAGCTCCACGGCGGAGGCACCGTCATAAGCGCACTCCACCTGATACCCCTCGTTCTCCAGATTGAACTTCATGCCCTTGACCAACAGCTTTTCGTCGTCTACCACTAAGATCTTCGCCATGCGCTACTCCTTCATCGTTGTTTTCTTTTGCCGTTCTTCACGGGTCCTGTCCCACGGTGATCCAGCCCTCCAGCTCCGCCAGCTTGGCCTCGCCGATACCGCTCACCTCCAGCAGGTCCTCCACAGTCTCAAAGGGACCGTTGGCCTCCCGGTAGGCGATGATCCGGCCCGCCAGTACCGTGCCGATGCCAGGGAGCTGGTCCAACTCCTCCACGCCGGCGGTGTTGATGTCCACCGGGTCCACGTCCGGGGCCAGGACCTCCTCCGGTACCTCCGTCTCCGTCTGGACCGTCAGCCCCGGCTCCACGGCGGAGCGGTCCCGCCAGAACAGCGTCAGCACCAGGCACAAAAATGCCGCTGTGATTCCCAGCAATATCCATTCACTTTTGGTTGGTTTTCCTGGTCTGTCCACTGTTGAACTCCCGTATTTTTTTTGGTATACTAATGTATGATAAATGTCGGATTCCGGCGAATGCCGGCGGCGCGCCGCGCCGATACAAAATGATTATATCATAGATCACAGGAGTTGGACATGAAAACAAACCGCTTTTTTTCTGTTTTTTTGCTGCTGGTCCTGCTGACTTCCCTGTTTTTGACTCCGTCGGCTCTGGCGGACGAAACAGCGGCGGCAGACCCGCCGGAGCTGCACTCCCAGGCGGCGCTGCTGGTAGACGCCAACACCGGCTCGGTCGTATACGCCGTCAATGAGCACCAGGAGCTCTACCCCGCCAGTACCACCAAGATCATGACCGCCCTGCTGGTGCTGGAGGCGATCGATCGGGGAGAGTTGTCTCTCAGTGACGAGCTGACCGCCTCCCGCTCCGCCATGACCACGGGGCTGGCGGAGGACGGCAGCACCGCCAACATCAAGGAAGGGGAAGTCATGACGGTGGAGGAGTACCTCTACTGTATGCTGGTGGTCTCCGCCAATGAGGCCTGCAACGTGCTGGCGGAGGCGGTGTCCGGCTCTGTGGAGGCCTTTGTGGACGCCATGAACACCCGGGCCCAGGAACTGGGCTGCGAGAATACCCATTTTGTCAATACCACCGGCCTTCATGACAGCCAGCATTACACCTCTGCCTGGGACTTGTATCTCATCACCGCGGAGGCTATGAAGCACGACGATTTCATGCGCATCTGCGACACGGCCACGGTCACCATCCCGGCCACCAATCTCTCGGAGGCCAGGACCCTCCACACCACCAACTACCTGATCGGCACCTGGTGGTCCCGGGGTTATCTGTACTCCGATGCCCACGGCATCAAGACCGGCTCCACCTCTCAGGCGGGGCACTGCCTGGTGTCCTCCGCCACCCGGGGAAGCCTCAGCTTTGTCAGCGTGGTGCTGAACAGCGAGCGTGTGACCCTGGATGACGGAGAGATCCGCACCTACAGCTTTTACGACACCCGGCTCCTGTTTGATTGGGCCTTTGATAATTTCTCCTATCAGACAGTTCTGACCTCCGATGAGCTGATCAAGGACGTGGACGTGGCCCTGTCCAAAACGGACCGGGTCAGCGTCCACCCTGCCGAGGATGTGGAGCTGCTGCTGCCCAACGGCACCCAGGCCACCGACCTGGAGCGGACGCTGAATCTGGAGGGTCCCGTGGACGCCCCCATCTCCGAGGGGCAGGTCCTGGGCACCATGACCCTCTCTCTGGACGGCCAGGAGCTGGCCACTGTGGATTTGCTGGCTATGGCCGACGTGGAGGCGGACGGCCTGCTGGTATTCTGGCGGGATGTGCAGGTGTTTTTCAGCAAGACGGTGGTGCGGGTGGTCTGCATCGTGCTGGGTGTGCTGATTCTGGCCCTGATCATCTGGAAGCTGACCATTGGCCGGCGCCGTTACCGCTACGGCCGCAGCGTGAACCGCCGGAGCCGTGGCGGCGGATACCGGGGCCGCCGGAGATAATTGCATCACAAGTATGGCAAAGCGCCGGGAACGGTTTCCGTTCCCGGCGCTTACCATTTCATATGGATTTACAGGTACGTCACCAGCTCCTCCAGCGGCTTGCGGTCGCTGTGAAGGCGGGAGGGATGGGCTCCCTCCGCCGGATAGCCCAGGGGCAGCAGGGCGATAGGCACCAGGCCCTCCAACTGCTGAGGGAAGGCGGTGTGGAGCTTCTCCGGCTCAAACATGCCCACGTAGGTGGTGCCAAGTCCCAGATCCGCCGCCTCCAGCATCATCTGGGTAGCAGCGATGGCGGCGTCGATTTCGCCGTGATTCTTGCCGTCGCCCTCCCGCTTCCAGGCCACTTCGGGATCATAGGATACCACCAGCATGACCGGCGGATGGAAGTGAGCGGCGGTGCAGCCGTCCACCTTCTCCAAGGCCTCAGGGCTCCGCAGAACCAGGATCCGCTGAGGCTGGTTATTGTGGGCAGTGGGAGCGTTCCGGCCGCTCTCCAACACGGCCCGGAGCTTCTCCTCCTCCACCGGACGGTCACTGAATTTCCGCAGAGAGTAACGCTCGGCGGACAACGTTGCAAAATCCATTTGGATCTTCCTTTCTTTTGTGAGGATATGCGGATTTTACCACATCCCCGGCGCCGGCGCAATGGTCATTCTCAGCCCTGGCTCTCCTGCCAGTTCTGCTGGATCAGACTGTCGCACAGTTTCCGCCGCTGGGTATCGTAGAACTCCACAAACTTCACCGAGTAGATGTCCGCCACGATGTAGCGGTCCCGGCTCTCCTGATAGATAGTGAGGTAGTTGTTGCCCACCTCGTAGAGAATGCCCTCCCAGTTCACCAGGCCCTGGGTCCCCACCAGAAACGTGACGACCACATAGTTGCCGATGTTTTGGGACAGCATGGCGTTCATGGACCCCTTGTAGGACTCCGCCAGGGTGGTGGGGGAATCCACCACCTCGGAAGGCAGGTGGTTCTGCATGTTCAGACCGCTGCTACTGGATGGCCCACCCATGATATCGGTGGTGGTGACAGTGCCGGGGGTGGTACCGGGGATGGCCGCCTGTCCTCCCGGCAGGACCCTGGGCGCGGCAGGCACAGGCCGGACCCCAGGCATCGGGGTGATCTCACCGCTCCAGTCCATGGGCGGACGGACGGCTGCGGGACCCGCGGCGGAAGGCACCGTGGTCGCCGGATGATCGCTTTGAAAATGTAGCATAGTGACACCTCTCAAGTCAGATAGTATGCATTGGTCGGGTTATAGAAGCAATGGTCGCCGATCCGGGTCTGCCAGTAGCCCACATCCGATGGGAAGAAGGGCCGGCAGGTAGGCCCGAAGGGATTGTAAAACCACAGGGACTCCGCCACGTCCGGCAGACGGTTTCCGGCGATGGCCCAGTCGGCAATGTCATAGTGGATTTGCTCCGGGTGCATGTTGTAGATATTCTGGGGGTTGTAGGCGCCGTTTTCTGTCTCGCTGGCACAGACGAACTGATAGGGCTGAAAAATGATATTGCGGATGCTGCCCTGACCCACGCGGGCGTATTCGCCTCCGGTGGCGTTGACCCGGTTCATCACCACGCCCGCCACGGCCTTCATGCCGTTCTCTCCCTCTCCGCCCGCCTCGCACTGGATCAGACGCGCCAGCAGCTCCCGGTCGGAATATGCCATATGTCATCCCCTCACTTTGGTTGCTGCTCCATGATATGCAAAAGCGCCGGCACAGGTGAACGCGCAAAAAAGCCCTCGCCGGTTGGCGAGAGCTTCTTCATAGATCCATTATCCCTTTTTCTGTTCCGCAATGGCCTGGCGGAACATCTCCTCCGTCTGGAGGATGGAGTTTTCCAGGCTGTACTGACCGGCGTGGTCGGCGTAGCGCCGCTCCATCTCCGCCCGCTCCTCCGGGTGCTCGATCCAGTAGTCGATCCGCTGGGCCAGGGCGTCGGTATCCCCGGCTGGGAACAGGCTCCGCTCATCCAGGGCGAACTGAGGCGTGGCGGACCGGGGAGAGTCGGCGATCACCGGCACCAGACCACAAGCGAAGGCCTCCATGCAGCTCATGGCCTCGATCTCCGCGTCGGAGGTGTGGACGTACAGGTCCGCCATGTGGAGGATCTCCAGCAGCCGGGACGGCTCGTAAAAGTTCATGACGATGGGGTTCGGGAGCTTTTCCGCCAGCTTCCGGTACTTTTTCTCCAGGGGTCCCTTCCCTGCCAGGATCACCTGGATCTCCTTGGCGTGGCGGCACTTGGCCGCCGCCTCGATCAGCTCGTCCTGGCGTTTCTCTCCGGCGTAGCGGCCCACCATCAGCACATTGAAATACCCCTGCATCCAGTCCTCCTTGGGCCGCTTGCCATAGGTGTACTCCGGGCTGATGCCGTTGGAGATCACGTGGAGCTGGGCGGTATAGCCGTGGCGGCGAAGCTGGTCTGCGATCATGTTGCTGGGGCAGTGGATATGGGTGAAGCGGTTGAAAAAGCTGTCCCGGAAACGGTTGTAGACAAAGTCGTTGGCCCGCCGGCTGTTGCCCATGTGGAGGGTAAAGGTGATGTTCTCCGGCTGGCAGTGGAAAGCCGCCGTGTGAGGGATTCCCAGCTTTTCCACATGCTTCAGGCCCATGACCCCCAGGGGGGAGGGCATCATGAAGTGGACCACATCCGCCCAGGCCGCCGCCTTTTCAAACACATGGCGGTTGGGAATGGCCAGACGCATCCCCTGGCTGGTGATCAGGTGCTCCATTACCGGGAAAAACCGCATCTGCCGCACGGCGTACTTATAGTCGGCGGGCTTGCCGGTGGCAATGACCCGCACCTCGTTGCCGTGGTCCCGGAGGGCCTGGGCAAAGCGGCGGGCGCTGATGGTAGTTCCGTTATTGGCGTCGTCAAACTGGTCAATGACCAATACGATCTTCATACATCTTACCGTCTTTCTTCGGGTTTGACCGGGCAGGCGGAAAAGCCTGGCGAGAATTTTATTATATCATTTTTCTCCGATGTTGTCTATTGTCGCAGCCGTTAAAAAGCGGGAAGTTCGCTTTTTCTGACAAAAAAAGAGACCGCTGATCGGCGGTCTCTCCGACGCTCTCAGCGGCCCTGCCGCGCCAGTGCCGCCTCCAGCCCCCGGGCAAACTGGTCCGGGCAGGAGGTATCCTTATAGCCGCAGCGGATGCCCTTCAGCCGGGCAATGGCCTCCTGCGCCGGCATCCCCTTCACCAGGGAGGCGATACCCTGGAGATTGCCGCTGCAACCACCCAGAACCTCCAGCCGCTGGATGATGCCCTGGTCATCCACCTCCACCCGCATCTCCTGGGAACAGACGCCCCGGGGACGGAAGGAATAAGTCATGGTACTCTCTCCTCTTCTGTGGTCTCGCCGTTCAGAATAGCACACCGGGTAAAAAATAGCAAGGAAAACCGCAGATGTCCCTTGACAATATCGATATTCGATCATATACTTAGGGCAAGGAGAAATAACGATATTCGATATAAGGAGGCGAAACCGTGGCCAGGGAAAAATTCCAGACATTGACGGAGCAGATGTTCTACATTCTGCTGTGCCTTCGAAATGAGTGCTGCGGCGCCGACATCATGGCCCAGGTCCAGGCACTGACGGCGGGCCGGGTCAATGTGGGGCCGGGGACATTGTACAACTTGCTGGAGCAGTTTCTCTCCGCCGGCATGATTGCCGAGACAAAGGTGGAGGGACGCAAGCGCAGCTATCTGATCACAGAAACCGGCAAAGCCGCCCTGGCGGAAGAATACCGCCGGCTGCGGCTGCTGACAGCGGACTACGAGGCCTGTACAGGAGAGGAGGAACGCCCATGAAAACCACCAAGCGGGAACTCAATCTGTATCAGCTCTACGACTACCAGGGCGTAGAGCGTCACCTGGCGGCCATGGCTGCCAAGGGATGGCGACTGGAGCGGATTGGGACCTATTTCTGGCATTACCGCCGGACGGAGCCGGCGCGGGTGACTTACGCCGTCACCTACGTCTCCGATGCCTCTATTTTTAATCCTCGTCCTACGGAAAACCAGGAGCGTCTGGATGAATTGTGCGCCGCCGCCGGATGGGAGAAGGTCTGCGACTGGGCCCAGATGCAGGTTTTTGTCTCGGAACAGCCGGACCCAGTGCCTCTGGAGACGGAGGACGCCGTCCGCATCGCCGCCATTCACCGCTCCATGAAAAAGAATTTTCTGCCCAGCAATTACGTTCTCCTGGCGCTACCGCTGCTGTGGCTGTTCATGGCCTTCAGCGATTTCCGGCGGGACCCCATCGACTTTTTCTCCAGCGGCACGGACTTTTTCCTGATTTTGCTGAGCATCCTGCTGCTGGCCCTCCAGGGCGTGAACCTCTCCGCCTATTACCGCTGGCGGAAGCGGTCTCTGGCCGCTGTGGCCCAGGGCGGCCCCTGCGCTGCCACCGGCGGCTACCGCCGGTTTAATCAGGCGGCACTGGGATTTCTGGCGGTCCTTACAGCGGTGTATCTGGCATCCCTGGTGCTGTGGCAGCGGACCTCGGCGGGCGTTTACGTACTGTGGCTGCTGATCTTTGGATTGATCCTCCTTGCGGTGCTTTGCACCCGGGAGGGATTAAAACACATTGGGGCCCCCAAGCGGCTGAACATGGCCCTGACCCTGGCGGTGGATGTGATCCTTGCGGTAGGAGCCATCAGCCTGCTGACCTTCGGTATCCTGCGGCTGGGCTGGTTCACCGGCGAAGGGGAGACTTATCTTTATCAGAATCAGGAATGGCAAACGGACCCGCCTGTCATTCCCCTGACGGCCGGGGACCTGACCGGTATCTCCTATGGCCATATCCGGCGGTGGGAGTATGGCAGCGGCTCTCCCTTCATGAGCCGCCGCACCTGGTCCGAGACTGCCTGCCAGGACGAATCCAACGGCGATGCCCGGTATCACCTCAGCTACACCGTTACCCGCACCGGCATCTCCAGGCTTTACGACCTAGTCCTCCAGGAGACCATGGCCAACGACGATCCCGATTTCTGGACCATCACCTGGCAGTCGGCGGACCCGGAGCCCTGGGGCGCAGACACCGTCTGGCGCAGATATATGGATGGCACCGCCACAGACACGTGGCTGCTGTGCTGGCCGAGCCAGATCGTGGAGCTGGAGCTGGACGGAGCGCCGGACAGCGTCCAGATGGCAACTGTGGGAACGGTCCTGGCGCCGGAAAAATAACCGCGCACTGTGGACACACGACCGATCCACGCATTCCCTTCCCTTATAGGCCGCCAACTACAACATTGTCAATCGCAAACATACCATTTTGCGCCAAAAGGCCGCCCTTTCGGGCGGCCTTTTGGCAGGGGGGAAATGACAGGACTGAATGCGCGCTCAGGCCTGCTGGGTGCGCTTCTGGGTTTTCTGCTCCAGCACCAGCCGGTCGGCGATCATGGCGATGAACTCACTGTTGGTGGGTTTTCCCTTGGCGTTGGAAACCGTGTAGCCAAAGTACTTCTGCAACGTCTCCAGGTCGCCCCGGTCCCAGGCCACCTCAATGGCGTGGCGGATGGCACGCTCCACCCGGGAGGCGGTGGTCCCGAACCGCTTGGCAACTTCAGGATAAAGGACTTTTGTGACGGCATTGATCACGTCCATATCGTCCACGGCAATCATGATGGCCTCCCGCAAGTACTGATAGCCCTTGATGTGGGCGGGAACGCCGATCTCGTGGATTACGGCGGTCACCAGGTTTTTCAGCTCCGACGGTTGCGTCATTGCCACCGGCATGGGATCCAGGGCAGTCCGCATCCGGTCCATCAGGGTCTCCGGCTCACAGGGCTTGGGCAGGAAGTAGCAGGCACCCAGCTCCCGGGCTTCCGCCACCACCTGATCACTGCAGAAGGCAGACAACAGCACCACCTTGGGATTCCCCAGCTCTTTGAGCTGCTTCATCACGCTGAGGCCGTCCACCACCGGCAACACCACATCCATTACCACCAGGTCGGGCTTGTGCTGTTCCGCCAGCCGCAAAACCTCCGCTCCGTCTCCGGCGGTGGCCACCACGGTGAACTCCCCGGCTTTTTCAATGGCCTCCCGCAGCATGGCGCGGAATTCTTCGTTGGCGTCTGCCAATAGTACGGTTCTTCTGATGTCCATGTTTTCCCAGTCCTTTTTTCAGAATTTTTCAGCGGTCAACCTGCTTTTCAGCGAGACTCCGCGCCGTTTTTCCACACACGGCGTTCCTCGCCCCCTTTGCGACGGATTCGCAAAGCTTGAAATCACGTTTTCTATAAATTACCATAAACTTACAGGCTTTGCAAGCGCCAACTGTAAATAAATTCCAAGAAATATTCGACGCTTTTCTCGGAAGATGGAAACATGGCCTTTTCTTTCGACGGCCTTCGTGTTAAAATCAGGCTATCTTACAAAAAAGGCGGGGGATGAAATGGAGCTGGTGGAACAGATCCGGACCTTTCAACCCTGGAACCAGCAGGAGGAGCGGGACCAGGCGGAAATGCTGCGGCGGCTGGAGGGCGGCGAGCAACTGTATACCCGGGACAACACCGCCGCTCATCTGACGGCCTCGGGCTGGGTGGTGAGCCCGGACCGGCGGCAGGTACTGATGGCCTGGCACAATCTGTACGGCTCCTGGGCCTGGTTGGGCGGCCACGCTGACGGAGAGCGGGACCTGCTGGCAGTGGCGCTACGGGAGGTCCGGGAGGAGAGCGGACTGACAGCGGTGCGACCAGTGTCACCGGAGATTTACTCCCTGGAAATCCTGACCGTGGACGGCCATGAAAAGCGGGGTGCCTATGTCTCTTCCCACCTGCATTTGAATGTAACCTATCTTCTGGAGGCAGACCCGGCAGATGCGGTACGCCGCAAGCCTGACGAAAACAGCGCCGTGGGCTGGTTCAGTCTGGAGGAGGCGGTGGCCGCCTCCACGGAGCCCTGGTTCCGGGAGCGAATCTACAAAAAACTCAACGCCAAGCTGACGTTATTTTGAAAATAGTTTGAAATTTACCGGGCGGCGGGGAGCAAATGCTCCCCGCCGCCTACTTCATTCTCGCCGCCAGAGGTCCATCAGGCCACAGGCTCCTCCGCGATTTCGCCGGCTTTCAGCATAGTTTCCATCAAAATTCCATATCCTTTGGTTGGGTCACTTAACAGCACATGGGTCACAGCACCCACAAATTTTCCGTCCTGGAGGATGGGACTGCCGCTCATGCCCTGGACGATGCCTCCAGTGGCGGCGATCAGGTCCGGATCTGTCACGGAGATCACCAGATCCCGGCCGTCAGCAGCATCCTCTACGATTTGTAGAATTTCAACATCATATTCCTCAACGTCATCGCCCTCCACATTGGAGAGGATGACAGCGGGACCGGTGCGGACCTCTGTAGCTTCCGCCACCGGCAGGGCTTGTCCCAGACCCTGGGGAAAAGTTGTCTCCTCCACGGTGCCGAAAATACCGGAGGCCGTGTTGGCGGACAGCGTACCCAAATCCATAGTCAGGTCGAAATCTCCCCGCAGTTCTCCGGCCTCACCGGAAGCACCCTTTTTCACCGCTTTTACGGTGGAGGGCAGAATGGAACCGGAGGAGAAAGGCATCAGTTGGGCCGTGTCCACGTCGGTAATGCCGTGGCCCAGAGCGCCGAAAGTCCCGCTTTCCGGGTCATAATAGGTCATGGTACCAATGCCGGCCATGCTGTCACGAATCCAGGCACCAATGGCATATTGGCCCTGGTCGTTTTGCTGGGGAGCAACCGACAAGGTCATGCTCTCGCCGTCCCGGCGGATCTGGAGGTCCGTGGCGTCGCCTCCATTCTCCTGAAGCAGAGACTGGAACTGCTCCGTGGAGGTGACGGAGACACCGCCGCACTTGACAATGACATCACCGGTCTGGAGGCCGCAGTCCTTGGCGGGTGTGCCGCCGTCTGTCAGTTTGACCACCAGAACACCTCTCGCAAACAGCTTGATGCCCACGGTGTGTCCCACAGGCACCAACATCCGGGCGGAAGTCTCGCCGCCGGCGGCAGAGGCCGTCACACCGGCGGCGCCGAAGGGCGCCGCGCCGCACAGCAGCAGCGCCAGAAGGAATGCCGCGCCGCCCCGCAGCACGCCTTTTGCTTTTTGAAATGGTCCATACAAATAAAATCACCCCTTTCCCAAACACAGCCGGCAAACGTCGAAATTTGCCGGCACCGTTATCATTTGCTTTCCGGGTGAAAACAGACCTTGCAAAAACCGCCAGCGCCGCCATGGCAAATTTCGGAAACCCGGTGACGAGGGGAAACGCAAAAAGACCCGCAGGCAAAAGCCTGCGGGTCCTTCCAGAAATTATCAATCCCGTTTGTTGAAAATTTTGAAAATGTCGTCGAAGGGGTCCTCCTCCGGCTCCTGAGGCTTGGGCACATCCTCCTCCTGGAGGGGCACCGGAGCCGGAGCGGTATTGGACGCGGGCTGCTGGCCTGCCATCTTAGGCAGCTCGCCGGGGGCCTTGTCAAAGCCGGTGGCAATGACGGTGACACGGATCTCGTCGTCCAGCGTCTCGTCAAAGGTGGCGCCGAAAATGGTGAGAGCGTCGGGATGTACGGCTGCCTGCACCAGGCTGGCAGCCTGCTCCACTTCCTCCAGACCGATGTCCATGGAGCCGGTGACGTTGATGAGGACGCCCTTGGCACCCTCGATGGAGGTCTCCAGCAGGGGGCTGGAGATGGCCATCTTGGCGGCCTCCTCGGCCTTGCCCTTGCCGGCGGCCCGGCCCACGCCCATGTGGGCCATGCCGGCGTTTTTCATGATGGCGGTGACATCAGCGAAGTCCAGGTTGATGAAGCCGGTGTCCCGAATCAGATCGGAGATGGACTGCACTGCCTGGCGCAGCACATCGTCGGCGATCTCGAAGGCGTTGGCGAAGGTGATCTTCTGGTCCGTGGCGTGTTTGAGCCGCTCGTTGGGGATGATGACCAGGGAGTCCACCTTCCCCTCCAGCTCGGCGATGCCGGCCTCAGCCTGCTGCATACGGCGGCGTCCCTCAAAGCCGAAGGGCTTGGTGACCACCGCCACGGTGAGGATGTCCATTTCCTTGGCGATCTCCGCCACGATGGGCGCGCCGCCGGTGCCGGTACCGCCGCCCATGCCAGCGGTGATGAAGACCATATCGGTGTCCTCCAGCGCCTTAGCGATCTGGTTGCGGCTCTCCTCGGCGCTCTTGCGGCCCACCTCCGGGTCGGAGCCGGCGCCCTGTCCGTGGGTCAGCTTTTCGCCGATCTGGATTTTATAGTTGGCGCTGGAGACGTTCAGCGCCTGCTTGTCGGTGTTGACCGCCACAAAATCCACGCCCTTGGTGCCGCTGCGGACCATGCGGTTGACCACGTTGTTGCCACCGCCGCCCACGCCGATGACCTTGATATTGACAACGGTATCGGGACCGGTCTCCAATCCAAATGCCATACTGGTGCCTCCTACTATCATTTGTAGAAAAAGGAAGAAATCCCCTTCTGATCTCACAAGATGCTGTGTTTGCAATATTTAGTTTATTGTATGACACTTTCCCCTCCCGGTCAAGTGCCTCTGTTATTTTTCCCGCGGTTTTTTCCCAATGAATTGGGAAATTTTTGTCGGCTTTTGGGACCTCCGCCTCAGGATGGGATAAAATTCACTTCTCCGTCGTCCCGGGTCAGTTGGATGGTGCCGGTCTGATTGTCCTGGATGAAGCCCTTGTCCAGCGTGGCCTGCAAAAACCGCAGCTTGTAGGCGTAGTCCGCCCCGTAGGGCAGCTCCACCACGAAGCGCCCGGCATAGTCCATCCGCAGCACGGCCAGGTCGCTCAGATGGATGGCATCCACCTGCTCCATCATCCCAGCCGCCTCCAACGCTCCCATCAGGTCCAGCAGGCTCTGCTGCTGGCTGGCGTACTCCGTGGCCAGGGCCAGGGAGGTCCCAACGGAGGGAGCCAGCAGCTCGCAGCCGTCAATGACGCCGTAATTCTCTGCGGCGGAGGCCTCCTCCTGCCCCACGATCTTCCCCTTGGGACTCACCAGCCAGGCGCTGCCCTCCTGAACCACCGCCAGAGGGGTACCGCACTCCTGCACCTGGATCACCAGGGTATCCGGCAGGTGGCGGTTGATCCGCAGCTCCTCAATATAGGGCAACGCCGTCCGGATATCCTGATCCACGCTGTACTTGTTCAGCAGGAAGAGGTTGTCGCCGGTATCCACACCGGAGGCGTCGATCACCTCCTGGGCTGTGTACCGCTCCGTGCCTGTGACCTCAATGGTGTCCACCCGGAAAAACAGGGTCAAAGCCGCCACCACCACGGCGCAGATGGCCAGCGTGGACAAGAGCTTATAGAGGAAGCCGAAGCTTCCTCTTCTCCGCCGGCGATTGGATTTCCTGCGTCTGGCCATAGTCTTGCTCCTGTGTCATTCTGTCTCTTTGCGGACGATGTCCGCCCCCAGGGCCGTCAGGTCCCGGGCAATATCCTCATAGCCCCGGTCAATGTGGCAGATCTCGGAGACGCGGGTCTCCCCCTCGGCTCCCAGGGCCGCCACGCAAAGGGATGCGCCGCCCCGCAGGTCCGTGCACCGGACCGGCGCGCCGTGGAGCTTCTCCACTCCGGTGACCACCGCCACCCGGCCGGACACCCGAATCCGTGCCCCCATGCGGGTCAGCTCATCCACATGGCGGTAGCGGTTTTCAAAAATATTTTCCACCACCACGCTCGTGCCTTTTGCCTTAGCAAGTGCC
>URXS01000032.1 GCA_900551885.1 uncultured Oscillibacter sp.
CTGCGGGACACCATGCAGTCCCATGAGCGCTGCTCCGTGGTGGAGGTCATGGGCCGCCACGCCGGTCATCTGGCCCTGTACGTGGGTATTGCCGTGGGCGCCACCGCCGTGTTGATTCCCGAACGTCAGGTGGACTTCCAGGCAGACATCGTGGAGAAGATCCGCCGGGCCCGCCTGGCCGGCACCACCCACTACATGGTAGTGGTGGCGGAGGGGGCCGGCAGCGCCGCCGAGATCGGCCGCCGCATCCACGAGGAGCTGGGTCTGGACCCACGGGTAACCGTTCTGGGCCACATCCAGCGGGGTGGCTCTCCCACTGCCCGGGACCGGGAGACCGCCAGCCGCATGGGCTACGAGGCGGTCATGGCCCTGCTGTCCGGCAAGGGCAACTGCGTCATTGCCACCAAGGACGGCCACATCGTGGATCTGGATATGGAGGAGGCGCTGAAAATGGAGAAGCCCTTCCCCATGGACCGCTATCAGATTCTGGAGGCCCTGACCCTCAGCGGCAGCCACTGATATCCCCATACATAAAAAGGAAGACCGCATATGCGGTCTTCCTTTTTTGCAGTATTTTTAAACGGTGGGATACTCGCCGTCCCACAGCACCTTGCGGAACTTCATGGGGTCGGTGTTGCCCTCAGTGGAGAACAGAAGCACCTGGCTGAACCGGTCCAGGCCCAGATAATCCCGCAGGTCCTTGTACTCGTCGGTTTCCATGATGGCCGCCAGCAGGCCCATGCCCACGGCGCCGGACTCGCCGGAGATGACGGTGGGGTCGCCCTTCACGGGCACGCCCAGCATCCGCATACCCCGGGCGCTGACCCAGTCGGGGCAGGAAACGAAGGCGGACACGTGGTTGCGCAGGATGTCCCAGGAGAGGATATTGGGCTCACCGCAAGCAAGACCCGCCATGATGGTCTGCAAATCGCCGGACACGATCCGGGGATTGCCGTCCCCAGCCAGGGCGCCCTGATACAGACAGTCCGCCGCCCGGGCCTCCACCACCACGAACTTGGGAGGATCATTGGGGAACAGATTGGTGAAATAGCCCACCACGGCGCCGGCCAGAGAACCGACGCCTGCCTGGACAAACACATGGGTGGGACGGTTGACACCCATCTGCCGGAGCTGGTCGGCGGCCTCGCCGGACATGGTGCCGTAACCCTGCATGATCCAGGAGGGGATCTCCTCGTAACCCTCCCAGGCGGTGTCCTGAACCACCACGCCGTGCTTGGTCTCCGCGGCCTCGGCGGCGGCCATACGGACGCAGTCGTCGTAGTTGACCTCCTCAATGGTCACCTGGGCGCCTTCCTTGGCGATGTTCTCATACCGGGCCTGGCTGCTGCCCTTGGGCATATGGACGACGGCCTTCTGACCCAGCTTGTGGGCTGCCCAGGCCACACCGCGGCCGTGGTTGCCGTCAGTGGCGGTGAAGAAGGTGGCCTGTCCAAACTCCCGGCGGAAGGCCTCACTGGTGAGATAGTCATAAGTCATCTCGCTGACGTCCCGGCCCATCTCCTTGGCGATGTAGCGGGCCATGGCGAAGGAGCCGCCCAGCACCTTGAAGGCGTTGAGACCGAAGCGGAAGGACTCATCCTTTACGAACAGGCCGCCCAACCCTAAGTACTTGGCCATGCCGTCCAGCCGGGCCAGGGGCGTGATGGAGTACTGGGGGAAGCTGCTGTGGAAAAACCGGGCCTTTGCCACGTTGCTGAGGGACATCAGTTCCAGGTTGTGATCGTCGCTCTTGGGCATGCGGTTGGCGGTCCATTTGATCTGCTCTTTCATCGTCATCACCTGCATACAAAAATTTTTAGCTAGAAAAACTTTTTGTTTGATTTCTTAAGGCCATCATACCACAGTTCCTAGGGAAGTCAAGGGATTTTGTAAATTTTCCCCTGTCCGGCAGGAAGATTTTCCGTGGCTCTTGACAAATACCCCCCAGGGGTATATACTGTCGTCCAGATAAAATACCCCCCAGGGGTATCTTCCCTGGGAGACGGGAGATGTCCTCATGAAGGAAGAACGCTATGATATCAGCGGGATGCACTGCGCGGCGTGCAGTGCATCGGTGGAGCGGGTGACACGGAAGCTACCCGGCGTGGAGCGCAGCGACGTGAACCTGACCACCGGCATCATGACCATCTGCTACGACGAGAAGCAGGTGACGCCGGAACAAATCGTGGCCAAAGTGGAAAAGGCCGGCTTCGGTGCGGCACTGCATCCGGAGCACCGGGAGGAAGTAGTCGCCGCTCCGGCCCGGAAGGACAGCGAGGAGGCAGAGCTCAAGCGGAAGAAGACGGAATTGATCGTCTCCGCGGTGTTGTCCGTGGTACTGCTGTATGTGTCCATGGGCCAGATGCTGCCCTTCGGGTTACCGTCCCTGCCCCTGCCAGACATCGTCTCCATGCACACCCACGGCGTCAACTTCGCCCTGATTCAGCTCTTGCTGGCGGTGCCGGTACTGTACTGTGGGCGACGGTTTTTCACCGGCGGCTTCAAGGCCCTGTTCCACGGCAACCCCAATATGGACTCCCTGGTAGCCATCGGCTCCGCCTGTTCCTTCGCGTACAGCGTGGTGATGACCTTTCTGATTTCCGACGACCCCAGCTACGTCCACAACCTCTATTATGAGTCCTCCGCCGTGGTGCTGACCCTGGTGTCCCTGGGCAAGTTCCTGGAGAGCCGCAATATGCAGAAGACCAAGGGCGCCATCACCGCTCTAATGCGGTTGTCACCGGATACCGCCATCCTGGCGGATAGTGGCCGGGAAGTACCAACCAAACAGCTCAAAGTGGGCGACGTGGTGCTGGTGAAGCCCGGCGCCCGGATCCCTGCCGACGGTACCGTCACCGACGGCGAAAGCAGCGTCAATGAGGCCATGCTGACCGGAGAGAGCCTGCCGGTGGAAAAGGATGCGGGCAGCGAGGTCATTGGCGGCAGCGTCAATCTCAACGGTGTTCTGTACGTGCAGGTGACCCGCACCGGCGAGGACACCACTCTGGCCCGGATCATCCGCTTCGTGGAGGACGCCCAGGGCCGCAAGGCCCCCATCTCCAAGGTGGCGGACCGGGTGGCCGGCGTCTTCGTGCCGGTGGTCATGTCCATCGCTTTGATTGCCGCCGCGGTTTGGGCCATCGCGGGACAGGAGTTTTCCTTTGTGCTGCGGGTATTTACCTCCGTGCTGGTGATTGCCTGCCCCTGCGCATTGGGCCTGGCCACCCCCACCGCCATCATGGTGGGCACCGGTCTGGGGGCAAAGCACGGCATCCTGATCCGCTCCGGTGAAATTCTGGAGGTGACCCACAGCGTGGACACGGTGGTGCTGGACAAGACCGGTACCGTCACCGAGGGCACGCCCGCTGTGACGGAGGTCATTCCCCTGGAGGGAGACAAATCGGAGCTTGTGGCGTTGGCTGCGGCGGTGGAGGCCGTCAGTGCCCATCCGCTGGCTGCCGCAATTACAACCTATGCGAAGGGAAAAGGCTTTACAGATCTTTCCCGCCCAGAGCGCTTTGAAAACCTGTCCGGCCGAGGCCTCCGGGCTGATTTGGACGGCGCCGAAGTGCTGGCCGGCAACCGCCGGCTGCTGGAGGAGCGGGGCATCGACGTGTCCCGCCTGGCAGAACAGGCGGATCGTTTGGCCGCCCAAGGCCAGACTCCCATGTACTTTGCCCGGGGCGGGCAGCTTCTGGGCCTGATCTCTGTGGCCGACCCGGTGAAGGAAACCAGCGCCGCCGCCATTGCCAGGATGAAGGAGCTGGGCATCCACACCGTTCTGTTGACCGGTGATAACCGGGCCGCGGCGGACCACATCGGCGCCCTGGTGGGCGTGGACGAGGTCATTGCCGAGGTGCTGCCGGAGGAAAAGGCCGGCGTGGTGGAACGGCTGCAAACCCAGGGCCGCACGGTCATGATGGTGGGCGACGGCATCAATGATGCCCCGGCCCTGACCGCCGCCACGGTAGGCTGTGCCATCGGCAGCGGCAGTGACATCGCCATCGAATCCGCCGACATCGTGCTGATGCGTTCGGATCTGCAGGACGTTCCAAGGGCACTGCAACTCAGCCGCCTGACCCTGCGGGATATCAAGGAGAACCTGTTCTGGGCCTTCTGCTACAACACCATCGGAATTCCCATTGCCGCCGGTGTGCTGGTTCCCTTTGGCGGACCGCTGCTGTCCCCCATGTTTGCAGGCGCGGCCATGTCCCTCAGCTCTGTCTGTGTGGTTGGCAACGCACTGCGGCTGGGACGGGCAAAACTGTAAGAGCGGCAAATCGAACTTGAGGAAAAAGGAGAACACATATGGAACACAACGAGACCACCGCTCCGGCGGAGGAGTGCCTCTGCCGCCACAAGCACCGGGAGCAGCCAGAGTACGACGCCTTGATCCGGCGTCTCAGCCGCATCGAGGGTCAGGTCCGGGGCGTCCGGGGCATGGTGGAAAAGGACGCCTACTGCACCGATATTCTGGTACAGGTATCCGCCATCCAGTCGGCTCTCAGTGCCTTTTCCAAGGAACTGCTGAGCAACCACATCCATACCTGCGTGGTGCGGGACATTCAGGACGGCAAGCTGGAGGTCGTGGACGAGCTGGTAACCACTATCCAGCGAATGATGCGCTGAGACAGCTTTCAATCGTTTACCCGTGTATTTATTATTTATAATAGGAGGAATCTCAAATGACTACCATTTCCGTCCCCGACATGATGTGTGAGAACTGCGTCAAACGCATCACCAATGCCCTGACCGCAGCGGAACTGAAATTCCAGGTGAGCCTGGAAGACAAGACTGTCACCATCGACGGTTGCGACAACTGCGTCAAGACCGCCCTCAGCGAGCTGGAGGACCTGGGCTTCACCCCGGCAGTCCGCTGACCCCTCCCCCCCCTGCCGCCCCGACTGTGTCGGGGCGGTATTTTTTCGTCTCCACCTGTTATTTTTTTGTTACTCTTTTGTATTTTTCTGGAAGTCGCATGTGGAGCAGTCTGTCGAAAAAAGTGGTTAAGGTGGGAGACATAACACTTATTTCACCGTAAAAACTTGACAAGAGTGGGAGATGGGTGTATACTAGGCCCAGTTTTCCAAACGGTAACAAAAGTTACAAATTGTTTTTTCCTGTAAAGGGTCCCTGTATGGGGTTCACAGATTTGGGAAAAAACAGGAGCGGAAGACCTTTCAGGAGGTAAGACTTTGAACAGAACAAACCTGCTCATAAAGCTGCATCAACTCAAGCGACGCTATGGCCTGCCCCTGTTCGTGGCCGCCACTGTGGTGTGCGTCAGTTGGATTTCCATGGACCATGCCAACGCGTTGTATATCCTGACCGGTACCGAGGATTCGGCTATCGTTCTGGACGACGAGACCACCGCGACCCGGGAGATCTCCTCCCAGTTGGTTTATCTCTCTGAGGGACAGACGGGCTCCGATCTGGCCCTGACTGCCAAGCAGACCGTCACCATCCAGCGCAACGGTGAGACTGTCTCCACTCAGGCCAAAAAGGGAGAGACTGTGTCCGATCTGCTGGAGCGCATCCACATGATTCCCGGCCCCCTGGAGATGGTGGCCGTGGATGTGTCCGACGACGGCGTGGAGGTCACTGTGGCCTCTGAGCTGACCTATTACGAGGAGATCAGCGAGGATGTTGCCTACGAGACTGTGCGGGTAGCCAATCCCGGCATGGAGAAAGGCACTGAGAAAGTGGTCCAGGAGGGCAAAAACGGCGTTCGCACCTCCGTCTACGAGGTGATCTGGTCCAATGGACAGGAGCTCTCCCGCCAGTTCGTGGAGGAGCTGGACAGCACTGTGGTGGATAAGATCGTGGAATATGGTACTGCGCCTGAGGCCACGGTCAACATCAACTCTTCCATCGCCAGCGTGAAGAAGAACACTGACGGCAGCGGCACACTGACTTTGGCCGATGGCTCAACACTGTCCTTCTCCGGCGTCAAGTCCATGATCGCCACTGCCTACACCGCCGGACACGGCGGCGCCGACTACACCACCGCCACCGGTACCCTTGTACGGGTCGGCACCGTGGCCGTGGACAAGAGCGTGATTCCCCTGGGCACACGGATGTATATCGTCTCCAACGACGGCTCCGTGGTCTACGGTCTGGCCGTGGCCGAGGACACCGGCGTCCGGGGCAATGTCGTGGACCTATACTACAACACCTATGAGGAATGCATCAACTTCGGGCGGCGGGGTTGCACCGTCTATATCCTGGAGTAATCCACCTGCCAAAAATCCCCCGACACAGTTTGTGTCGGGGGATTTGTCTGCTTTTAGTCGCATACATCACAGTTTCTCCAACAGCGGAGGCAACTCTGCCAGCGTGCGGATCGTATAGTCGGCGGGGATATCTGGTCGGGGCGGCAGTCCCCTGGAGTTGAACCAGCAGTTCCGCAGCCCCACATTCCGGGCACCCAGAATATCAGAGGTCAGGCTGTCTCCCACCATCACCGCAGCGGCAAGGTCAAAGCCCGGTATGGCGTCAAAGCAGGCATGAAAATAAGCCGGGCTGGGCTTGTTGTACCCCATTTTCTCGGAAATAAAAATCTCCTTGAAATACCGGGCAATCCCGGCGCTCTTCAGCCGCCCCGCCTGAACGGCCGCCGTGCCGTTGCTGGCCAGGTACAGGTTGTACCGGGGAGCAAGTGTTTCCAGCAGCTCCCGTGCGCCGGGGATAAAGAAATGCCCCTGAGACAGGTAGGCTTCATAGACATCCCGTGCTTCCCTGCTGGAGCAGTCTACCCCCAGCTCCTCAAACAGCAGGTCAAAGCGGCGAATCAGGACCTGGGAGCGGGTCAGTTTTCCCTTCTCCAGCAGCTCCCACTGTTGGCGATTGATCTCGTGATAGCGGTCCAGCACCGCCGGAGCAGGCTCGATCTGAAACTGACACAGCATTCGGGTCAGAGCCTGTCGCTCCGCCTGACGAAAGTCCAGCAGGGTATCATCCAAATCCAAGAATACGGTTTTCAGCACAGCGCATGCCTCGCTTGTCCAAAATTTTCCCCTTCCCCACCGGGGATAGATACAGTGTAGTGGATTCTGGAGGAATTGGCAAGAGTGGGGCTTCCGGAAAACAGCTTGGCAGGTCGGGAAAGATTTGATATACTGCTGAAGAAAGGCGGGATTACTGTGAATCTTTGCGATGAGAAAAACATCCGGGCCCTGCTGGGCCGCCATGGGTTCCACTTCTCCAAATCCATGGGCCAGAACTTCCTGATCGACCCGGCGGTACCTGCTGCCATCGCGGAAGCCTCTGGCGCCGATGAAAGCTGCGGCGTGCTGGAGATCGGCCCCGGCATCGGTCCCCTGACGGCGGAATTGGCCCAACGGGCCGGAAAAGTCGTCGCCGTGGAACTGGACAAGGCGCTGCTGCCGGTGCTGGCCGAGACGATGTCTCCCTTCCCGAACGTGGAAATTGTACCAGGGGACGTATTGAAGCTGGATCTTGCCGCCCTGGCGGCGGAAAAATTCTGCGGCCTGACTCCCATG
This sequence comes from uncultured Oscillibacter sp., assembly GCA_900551885.1. Lineage (GTDB taxonomy): Bacteria > Bacillota > Clostridia > Oscillospirales > Oscillospiraceae > Oscillibacter. The sequence goes on from URXS01000032.1 coordinate 7,503, forward strand.
GTCTGCGCCAACCTGCCCTACAACATCACCACGCCGGTGCTGGAGAAGCTGGCTCTGACCCCCTGTTTTCGCGCCGTCACTGTTATGGTCCAGCGGGAAGTGGCCCAGCGTCTGTGCGCTCCCCAGGGCTCCGGCCAGGGTGGCGCCTTTTCCCTGTTCCTCCAGTACCGGATGGAAACGGAGTATCTGTTTGATGTACCGCCGGAGAAATTTCTTCCCGCACCCAAGGTGACCTCCGCCGTCATGCGGTGCGTCCGCCGGGACCGGCCCGCCGTGGAGGTGGCCGACGAGGACTTCTTCTTCCGCTGCGTCAGGGGCGGCTTTCTGCTGCGGCGAAAAACGCTGGCCAACTCCCTCTCATCTGCTCTGCCGGGAATCAGCCGGGAACAGGTCCAGCAGGCTTTGGCGGAGAGTGGACTGCCCGCCGACGTCCGCGGGGAGCGGCTGACTTTGGCAGAATTTGCACGTCTGTCGGAGATTTTGGCAAGATTTCTGTCATAACTTCCAACGCAATCGTTTTTGCGCTTGCTTTTTTAGGGAAACTGCTGTATAGTAAATTCTGTCTATCATCTTTTTGAAGTTTTTAAACCTTAGAAGGAGGAGATACAATTGTCTACCAAAGCCTACTATCCCAGAACCGAGATCGGCCCCGGCAAGGTTGGGTTCTCCAAGACCCGCTCCATCATCGAGGCGCCCTTCTACGGCAACAACGTTGTCAAGGTCAACACCCTCCGGGAGGCCTATGAGCTGGCCAAGAACTCCCCCGGCACCATTGTGACCGACATGCCCGTCTACCGTGGCGAGGAGTTCGGCCTGGAGCCGGACGCCAAGGTGCTGCTGTTCAACGACGGCTCCATCACCGGCCGCTATGCTCCTGCCCGCCGGATCACCGGCAAGGAGGGCGTCAACACCACCGCCCTGGATAAGATCCTCATGGACGCCGTGTACGACACCCGCTGGAAGACCATGTACCACGCGGAGGTCTACATCGGTCTGGACCCGGAATTTATGGTGAAGGCCCACCTGCTGATTCCCGAGGGAGAGGAAAACCTCCTGTACAACTGGATGCTGAACTTCCAGTACCTTTCTGACCAGTACGTGAAGATGTACAAGAACTCCAAGCCCATCGGCGACGGCAAGGAGCCCGACGTGTACATTTTCTCCGACCCCCAGTGGACCGGCGCCCCGGGCCAGGAGGCCGTCTGCGATCCCAAGTGCCTGTGCTACTTCAACACCGATCAGAACTGCGCCGCCATCCTGGGCATGCGCTACTTTGGCGAGCACAAGAAGGGTACGCTGACCCTGGCCTGGGCCATCGCCAACCGCAACGGCTATGCCTCCTGCCACGGCGGTCAGAAGGAGTACACCCTGGACGACGGCAGCAAGTACGTGGCGGCGGTGTTCGGCCTGTCCGGCTCCGGCAAGTCCACCCTGACCCACGCCAAGCACGGCGGCAAGTATCCCTCCATCAAGGTGCTCCACGACGACGCCTTTATCATCAATACTGACACCTGTGCCTCCATTGCTCTGGAGCCCACCTACTTCGACAAGACCTCCGACTACCCTGTGGACGCGCCGGACAACAAGTACCTGCTGACAGTCCAGAACTGCTCCGCCACGTTGGATGAGGACGGCAAGATCGTCTGTGTCACCGAGGACATCCGCAACGGCAACGGCCGGGCCATCAAGTCCAAGTTGTGGTCCCCCAACCGGGTGGATAAGATCGACTCCCCGGTCAACGCCATCTTCTGGATCATGAAGGACCCCACCATTCCTCCCATCGTGAAGCTGAAGGGCGCGTCCCTGGCCTCCGTCATGGGCGCCACTCTGGCCACCAAGCGGTCCTCTGCCGAGCGGCTGAAGGAGGGTGTGGACCCCAACGCTCTGGTGGTGGAGCCCTACGCCAATCCCTTCCGCACCTATCCTCTGGCCAACGACTATGAGAAGTTCAAGAAGCTGGTGGCCGAGAAGAACGTGGCCTGCTATATCATCAACACCGGCGACTTCATGGGCAAGAAAGTCCAGAAGGAGGATACCCTGGGTATTCTGGAGGCCGTTGTGGAGGGCAAGGCCAACTTTAAGCCCTGGGGCCCCTTTGAGGACATCGAGATCCTGGAGTGGGAAGGGTTCGTCCCCGACCTTTCCGATAAGGACTATGTGGCCCAGCTAAAGGCCCGTATGGCTGACCGGCTCAACTACGTCACCGGCCTGGACACCGCCGAGGGCGGCTTCAACAAGCTGCCTGCCGACGCCGCCGAGGCCATCCGCAAGGTGGTAGACGAGGCCAACAGCCTGTAAATCCGCATCTCTGTATACCAGAAAGGCCGCTTCGTGAAAATGGAGCGGCCTTTCTATGTCAATTCTCCACTGTATCCAGAGCGGGATAGGGGCCATAGAAAGCGGCCAGAGCGTAGCCGGTGTCCGTCTCCAGGAGACGAGCGGAATAATAGCAGCCGTCGGCGCGGTAGGCCACATACCGGTCCTTTTCATACCGCTCCTGGGGGTCCGGCGCCACGGTCACTATCTCGTCATCACAAAAACGTGATAAATTTTCCTGGCAGGTATTTTTTAGCCATTGCTCCGGAGCGGTGATGGAATTAGGAAGATGGCAGGCCTGGGAAAAAGCCAGGGGCGACCAGTCCTCCTCTTCTTTCCAGGTAATGGTAAAGCCAGAGAGAAAGCCCTCACCGCCGTACGGCTTTCCCCAGGTCACACTATAAAAACAGTTCTCCTTATCCTCCGTGTAGAACGCTACCCCGTCTTTTCCGGCGGCACAGAGAGCGGTCTCCAGCTTCAGCCCTGTCAGGTCGTACAGAGCCTGGAGAGCCAGCAGCGCCTGCTGGCGGTGGGTAATGCGGACCGTGCCGTTTTCAATGATTGCATCCGGGTCTTTCCCGTCAGCAGGGCCTGCATCCGTCAGAAACGTCAGCTCTGTGCCCGCCGCATCCGGGTAGTCCCGGAGGGAAAAGGACAGAGCCGGCTGGCGCTTCAGGCAGTTTTCCTCCAGCAGATACCGGGCCATGACGGTGCCGACATCGTCAGTGACCACAAAGCCCTCCTCCGGGGAGAACGTGATGGGCACGGTGCCGTAGCCGTCCTGGTCCAGGGTGTAGGCCACACAGAGTCCGGAGGCGGTGGTGTCGTAAATTGTCCAGCCCATAGGCAGTCCAAAGCCGGTCACCACCTCCTTTTCCCCGTCAGCGTCCACGTCATATTCCGTGGCCACGCCGCTCCCGCTGACATCCAGCAGCAGCCGGACTGTGCCGGTGTCCGCGTCTGCGGCGAAATACCAGCTTACCACACAGGCCGCACCGCAGGAGAGGCTGATCTTCCAGCAGTCATATCCCAGTACATTCTCCACATACGTCGTATCATCCAGACCGTCCCCCACATAGTGGTTGTAGCCGATCAGGCGGCCCAGTAGCACCATCTGATCGTCGGAAATGGAGCGCAGATAGCTAGCGTACACCTCATAAAAAACGGTGTTGTTTTCCTTTATAGGGTTGGCCCGGACGATCTGCAGCCAGGAGGAATCGGGAAACTGCTCCATGAATACCGTTTCCGCTGTCCCCTTTTTTTCCGCCTCCTCCAGTGCCTCCGGGTCCCCCGGACCAAGGTCCATATTTCCGAATCCCTCTATCGGCTCTGCGGCCAGCTCTAGCCGCTCCGGGAACATGTAAGAGGTATCCGCTGGAAGCGTCTGTCCCTCCTGCTGCCCTTCCTCCTCTTCCTCCGCTGCCGGGGCGGACCGCAGGAAGTACCACAGCGTGACGGCCTGGGCCGTCAGAGACAGGCACAGTAGCACCGCCAGGGCCACTGTCCAGCGCCGCCAGCACCGGGCGGAACGCACCGCCGGAGCTTCCCGCTCCGCCGCCTCTTCCGCTGCCGCGGCGGCCCAGGCCTCCGGAGGGATGTTCAGCACCTCTGACAACACCTTCTGTTTTTCCGCTGTGGGCTTCGCCTTACCGGACTCCCACTTCCCCACCGCCTGACGGCTGACCCCCAGGCGCTCCGCCAACTGCTCCTGGGTCATGGCGGCAGCCTCCCGTCCTCTCTTGATCAGTTCCTCGCAGGTCATATTTCCCGCCCCCTTGCGTTTTCTGGCTCTCAGTATAGAGCGAAACTGAGGTTATGACAACCAACCGGAGGCAACTTCAGGCGGTTGCGGCGTATTTTTCTGCCTCAGCGCCAAAAAGCGGGACCCATACAGGTCCCGCTTTTTCCTTCATGTGCCTGCGTTCAGGTCCGCTCCGGAAATTTTCCACAGAGCTTGTCCAACTCCTCCACCAGATCCGATAGCTGCTGCCGGGTGAGGACACACTCCACCTCGGCGGTGTCCTCCCCATCCATGGTGTTTGGCAGAAAGAAGCTGACCCAGGCCCGGAAAGCATCCTCTCCTTCCGCCCGGAGAGACAGGGCAAAGTAGGGCTCCACAAAGTCGCTCTCGTAGGCATCTTTGATGCCAGCCCGTACCACCTTCAGCCCGGCGGTCATCTCCCGCAGCTCGTAGGTCAAAAGGCAACTGTTGGAGTCCTTGCGGATATCCCCGTCCTCCTTCATCCAGGTGCAGCGCAGCACCAGCCAGTTGCGATCATCGCTGGCATAGGCACCGCCGTCGGCGGGAAACTCATAGTTGACGATATCCAGCTTCAGGCTGGACTCCGGGGCTTGAAACAGCATATTGGTCTCCTTTCAGCGGTTCAGTCGTTGTGATGAACAGCGTAAAACGCATCATAATCCTTCAGCATCTTCTGTAGCAGGGCCGGCGTATCCAGTCCATAGGGACAACGGGACTTACAGGCGTCACAGTGGACGCACTGCTCGATCTGGTGCATCTTTTCATACCACTGGTCGGTCATGTACTTCTGATAGGGAGAGCGCCGCAGCAGGGCACTCATCCGGGCGGCCTGGGGAATGTCGATGCCGGCGGCGCAGGGTAAGCAGTAGCCGCAGGAGCGACAGAAATCTCCGGCCAGCTCCTGACGGTCCTTGTCAATGACCGCCTGCAGCTCCGGTGTCAACTCCGGGGGATTTTCCGACAACACCAGCCACTGCTCCAGCTCCTCCTCCCGCTGGATGCCCCAGATGGGCACCACGTTGGGGAATTTCCGCATAAAGGCGTAGCAGGCGGCGGCGTTGTTCAAAAGGCCGCCGGACAGGCCCTTCATGGCGATAAAACCCACGTCCGCCTTCCGGCACAGCTCCACCAGCTCCAGATCCTGAGGCGCCGCCAGATAGCTGAATGGGAACTGCAACGTCTCGAAATTGCCGGAGGCAATGGCCTCCCGAGCCACACCCAGGCGGTGATTTGTAATGCCGATGTGGCGGATATACCCCTTCTCCTTGGCCTCCAGGGCGGCGGCATAAGGTCCATCCGGGTCGTTGATATCCGGCAATATGGCTGGGTTGTGGAACTGGAATAGGTCAATGTAGTCGGTGCGCAGACTCCGCAGGCTCTTCTCAATGTGGGCCCGGACCGTCTTTTTATCCTTGCCGGCGCTCTTTGTAGAGATCACTACCTGCTGGCGGATGCCCTCCAGGGCCTCCCCCAGTTTCTCCTCGCTGTCGGTGTACATATTGGCGGTGTCGAAGTAGTTGATGCCGCCCTCCACCGCCCGGCGGATCAGGCGCACCGCGTCTGCTCTGGACACCCGCTGAATGGGCAGCGCGCCGAAGGATGTTTTGGTAACATACAGTCCTGTACAACCCAGTCTGACTTTCTCCATCGTGTTCCTCCTGTAATTGCTCCCGGATGGCGGTACTTTCCCTGCTGGGGCAATCTGCTGATGAGGCCTTTTCCTGCCCGCTATTCTATCACATTTTTCTGCCTTTGCAAATCCGTTGTAAATATGATAAGATAAAAAAGTACCCGGTATCGGCGGGCACAGACAGGGAGAAAGAAGGTGGGCCTCTATGGATAAGGACCTGCATCTGAAGCTGACCATCCGCATGTACACCGACGACAACCAGCGCTGTTTCGGTCCGGGCATCGCCACCCTGCTGCGGCAGGTGCAACAGCACAAATCCTTGCGGGCAGCAGCCGCCTCCATGGAGATGGCCTATTCCAAAGCCTGGCGCATCATCCGCACTGCTGAGCGCGTCTTCGGGTGCAAACTGCTCTCCTCCACCATTGGCGGCAGTCACGGCGGCGGCGCCGTACTGACCCCCCAGGCGGAACGGCTCCTGATCGCCTACGAGGACTATCAGGCCCAGGTAGAGGCTTTCGCTCAGGAAAAATTTCTGGAGACCTTCTCCTTTTACAAGGAATTGGACAAAGATCTATAAACATGCGAGGCCGGTCCAAGATGGACCGGCCTCGCATGTTTTCTTTTTAAAAAACTTCAGCCCTGTGAACGAGTGGGATCCACCTCGGTGGGGCTGGAAATGGGATGCTCCTTGTGTGCCACCATGGTCTGAATCAGCTCCACAGTGCGGCTCAGGCCCAGATAGCTGCTGTTGATGCAGAAATCGTAGCTGTCCACAGCGCCCCACTTCTGGGAGGAATAATACTCATAATAGGATGCACGGCGCTTGTCGGTCTTGAGAATCAACTGACGGGCTTTGTCCGGCGTCAAATTCTGGCGCTTGGCAACCCGCTGAACCCGGTCTTCCAGAGGGGCACAGATAAACAGGCTCAGCAGATTGGGATTGTCAGCCAGGGCGTAGTCCGCGCTGCGGCCGATGATGACGCAGGGGCCCTGCTCGGCGATGTGGCGAATGGTATTGAACGTTGCCAGATACACCTGCTGCTCCAGGGAATCTCCGGCGCCGGCGCCGGGCAGGGCAAACATGTAGGAGTCCATGGCGATGGAGTACAACAGGCTCTTGGGCCGCTCATCGAAATTCTCGAAAATCTTCTCGCACAGGCCGCTCTTCTTGGCCGCCTCCTGCAGCAATTCCTTATCGTAGAAGGGGATGCCCAGCTCCTTGGCCACGCGGATACCCACTTCCTTGCCACCGCTGCCAAATTGCCGGCCGATCGTAATGATGGTTTTCATAGAGAACCCTCCTCTCTTCGGTTTTTATTATAATCCTTTTTCAGGAAATCGTCAAATGAAATGACCGTCCCATTCCGTCGGATGAGAAAAAGCGCCCCGGGCCAAAAGGTCCGGGGTGCCTTGGAAATCAAGCCTGGGGCATCTCTTTACCCAGCCGTTTGTACATGGTCTTTTTCACCGCCCGGAGGATGTTCTCATATCCGGTGCAGCGGCACAGGTGGCCGGAAAGAAGCTTTCTCAACTCCGCGTCGGTGTACTCCTTCCCGCTCTCCAGAATCTCCCAGGCAGTCAGGATAAAGCCCGGCGTGCAGAAGCCGCACTGGATGGCTGCCTCCTCCACGAAGGCCTGCTGAATGTCGCTGAGCTCGCCGTTGGGGCCCAGCAGCCCCTCCAGGGTGGTGATGTGCTTGCCTTCGGCCCAGACCGCCAGATAGATACAGGAGTTGAAGGCCTCCCCGTCAATGATGACGGTGCAGGCGCCGCACTCCCCCACCTCGCAGCCCTTCTTGACGGAGGTCATGCGGTAGTCATTCCGCAGCATATCCGTCAGGCTGGCCCGGACATCCACCGTCCGTTCTGTAGCCTTGCCGTTCAGAGTGAAATGGACTGTTTGATACTGTATCTGTGCCATTAGAGCTCACCTCCCGCCCGTTTCACCGCTTCAATAAAGGCCCGCTTGGCACTCTCCACGGCGATGTGCATCCGGAAGTCCCTGGCGGCACGCCAGGAGTCCCGGGGGTTGATATCCTCTTTCACGGCCTGACTGAACCGCTCTGCCAGATCCATGGAGACCGGCTGTCCGGCGGCCAGAGCTTCCGCCGTGGCCGCCCGCAGGGGTACGGGACCCGCCACTCCAAAGGCCACTCTGGCCCGTTCCACTGTCTTTTTATCGGCAGAGAGACGGACATTGACGGAAGTCCCCAATGTGGCGATATCCATGGCATTGCGCATAGCATATTTAATATAATAGCCAAAAGTGTCAATATAGCTGTCTTTTTGGATTAAGATGGCGGTCTGGATCTCTCCGTCCCGAATATCAACTTTACCGGCCTTGATGTAGAAGTCATGGATAGGCTGGCGGCGGACACCGTCGGGTCCTGTCAGCTCCACAATGGCGTCATAGGCGTGAAGAGTGGAGGAAGAATCGGCGGAGGTGACACCGTTGCAGGTATTGCCGCCGATGGTGCCGATGTTGCGGATCTGGGGACCACCCACCTGGTCCACGGCCTCCCCCAGAACCAGCATGTACTGCTGAATCAGAGGGTCCCGGGTGATATGGGAGAAGCTGGTGAGAGAGCCAATACGCAGCGTCCCGTCCTCTTCCAGTTTTACACCCCGCAGCTCATCCAGGCCGTAAATGGAGATGAGCTCTTTCCCGGCCCGCTTGCCCTCCCGCATCTGGACCAGCACGTCGGACCCGCCGGCAATGATCTGGGCCTCGGGATGGGCCAGGCGGAGGGCCACGGCGTCGGACACACTGGTGGCCTGATACAATGCTTTCATGTCATACATACGCGGTTCCCTCCTTTATTCCTCAATCAGTCCGGCTTCCTTAAACTTACGGTACAGCACGTGGGGCGTGATGGGGCAAGCATCGAAGGCCACACCGGTGGCGTCCAAAATGGCGTTGCGGATGGCCGGTGCCGGCGAGCAGGCCGGAGGCTCGCCCAGCGCCTTGGTGCCATACGGCGATGTGGGTTCAGGGTTCTCCACGAAGGCAGCTTGCAACGTAGGATGATCCATGAAGGTTGAGAGCTTATAGTCCAGCAAGTTGTTATTCAGAGGCCTGCCGGTCTTCTCGTCGAATTTCAGCTCCTCGCTGAGGCCATAGCCGATGCCCATAGACATGCCGCCATGGACCTGGGCCTCCGCCAGAGCGGGGTTGATGAGGGTGCCACAGTCGTGGACATTGACAATGTTCAGGAGTTTCACTTTACACATTGGAATGTCCACTTCGATCTCGGCAAAGGAACAGCCGAAGGAGTAGGCGTTGGACTTGATCTGGGCCGTGGTCTCGGCGGTGATGTGCTGGCTGTGCTCCAGGGAGTACAAACTCTCGGTGGCCAGGTCGCCCAGGGATTTCAGCACCCGGCCGTCGCTCTTGCGGATGATTTGCCCGTCCACCAGGTCCAGGTTGCTGACCGGCATCCGGGTCTGCTCGTGGGCAATGTCCAGGATCCGCTCCCGCAGCGCCATGGCGGTCTGCTTGATGGAGAAGCCGCCGATGTAGGTCTGGCGGGAGGCGTAGGCGCCGGTGCCGTAAGGGGTCACATCCGTGTCCTGAGAGGACACCACGTGGACATCGCTCAACGGCACACCCACCGCGTCCGCCACCATCTGGGAATAAGCGGTGTCGCAGCCCTGGCCGATCTCGGTCTCGCCGGTCTGGAACTGGAGGGAACCGTCCTGGTTCACCACCATGCGGCAGGAGGAGGATTCCAGGGAAATGGGCCACACAGCGGTATTGTACCAGAACACCGCCATGCCCACACCCCGGCGGACAGGGCCGGTCTGGTTACGGTACAGTTCATGCTTGCGGCGGTAATCGATAGCCGCCATGCCTTTATCCATGCACTGGTTGAAGGTATCACTGTACAATTCATTCTTGGAGTAGGGATCGGTATATCCCACCGGCATCAGGTTCTTCCGGCGGAAGGCCTCCGGCTCCATACCGATGGCCTTGCAAATGTCGTCAATGTGGCATTCCCCGGCGAACATGGCCTGAGGAATTCCGTAGCCTCGCATAGCCCCGGCGGCGGGGCGGTTGGTGAACACGCTCCAGCAGTCGCACTCCACGTTGTCGCAGGGATAGAGCTGGGGGAAGGCACCCATGCCCTTGGCCACCACGCCGTGGCCGTGGGAGGCGTAGGCCCCCTGGTTGGAGAAGGCCTCGAACTTCCGGGCCACCAGAGTGCCGTCAGGCCGGACATAGGAGATGATATGGGTACGGATGGCGTGGCGGACACGATTGGAGACGAAAGTCTCCTCCCGGGTGCACTCCAGCTTTACCAGACGTCCGCCCACCTGGGTGCACAGCCAGGCGCAGAGAGGCTCGTACAGAGCGTCCTGCTTGTTGCCGAATCCGCCGCCGATGTAAGGCTTGATGACTCGGACCTTGCCCCAGGGGAGGCCCAATGCCTGGCCCACCACCCGGCGGACAATATGGGGAATCTGCGTGGAAGTGACCACCACCACCCGGCCTGCCTCCATGTAGGCAAAACAGCCGTGGTTTTCAATGTGGCAGTGCTGGACGGTAGGAGTATCGTACCAGCCCTCCACCTTAATCAGTCCCGGCTCCTTCCGGGCGGTCTCATAGTCGCCCTTGCGGATGTCGGTGTGGGCCAGGATATTGTTCTTGTACTTCTCATGGAGCTGGGGAGCACCGTCCTCCATGGCCTTCTGCACATCCAGCACGAAAGGCAGCTCCTCATACTCCACCTTCAGCGCCCGCACCGCCTGCATGGCAGCCACCTCGTCTTCGGCGATTACAGCCGCCACCTCATCGCCGTAGTAACGGACATGGCGGTTCAGCAGCA
>URXS01000033.1 GCA_900551885.1 uncultured Oscillibacter sp.
CCGCCGTTTCCACCCTTGTGCGTATAATGAACGCTCCGATCGGTTCTTTCAGATAAGCGCGCATAATGCGGTGAAAATGAAACGGCGAGAATGCCGACAAGACGGCAAGACGACGCATATCAATCTCCTTGTCGAGGTGCTCCCGGATATACATACACACCCGGTCCACCCGCTGCCTGTAATCTTCTTCTGTTGTCAATTTCTTTTTCATCTCTGCGGACAAAATTATACCAAACCGAGCACAATCACTTTTCCAAAATTGCTAATCTCCGGATAGCCCGCAGTGATGTGTATTTCGGGCAATCCGGAGGGAACCCTATCACAAACGGACGCTTACCCGGTACTCTCCCCCCTGCGATTCCCTGTATTCCTCCGGCACAGGAATACCGGAATGTCCGCACAGCAAGCACACATCGTGGACGTCATTTTTGTCCCGCTTATATCCGCAATGAAAAAGTACCTGTTATACCCGGGGCATACCCTGTTCTACTCCGGCGCTAACTCCGTCACGTCCGCTAAACAAATAAAAGCGGTTCCCGTCTCTGTCAACACTATTTTTCGCCGAAAAGGAGTCGTTTTTAAATTTTTAACAAATTTTCCGTTTTTCCACAAACTATCAACCACGCAGGGACGTCCACAACCACAAAATGCCGTAAATTACCGGCTGGTGCAGCATGTACACCAGCAACGACCGCCGCCCCAGAGCGCACAGCGGTTTGCAGTGGCCGAAGTCCGGCGCCGCCTCCAGATACCGCCGGGTCAGCCGGTAGAGAAAATAACCTGTCAGGAACAGGAAGAACCAGGGCACCAGGGAGAAGTAATCCGTTGAGTGAAAGCCGGAGAAGGGAAAGCCCAGATAGGCGGTGGCCATGTTCCGGTAGAGCCCCTCCGGCAGCGCCGCCAGGCGCAGGCCCTCGAAGCCAAGGCAGCCCCGGTTCACATTCCGGGTCAGGGCAAACAGCACCGCGCTGACAGCCAGTCCCGCCCCGGCAGGTACACGGGCCAGGGTCTTTTCCAGCAGGGCCCCCAGCAGCATGCAGGAGCCCAGCAACGTCAGGACACCGAACCAGATCTCCTGCCCCGGCATCACCACCAGCGTCACCGCCGTCACCACCGCCCCGCAGCCGAACACCAACCAACCCCGGCGCCAGTGGCGGCGGCCCAGGGAAAAACTGAAGCCGGACAGCAGGATGAAGGTCCAGCAGATGCTCTGCTGCCAGAGGTAGGCGCCGGTGCTCTGGTACCAGGGCCAGTCCACCCCCAGAATGTACACCATATCCCAGCAGCCGTGGTAGACGATCATGCTGAGCAGGGTCAGCCCCCGCAGGGCGTCCGGCAGAGCGTATCGGGTCCCCGCTCCGGATGTGATTTTATCAGCAGCCATGGGCATTCCTCCCCGAATGTGGCTCCCCTGCCGGGGGCGTTATGCAGGCTTCATTATACGCCCCGGCTCTCCAGCGGTCAAGAATATGGAAAAGGGAGCGCCGAAGCGCTCCCCCTTCATTGTGATTTCATATCTTTTTTCACTCTCTGGTCCAGCCGGGCCAGGAAGGAGGCCAGCCAGAACCCGCCGGCGCAGCACAGGGCGGAGAGGACCACTTCCCACCAGCCCACGTAATCGGTGGGGACGATCACCAGGGTGGAGGCCAGCACGATGCCCAGAATACCATGGTAGGCCACGGCGTAGTGGCGGCGGAAGAACCAGCTCACCAGCCGGGCCAGCAGCAGCATGGTGATCACCATGCCGGGCAGGCACGCCGACAGCACCAGCAGGTCCAGCCGGGCCAGCCCCTCCAGCATGGGCTGGTAGAGCCCCAGGGCCATCATCACCGAGGAGGAGGTCAGGCCTGGGATCACAACGCTCATGCCCCACAGGGCCCCACAGAAGTTGTACCACCAGAAGCTGGGTTCCACGGTGACGGACAGCACCCGGCCCACGTAAAAAAGCCCGGCGAACACCGCTGCCGCGCACACAGCCAGGCTCACCCAGGCGGAAGGTCCGCGGCCCTCCTGCCCCGCCTCCCGGAACAGAGAGGGAACCGTGCCCACGATCAGTCCGATAAACAGCCAGGTGGTGATGGCGGCGGACTGGTCCAGGCACACTGCGATGCCCTTGGCAAAACCCAGAAAGCCAACGCACCAGCCGATGGCCAGCGCCGGGAACCACCGCCAGTACTTGGGGATAGCGGTGCGGGGATGGGTCAGTACTTCCATAAAGGGACGGTAGATATCGAACACCACCGCCAGTACGCCGCCGGAGACGCCCGGTAAAATGGCTCCGGCACCAATCAGAATTCCGCAGAGAAAATCCCGCAGCCAGCGCACCCTGCTCTTTTCATCCCGCTTTTTCCGCACGCGTCCCATCCTCCGCCCTTTTCAGGATTCTGCAGGTATGATAGCAGTTTTGCCGGGGACTTGCAATCCAATGCAGGGTCGAAGCATGAAATTTCTCCCTGAATTTTGCCGTTGACTGCTGTTTTTTGTGAAAAGTACCCAGCTCTGTCAGGAATAGGTCGGGCCTTTCTGAGCGAAAATACCTGTTGACAGGACCGCCGGTGCCGTGTAAACTGACAGGTAACTGAAAACCTGAAGCACAAAGACGATGAAGAGAAGAGTATCCGGGCAGATACGGCACAGAGAGCCTCGTTTGGTGGGAAGAGGCGCGGAAGGGTCCGGGGAACATGGTCTTGGAGTCGCGTGGCCGACCGCGCAAGCATAGGTCACGACGGGAGCGCCCGTCATAGCGCAGAAGTGTGTCTGCACTTCCAAAGGCCGCCTTTGTGAGAAGGTGCGCGAATCAAGGTGGTACCACGGCGCGTTGCGCTCGTCCTTGAAGCGTTTGGCTTCAAGGGCTTTTTTGTTTTCGCCGCAATTTCCAATATGGAAAGGAGCTTCGATACCGTGAGCGAATCCATCATTCAAATCCGGAATCTCACCAAGACCTTCGGCCAGGGTGCCGACGCTGTTCACGCCCTGGAGGACATCAACCTGGATATCCGCCAGGGGGAGATCTTCGGCATTATCGGCCTCTCCGGCGCCGGAAAGAGCACCTTGGTCCGGTGCATGAACTTGCTGGAGCGTCCCACCAGCGGCACTGTGGTGGTGGACGGAAAGGACATGACTACCCTCTCCGAGGCAGAGCTGCGGAAGGCCCGTCAGTCTATCACCATGATCTTCCAGAGCTTTAATCTGCTGATGCAGCGGACGGTACTGCAAAACGTGTGCCTGCCCATGGCCATCAGCGGCGTACCCAAGGCCCGTCAAAAGGAGCGCGCCCTGGAGCTGTTGGAACTGGTGGGTCTTCAGGATAAGGCAGGTGCCTATCCCGCCCAACTCTCCGGCGGTCAGAAGCAGCGGGTGGCCATTGCCCGGGCCCTGGCCACGGACCCAAAGGTGCTGCTGTGCGACGAAGCCACCTCCGCCCTGGACCCCACCACCACCGCCTCCATTCTGGGTCTTTTGAAGGACCTGAACCAGAAGCTGGGCGTCACCGTGGTGGTCATCACCCACCAGATGAGCGTCATCGAGGAGATCTGCTCCCGGGTGGCTATCATCTCCGAGAGCCGCATCGTAGAGAGCGGCGAGGTCAGCGAGGTGTTCCGCCATCCCAAGACCTCCGCCGCCCGGCAATTGATCATCCCCGGCAGCGAGGCCGCCCGGAATTTCACCGGCAAGGGCAAAGTCTACCGCATCACTTTCGACGGTACCACCTCCGACCAACCGGTGGTGGCCGGCATGGTGCTGGCCTGCGGGGAACCGGTGAACATCTGGTTTGCCGACACCCGGGACATTGAGGGCAAGGCTTACGGCCATATGCTGGTGCAGTTGCCGGAAAGCGAAGTCACCGCCGGCCGGATGCTGTCGTATCTGGATGAGGTGGGTGTCACCTACAAGGAGGAATCGCAAGATGCTTACTGCTGAATTCTGGACGATGTTCGCGGTGGGGCTGTGGGAGACCCTTTACGTGGTGGTGCTGTCCACCTTGTTCTCCTATATTATCGGCCTGCCCCTGGGCCTGCTGCTGGCAGTGACGGATCAGGACGGCCTGCGTCCCAGCGCCGGAGTCAACAAAGTTTTCGGCACCGTGGTGAACCTGCTGCGTTCCGTCCCCTTCCTGATCATGGTGTTTTTGCTGACCGCCTTCACCCGCTTGATCGTGGGCACCACTGTGGGCAGCCCCGCCATGATCCCGCCCCTGGTGATCGCCGCCTTCCCCTTTGTGGCCCGTCTGGTAGAGAGTTCCGTCCGGGAGGTGGACCGGGGCGTCATCGAAGCGGCCCAGTCCATGGGTGCCTCCACTCTTCAGATCGTGATCCGGGTGATCCTGCCGGAGGCCACTCCCTCCCTGATCACCGGTGCCACCACCGCCACCGTTACCATCCTGGGTTATTCCGCCATGGCTGGCATTGTAGGCGGCGGCGGCCTGGGCGCCATTGCCATCAACTATGGCTATTACCGCAAAGAAAGCCTAATCATGTGGGTGGCCGTGGTCATCATCGTAGTTCTGGTGCAGATCCTTCAGGGGATCGGCAACCGGATCGCCGCCCGATCCGACCGGCGCATTCGCTGACGATTCGCCGCCACAGGCGGCTGATCGATAGATTGTCCCTGACACAAGAGTATGAAAAGGAGTTATTGGAAATGAAGAAGTTTTTTACCCTGACCCTCAGCGCCCTGCTGGTGCTGTCCCTGCTGGCCGGCTGCGGTGGCGGTTCCGACACCACGACCACCTCTGATACCACCGCCGATGACGGCGACGCTGCCACCACCGAGACCACCACAACCCTGAAGGTGGGTGCCAGCATCACTCCCCACGCCGAGATCCTGGAGCAGTGCAAGCCCATCCTGGCCGAGCAGGGCATTGACCTGGAGATCGTGGAGTACACGGACTATGTCCAGCCCAACACCGCCGTGGAGGAGGGCGACTTGGACGCCAATTACTTCCAGCACGTCAACTACCTCAACTGGTTCAATGAGGACTACGGCACCCACCTGGTGGCCGCCTGCACCGTCCACTACGAGCCCTTCGGCATCTACGCCGGCAAGGTCTCCTCTCTGGATGAGCTGAAGGACGGCGACGAGATCATCGTCCCCAATGATGGCTCCAATGAGACTCGCGCCCTGCTTCTGCTGCAGCAGGAGGGCATCATCACCCTGAAGGACGGCATCACCGCCGCCTCCAACGCCACCGTGCAGGACATTGCCTCTTACAACGTGGGCGTCACCATCCGGGAGATGGAGGCCGCTCAGTTGACTCTGTCCCTGCAGGATGTGGCCCTGGCCGTTATCAACGGCAACTACGCCCTGCAGGGTGGCCTGAACGCCGCCACCGACGCCCTGGCCATCGAGGACTCTCAGGGCGACGCTGCCCAGGAGTACGCCAACGTGCTGGCTGTGAAGGAGGGCAATGAGAACAACGAGGCCATCCAGGCCCTGGTGGAAGCCCTGCACTCCGACACTGTTCGGGACTATATCAACAACACCTACAGTGGCGCTGTGGTTCCCCTGTTCTGATTTTCTTTCTGGTTTTCAACGCCCCGGAGAAGGCAGTTTCTTCTCCGGGGCGTTCTTTTATGAATGACGCACGAAATCCGTGTTAAGTATCTGTAAAATTTTTTCTCGGAAAGCGGTGGCTTTTTTCACAGGGCCATGCTAGAATGGGAAACGCCCTCCACGGGAGGACAATTTGAACAAACGGGAGGTCTCCTGGTATGGCTGCCCCGAAGGGAACCCAATATGAAATCGATATGTGCAACGGCCCCATCCTCTCCAAGATGCTTCTGTTTTCCATCCCGTTGATGTGCTCCAGCATTCTCCAGTTGCTGTTCAACGCGGCGGATATCGTGGTAGTGGGCCGCTGGGCCGGGGACAACTCTCTGGCAGCGGTGGGCTCCAATACAGCCCTGATCGGCCTTCTGACCAACCTGTTCGTGGGGCTGGCAGTGGGTGCCAACACCCTGGCAGCCAAGTACTATGGTGCCCGGGACCGGGAGGCCCTGCGTAAAACGGTGCACACCTCCATGCTGCTCAGTCTGCTCAGCGGCCTGCTGCTGACGCTGGTGGGCGTTATCGGTGCCCGGACCATTCTGGTCTGGATGCAGACCCCGGCCAACGTGCTGGACCTGGCCGCGCTGTATCTGCGGATCTACTTCCTGGGCATGCCGGCCACCATGATTTATAACTTCGGCGCCGCTTTGCTGCGGGCGGAGGGTGACACCCGCCGGCCTTTATACTTCCTGACCCTGGCCGGCATCGTCAATATCATCCTGAATCTGTTCTTCGTCATTGTCATGAAGCTGGATGTGGCGGGTGTGGCCATCGCCACGGTGATCTCCCAGTGTATCTCCGCCGCTCTGGTGGTGCGGTGTATGGTAAAGGACTCCGGCCCGCTGCATCTGGATTTGCGACAGCTCCATATCTATAAGGACAGCTTGGAGCAGATCCTGCGGATCGGCCTGCCGGCAGGCTTCCAGGGTATTCTGTTCTCCCTTTCCAATGTGGTGATTCAGTCTTCCGTCAACACCTTCGGAGAGATCATCATGGCCGGCAACTCCGCCGCCGCCAATATCGAACAGTTCGTGTATGTGGCCATGAACGCCCTGTACCAGGCCACCATCTCCTTTGTCAGTCAAAACTTAGGTGCCGGCAACTACCACCGCATCCGCCGGATCGTCATCCGGGCCCAGCTCTGCGTACTGGCAGTGGGCCTGCTTCTGGGCAACGCCGCCTGGCTCTTCGGCAACACCCTGCTGGGCATATACTCCCGCAGCGATGCCGTCATTCAGGCAGGCCTGGTACGTCTTGGTATCTGCTCCCGCACCTACGCCCTGTGCGGCGTTATGGACGTGATGGTGGGCGGCCTTCGGGGCATCGGCTATTCCGTCATGCCCATGATCGTGTCTCTGGTGGGTGCCTGCGGCCTGCGGCTTCTGTGGATCGCCACCATCTTCCAGATCCCGCGATTCCACACGATTCAGATGCTCTACTGGTCCTATCCCATCTCCTGGGCCATCACCGCCGGGGTACATATCCTCTGCTTCCTGTGGGCCATGAAGCGGGTCCGCCGGCACTTCTTCCCGGAAGAGGAGACACTTCCGGACCCCGCCTGTTAAAAACCGTTCATAGAAAACCGGCGCCGGACTTTCGTCCGGCGCCGGTTTCTTTTTCCCTTTACAGGCCCAGCCATTCCTTTACGGACAGCACGGCACAGGCGCACAGCATCAGCGTCACCGCCCCCTGGCCCCAGGCCAGAGAATAAGTGACAAAGCCTTTTTCCCGACCGGCGCACAGCACCAGGGACCAGAATACATACAGCGACACCCCGGCGAACACCAGCGCCACCCAGCCGGACAAATCCGGTACCAGGACAGCCGCCGCCAGATACAGCAAAAAGCCAAGCCCGCAGACGATGGCACCCTTTTGTAACTGCGGCACCGTTGTCAGGAAAAATTCCTTTTTCATTCCCGCGCTCCTTTGCATCAATATCCGTTCACAATGATGTCCAGCACTTTGGCTGCCACAGTCCCCGCTACGGAGCTGCCACCGCCGCCATTTTCCACCAGCACCACGAAAGCATAGGGGGCATCCTCGTTGCGCAGGAAACCGGCGAACCAGGCGTGAGGTGACTGGTCCGTGCCTACCTCCGCGGTACCGGATTTGGCGCAGATATCCATGTTGGGAAAGCGGCCGGAGCCGTAAGTCACCTCCACGTTGTTGGCCATCATATCCGCCAGAGTCTCTGCCGTGCCGGCGGAGATCAACCGTCCGGTGCGGCTGGTGATGTGCGGCAGGGACGGCAGGCCCAAGATTCCTGTGGTCTTGAGAATCAAGTACGGCTCTGCCGCCTTGCCACCGTTTGCGATGGCACCCATGTACACCAGCATGGACGCCGGATTCACCAGATCCTGATACTGGCCCACACCGGCCCAGCCCAGTTCCCCGTCGGTGATGCCGTCAAAGGAGAACGTACCGGCAGCGGTGGGCAGGCCGCTGATGGAGTAGCTGTCCGTGAGACCCGCCTGCTCCGTGTACTTTTTCAGGGTGGATGCTCCCAACTCCTGGGCGATCTGAGCAAAGGCTACATTGCAGCTATTGGCGAAGGCCGAGCGGATATCCTGCTGGCCGTGGGTACCGGAGCAGACGATGGTCTCGTCCCCGATCTGGATGCTGCCCTGACAGTCCCAGGTCCGATCAAACAGGTCCGGAATCTCCTCAATGGCCGCCGTCAGCGTCACGGTCTTGAAAATAGAGCCCGGTGTAAAGGTGGAGGAGAGGAAACGGTTCAAATACGCACCCTTGTAGCGGTCGTTGCTCTCGATGTCTTCCGGCACGTTCAGAGGGTCGTAGCTGGGCGCGGAGACCATGCACAGAATCTCTCCGGTCTTATAATTGTAGACCGCCACGGTGCCCGCCTTGCCGTTCAGAGCCTCATAGGCCTCGTAATTGTACCGGGCGTCAATGGTCAGATACAGATTCCGTCCCTGTTGGGCGCCAAAAGCGCCGTTGAGGAGGCTGTACCCCGTCAGTTTGTCGGCAAAGGCGTTCAAGGCTCCGGTTCCGATGTTGCCCTGTAAATCACCCACCGCATGAAGAGTGGCCTTCCGCACGGTGGCGTTATCGTAGTAGGTGCGCTTCCCGTTTTCCACCCAACTGAGCAGATCCCCGTCCCGGTCCAGCACCGTGCCGCTGGCCAACTCCCCGTTGCTGTTGTACAGGTGCCGGTTAAAGGCGGAGGATGCCCAACTGCCACCGTCTACAAAATACTTCACCAGGAAGACACCCAGCCCCGCTGTCAGCAGCAGGGCCAAAACCAAACACAAAATGGCGCGACGCTCAATTTTCTTCATTGCGCGCCTCCTTTTCCGACGCAAAGGGGTCTCCCACCGGCTCTACCCGGCGGCGAGCCTCCTCCGTCAGGCGCCGCTGCTGGAAGCGGCGGATGGCGAAGCTGGCATTTTCCCGGGTGTCCGTGGCCTTCAGATAAGCCAACAGGCCCCAGGCGGACAGCATGGCGGAGCCGCCGTTGGAGACGAAGGGGAAGGTGACACCCGTCAGGGGCAGCAGGTCCACGGAGCCGAACACATTCAGGCATGTCTGGAACACCAGCAGCGATGCCGCCGCGCAGGCGGCGATCGTATAGAAGCTGGACCGGCCCACCCGGACAGCCCGGGCGGCAAAAAAGGCCAGCGTGACGATGGACCCCACCGCCAGCACGGCGATCAGAAGGCCCCACTCCTCACACAGGATACCAAAGACCAGATCTGTGTCCGCGGCGGCCACGTTGTGGAGCCAGCCATTGCCGGGTCCCATACCCAACAATCCGCCGGAGGCTGCCGCCGACATGGTACGGGTCTGCTGGTAACCGGTAGTGGAGGCTGCCTCCCAGGCGTGGCCCCAGGTGGCGAACCGGCTTAAAATATAGGGTTTGAACTTGACGATGATCCCTGCGCCAAACACTGCTGCGCCGCAAATCAGGGACAGCGTGGCAAAGTCACCGGACCGGAGATAGGCGATCACCAGGAAGGTGACGAAGAAAATGGCAGCCGTGCCAAAGTCACTCATGAGGCCCAGCAGACCGATACACACGCCGGTCAGCACAATGAACAGCGTCAGATTCCGCTTTCGGAACAGCCGCTCCAGGGTAGCGGAGCCAGCAAAGATGTAACAGATCTTTGCAATTTCAGAGGGCTGGAAGGACATGCCACCAATGGAGATCCAGTTGACAGCGCCGTACTTGGCACTGCCCAGCACCAGGGTGATGCCAAGCAGGCCAATGGCCCCGGCAGCCATGAGCCAGCGGATCTTCTGCACCCGGCTCAGATCCCGCAGAAACAGGCCCAGCACCAAAAACAGCATTAGACCTAACAGCACCGCCAAAAACTGCTTGAACAGGCTCCCCGGCGCACTGGAAGCCGTTACCGACAGCGACAGCGTGGAGAGAAAGAATGCAATGGTCTCCAGCTCAAAACCCACACAGCGGGTGGCCCGCAGAATGGCGAAGTACAGCCACATCACCACCGTCAGCCCCAGGAAAGCCAGGGGGATGGCGGCCGAGGCCTCCTGTCCCGCCGCTACGATCAGTTGCAGACAGGCCAGCACCTGGAATACCGTCAGCCACAAAAAGGAGGGCCAGATGGCCGCAGGCCGCTCCGCCTGACGGCGGGCCTCCAGATTCTCCCGCTCCGCCACGGTCTGAGGCAGAAACACCAGCGGTACACCACCCAGGGCGATGGTGTCGCCCAATTTCACGGTGGCCGAACCATTTACACGCTCTCCATTCACCGTCGTGCCACCCTTGGAGTCCAGGTCATACAGCGTCCAGACCTCATCTTCTCCCCGGCACAATGCCGCGTGCTGCCGGGAGACACTGGGATAGTTCAACTGTACATCCGCCGTCTTGCCCCGGCCCAGGATATTCTCCCAATGGGTCAGCGGCAACGCGGTGCCGTTGGGCAGACTCAACTGCGCCCAGGTCTCCGGGGTGTGGGGGATCCGCAGCAGCGACCGCACCGCCCGGTATAAAATCAAAATGGCAAGTGCCGGAAACAAAAAACGGACGAAGGCCATATACCACTCCCCCACGATGGGGTAAGCCGCCAGCAGGCCCGTTACTGTGTCCAGCGCCGCCTGAATGGGCGCCGTCAGGGTAGATTCCATCTGTGTCCGCCTCCTTTCTGTCGATTTACAGTCAACGGCATTATAGCATTTTTCCCGAAGGCTGTACAGTCCCTACCCTCTGGACGAATTTCCCGGAATTTTCGGAATTTCACAGAGGAGAATTTCACTTTTTCTCTTGACCTTCTGTAAAAAATCCATTAAAATAGTTTACCGGCCATAAAATTTACGGGCTGCGGCCCGTTTTGTTTGAAGAGACCGAATCACCAATCTTAGGAAAGGCCGATGGATCATGAGACATCCCTACAAGACGCGGGAAGGCGGCGCCACGGTGACGATTTTCGTCCCTTACGACTGCAAGAACAACTGCCCCTTCTGCATCAATAAAGGCGAGTACGCGGACCTGACGGGCTTCTCTGCCGAAAAAATCTGCCAGAGCATCCGGCGGATGGACGCCATTACCCCGTACTGCGACTTTGTTTTCACTGGAGGGGAGCCCTTTGCGGACCTGGCTTCCCTGCAGACTATGCTGGACTGCATTCCCACTACCCACAAAGTCTATATCAACACCACCCTGCCGGTGTCCGAACATCAGTCGGAAGATGATATCCTGGCTTTCGCGGAGCGGAACAAACACAAGATCACCTGCATCAACGTCTCCCGCCACATGCAACACTACGTGGTGGAGTCCAACGACGGGTTGCTGGCCAAGCTGCCGGTACCCTTCCGCATCAACTGTGTGCTGTACAAGAATTACCCCGCCCAGAATCTGGTCCCCTACATGGAGCGGTTCCACAAGATTCCCGGCGCCTCCATTCAGTTCCGGTTCGACTACACCGCCACTACGCCGGAAAACCTCTATGACGAGGAGGGGGACAAGATCCTCCATGATCTCAAGCAGGTTGCCCGGTATACAGGATTGGATGGCTGCCGGATGCGCTGTGGCTTCCACTTTGACTACAAAGGCATGGAGCTGACCTATCACAAGACGCTGCCCTATTCCACCATTGTGGAGACGGATCCGGTCAGCGGCATCACCTATGACATTCTGTACGATATCCTCATCAAGCAGAACGGGGACATCCACTCTGACTGGGACGGCACCATGCTGGACGTGGCTGCCTACGAAAAGGTGGTCTTTGAACCCTATGATCTGAAGTGGCTGGCCAGAATCGCGTAACACAAAAAGCGGCGGAGCATCCGCCGCTTTTTCTTTATCATTTTAAGGAGGGATTCCTATGAAATCCATTGAAACGGTTGGCGTCATCGGCCTGGGGGCCCTGGGCGTGCTGTATGCCGATCAGTTCACCCAGGCCCTGGGCAAGGACCGGGTTTTCGTGCTGGCCGACCGGCAGCGGACGGACCGCTACCGCCGGGAGGGTGTGTGGTACAATGATGAGCTGTGCGATTTCAACTACGCAGACGCCGCCCAGATCACGCAGCCCGTGGACCTGCTGCTGTTCGCCGTAAAGTTCGGTGGGCTGGACACGGCTGTGGATACCTGCCGCCACCTGGTGGGGCCGGACACCATCCTGCTGTCGGTCCTCAACGGCATCACCAGTGAAGAGGTCCTGGGCCGGGCCTTCGGACCAGAGAAGGTGGTCTGGTGCGTGGCACAGAAGATGTCGGCCAAGAAAGAGGGCAACCGGGCCTACTGCGACCCCACTGGGGAACTGGCCGTGGGACTGCCCGCCGGTGCGGACCAGGCGCCGCTGGAGCGGCTGACCGCCTTCTTCGATCAGATCGGCTTCGCCTATTCCCTGTCGGAGGATATCCGGACCCATATGTGGAGCAAGCTGCTGTGCAACACCGGCTGCAACCAGGCCGCCCTGGTGTTCCAATGCGATTACAGCGGGCTCCAGGTCCCCGGCAAGGCCAGAGACACCATGATCGGTGCCATGGAAGAAGTCGTGGCGGTGGCCGCCGCGGAGGGGGTTACCCTCACCCGGGCGGATATCGACAACTGGGTCTCCATCATCGACAGTTTGCCGCCGGACGGGGAACCCTCCATGCGGCAGGATGGGAAGAACCACCGCCCCAGCGAGGTGGAACTGTTTGCCGGCACCATCCGGCGTCTGGGCCAGGCCCACAGTATCCCCACGCCGGTCAATGACTGGCTTTACGACCAGATCAAAACCATGGAAGCCGCCTACTAAGATCTAACTGTATATATCAAACAGAGCGGAGAGAACGCTGTTCTCTCCGCTCTGTTTGTTTCCCCTAACAATCCCTCATTCAGGTCTCGGTTCCTCCTCCCCGCTCCGACGCTTTTTCCGGCTCCAACGGAGTCCCCGCTTCTCCGTCTCCTCCTGGATACCCTCCAAAGTCAGGCGCAGGTTGCTGCGGAACAGAAGTCCCACAAATTTCAACAGGCCGTCCCGGGTCTCCTTGTCCAGGTCCTTCATGGCCCGGACCATGGCCCCCACAGCCTTGAAGCTGTCGGCCTTCAGATCCGTCAAAGTGGCAGCACCGGAGGCAGTCAGCACAGCGAACAATGCGTCCACAAACTTTCCCCGCTGCTCCGCCGTCATCCCCTGGACCCACTGGTGCAGCTCCAGATCACTGAGGTGGGCCTGCCGGGTCATCTGCCGCAGGGTGATGAAATGGTCCCCCATCACCTGCCAGGAAAAGCCGTCATGTTGCAGAAAACCCAGTTGGTCGCTGTCCACCACAGTGTAGGCCTCCTCATGTTCCAGCAGCATCCCCACCACCGAAGACTTGGGCACAATGGAAATGATGCGGTCCTCGATCCGCCGGTGCTGGGGCAGATCCAGCAGATCGTCCCGGAAGCCGGGACCGTCGTTGGACCAAACCGTGTCGATCCGCCGCTGGACCGCTGCCGGGCAGAACACCCCCGCATACACCGCCAGGTTGCCGCCTTTGGAGTGACCGCCCAGCAGAAGCCGGCGCCGGGGATACTGCCGGGCCACCTCTGTCACATACTGTTCCGCCTTTTTCTGGGCAGGCACCTCCGGCATCCAGGACAGGTCGAAATCCTCCTTCCAGCCAGCCAGGGTATCATCGGTGCCCCGGAAGGACAGGTACAGCCGCCCATCTCCCGTCTCCACCGTCACCGCCGCAAACTGCTCGCCTTTTTCGGCGTCCAGCCAGTCCACAAAACAGTTCACCCCCATGTTCCCAAAGCGGCGGGAGGCGGCCATTTTCCGCAGCATATCGGGGATGGCGTCCGGCACCAGCACCCCCATGTCGATCTTCTCTCCCTCAGGGAACCGGGCAAAAAACGCCTCCGCCGCCGTTCGCAGCGGAACGCTCTTCCCCATCCCCGGCGGCGGCACGACGTCGCTGAAGTCCACGAAGGATACCTCCGCCAAAATCAAATTATCCACCTCGTTGAAAGGGGACTGCTCCAGTGTCAGGTCCCCCCGCCAGTCCAGATAGTCCAGCAGATTCGCCATGGGCGGTCGTCCTCCTGCGATTGATGATGGATGTATTATATCCGCATTTCCGCCGCCATACAAGACCACCGCCAAACAGGCTGGAAATTTCAGGTCTATTTCGGACGGGCTGTTCATACAATGCACCATCACAAACGAGAGGTGGACCCCATGACAACACAGACCTGCAACGACGTTTTGCTGGAGGGCACGGCCCTGACCGCCCCCGTCCTGTCCCATGAAAACCACGGCCAGCGGTTCTACCGCTTTCCTCTGGAAGTACCCCGTCTGTCCGGCCAGGCGGATGTGCTGCCGGTGCTGCTGCCGGAGCCGGCGCTGCTGCCCATAGAGGCCGGGAGTTTCGTCCGCATCCGGGGGCAACTGCGCTCCTTCAACAACCGTAGCGGCATAGGCAGCCGCCTGGTGCTGACCGTCCACGCCCTGGAGGCGGAGGCCGGAGACGGAACACCCCAAAACCACATTCTCCTCTCCGGCGCACTGTGCAAGCCACCGGTGTTCCGGCGGACACCTCTGGGCCGCAGCATCTGCGACCTGATGCTGGCAGTGCCCCGCCGGTACGGCCGGGCGGACTATCTGCCCGCCATCGCCTGGGGCCAGCTTGCCGCCCGATGCGGAGCCATGCAGGTGGGAGACCGGCTGACCCTGGAGGGCCGGGTCCAGAGCCGGGCTTATCAAAAAGTCACGGAATCCGGCACCCAGACCCGGGTAGCCTATGAGGTGTCCATTATGCGCCTGCTGGACACAGAGGACCTATAAGACCGCCAGTACATACCATCCCTTTAAAAAAAGAGAGGGCCGACGCCGCTTTTGCGGTGCCGGCCCTCTCTTTTTCATTTGGTCGGGAACCCGAAAGTCCCCCGCATGTCAAACAAAAACCGCAGGAAACTCTTGGGATAGTCGATGAACTCCCCCCGATCCACCATGGCCTCCACTGTGGGGCAGTCCACCCAGCGAACCTCCGCCACCTCCTCTTCCTGGAGGCGCAGGGCACTGATATCCACCTCCCGCTCCAGCAGGAAGAAGTCGTCAAAGCCGCCGTGGAAGTTCACCGTCACCGAGGGCCGCACACCGGTCAGATCCAAGTCCAGGCCCAATTCCTCCCGGACCTCCCGCTCCGCTCCCTGGCGGCTGGTCTCCCCGGCGTCCACGCCGCCGCCCACGGTCACATCCCACTTCCCGGGCCAGATGCGCTTACAGGCGGTGCGCCGCTGAATCAGCAGTTGCCCTGCTTTGTTGAACAGGCACACATGGACCACGGTACGATACTCCCCGGGGCCCTTGCGGGCGTAGCGTCCCGCAGTCTTGCCCAGAGGTACACGGTTTTCGTCGTATAAATCCACCAGTTCCATAACTTGCTCCTTTACTGCCGCCGGGCGGTCTCGTAGTCATCCCCCCGGCGGTAAAAGGGACAATCGTCATTAGCGCCTCGGAGAAACCGCTCCATCTCATCCTCATCCAGGTCCATGGTGCAGTACCAGGACTCCATCTCCTCGTCATAGTCGTAGTAAACGCACTCGTCACAGTTGGCCGCCATGGAACCACCTCCTCACATCTGTACAGCGTAGATACCGTCGATCTGTACGCCCTTGGCCATCACCAGCACCTCCAGTGCCTCCCGGCTTTCCGGCGGTGCCGCCCAACACAGGCCGCACCCGGCGGTGATGGCCCGGGGCACCGGGATCAGCCGCCCCGGCAAGCCTGCCGCCCGACAGGCACTTTCCATCTCCATGGCGGCCGTGGTGGTAGGGAAGGTGATGATGCATCGCTCGCTTTTCTGCCGCATGTCAGCAGGCCTCCTGCGCCAGCGTGGCCACCGCCGCGATGGCCGCATCGGTCTCCTCCACCGTGTTGAACCAGGACCAGGAGAAGCGGACAGCTCCCTGGTCCTCAGTGCCCAGACACCGGTGGAGCCGGGGGGCACAGTGGGCGCCGGGACGGGTGGCAATGGAAAACCGCTCCGCCAGCTCATCGGAAATCTCCGAAGAATCCTCGTCGGCAATATTCAGCGCCACAATGGCCGCCCGGAGCGGGGCATCGAAATCTCCGTACACCCGGACGCCGGGCAGGTCCCGGACGCCTGCGTAAAAACGCCGGGCCAGGGCGTCCTCATGGGCCCGGATGGTCTCCGATCCCGTGGCATTCAGAAAGTCCAGCGCAGCCCCCAGGCCTGCCAGTCCATGGCTGTTGAGGGTGCCGGCCTCCAGCCTGGTGGGATACTCCTCCGGCTGGGTCTCGGAAAAACTCTGGACACCGGTGCCACCCACGGCAAAGGGGCGGATCTCCACGCCCTCCCCCACACACAGACCGCCGGTCCCCTGGGGCCCCATAAGGCTCTTGTGGCCGGTAAAGCAGACGACACTGATGTGCTGGCGCTCCATGTGAATGGGGAACACCCCAGCCGTCTGGGAAGCATCCAGGATGAATAACAATCCGTATTTCTGGCAAAACTCCCCTACAAAGTCAATGTCCACCAGATCTCCGATCAGGTTGGAGGCATGGGTGCAGACCACAGCTCTGGTCTCCGGCCGCAGCAGCCTTTCAAAAGCGCCGTAGTCCAGACGGCCGTTGGGGTCAGCGGGCACAAAGTCCACACTCGCCCCTTGCCGGCGCAGGCGGTACAGAGGACGCAGGACGGAGTTGTGCTCCAGGTCCGTGGAGATCACATGGTCCCCGGGACCCAGCAGACCGCAAATGGCAATATTGAGGGCCTGCGTGGAATTGGGGGTAAAGGCCACATGGTCCGCCCGTGGACAGCCGAACAGCGCCGCCGCCTGCTGACGGACGGCGTAGACGGTCCTGGCGGCGGAGAGGGCCTCGCTGTGGGCACCCCGGCCGCAGTTGCCATAGTCCGCCATGGCGTGGACCACCGCCTCCGCCACGCCCGGAGGCTTGGGCCGGGTGGTGGCGGCGTTGTCCAGATAGATCATGGCTGTACGCTCCTTAGATGGACGAATCCGCCGCCAGCCGTGCGGCGGGCGGCCGTTGGTATCCGTTTCCATACTATGTTGGCGCGCCGGTTTGCGCGTCTGGGCCGCCGCCCAAAGGGGAGTATACCATATCCGCGCATGGTTTGTATCATAATGTTTACGATTTGTTCTTTATCTTTCCGCAAAAAACGGTTGTATAATAGCATTGACCCATGCTATGCAGCGAAACGCAGCGAATCAGGATTGGAGGAGGCACCCATGGTTTGTAAGGAATGCGGCGCATATAACGCGGATCACCTGACGCATTGCCGGGTGTGCGCGGCAAAATTGAAGGATGCGGAGCCGGCCGCTTCTCAGGCGGCCGAGGAGCCGGGCAGGCCGTCGCGGCGGTTTGCGCAGGCGCCCGCG
>URXS01000034.1 GCA_900551885.1 uncultured Oscillibacter sp.
CGAACACCCGCGCACGGAAGTTGCCATATTTCGTGGGCATATTCGTGTTTGCGATCTCGGTGACGTGGTTCTCGTTCTTCTTGCGATATTCCTGCAGCGCCTTGATGCTGATGAACTTCAGGTCGAACTTCTTCGCCAGCTCGATAAGCTCGGGCGTGCGCATCATCGTGCCATCATCGCGCATGATCTCACAGCACAGACCGCACTGCTCGAG
Organism: uncultured Oscillibacter sp.; assembly: GCA_900551885.1. Lineage (GTDB taxonomy): Bacteria > Bacillota > Clostridia > Oscillospirales > Oscillospiraceae > Oscillibacter. Next base: position 215 of record URXS01000034.1, read on the forward strand.
TCCGGCCAGACGGCACAGATCGACAGTTGCCTCGGTGTGGCCGTTGCGGGTCAGCACGCCGCCCCGCCGGGCCACCAGCGGAAACACATGGCCGGGACGGCGCAGGTCCTCCGGCCGGGTGGAGGGGTCTACGCACTTGCGGCAGGTAAAGCCCCGCTCCTCGGCGGAGATGCCGGTGGTGGTGTCCACATGGTCGATGGATACCGTGAAGGCGGTGCAGTGGTTGTCGGTGTTGACCTTGACCATCTGCTCCAGGCCCAGCCGGGCAGCGACCTCCTCGCTCATGGGCGTGCAGATCAGGCCCTTGGCGTGCACGGCCATGAAGTTGACGTTTTCCGTGGTGGCAAACTGGGCAGCGCAGATCATGTCGCCCTCATTTTCCCGGTCCGGGTCGTCGATGGAGATGATGATGCGGCCGGCGCGCAGTTCCTCCAGCGCCTCCTCCACGGTGCAATACTGATTTTCCATGATATGGTCCTCCTTGTCGGTTCCAACAATGTTTTTGTGGAGCTTTTCCCCATGGCTGGGCTCTCAAAACCCGTTTTCCGCCAAAAACTCCCAGGTGATCCTGCTTTGGGGCTGCGGCTCCCCATCGGGCCGCAGCAGCTTTTCCACGTATTTGCCGATGATGTCCGTCTCCAGATTCACCGTGTCGCCCACCTGCTTTTTTCCCAGGGTGGTGACCGCCGCCGTATGGGGAATGGCGGAGATGGAGAAGCCGTCCGCCGCCACCGCCGCCACCGTCAGGCTGATGCCGTCGATGGTGATGGAACCCTTTTCCACGATGTACCGCAGCAGCTCCGGCGATGCCGCCACGGTGTACCAGACGGCGTTGTCATCGGGCCGGATGGCGGTGATGGTGCCGGTGCCGTCGATGTGGCCGGAGACGATGTGTCCGCCGAAGCGGCCGTCCGCCGCCATGGCCCGCTCCAGGTTCACCCGGCTGCCCACGGTCAGGGCGCCCAGGGAGGAGCGGTTCAGCGTCTCATGCATCACGTCGGCGGTGAAGCCGCCGGCATCCCGGCTGGTGGCCGTCAGGCACACGCCGTTGACCGCCACACTGTCGCCGATCTTCAGATCGGACAGCACCAGACTGGCGCCGATGGACAGCACCGCCGAATGGGCGCCCCTTTGAATGGACCGGATGGTCCCCAGTTCCTCAACGATTCCCGTAAACATCACTCACTACCTCGCCTTCCAGTAAAAAATCGTCTCCCAATGGGGTGATGGTGCTGTTCCGCAGGCGGACCGCCTGCGCGGGGTCCTCCACACCCAGACCACCCACCGGAGACCTGGCGTCTGTGCCGCCGAACAGCTTGGGGGCGATATACGCCTGGACCCTTTGGACCACGCCGCTCTCCAGCGCCGCCCAGTTCAGCGTGCCGCCGCCCTCCAGCAACACGCTGTCGATTTGTTCCGCCCCCAGCCGCTCCATCAGGGCGGGCAGGTCCACATGGCCGTCCCGCTCCGGCATCGTCCACACCCGGCACCCGGCGGCCTCATAGGGGGCCCGGCGTTTTTCGTCGGTACAGGCGGTGGCCAGAACGGTGGGCACCTCCCGTGCGGTGCGGACGATCTGACTGTCCAGGGGCGTCCGCAGGCGGGTGTCGCAGATGACACGGAGGGGATTTTTCCCGCCCTCCAGCCGGCAGGTCAGCAAAGGGTCGTCCGCCAGGACGGTCCCCACGCCCGCCATGATGGCGCTGTATCGGTGCCGGTCCTGGTGCACACGGCGCCGGGCCGCCTCCCCGGTGATCCACCGGGAAGCTCCGGTGCGGGTGGCGATCTTGCCGTCCAGGGTCATGGCGTATTTCATGACCACATAGGGCCGCTTGGTTCTGATGTAGTGGAAAAAGACCTGGTTAATGGCGTCGCACTCCGCTTTGCATACGCCGGTCTCCACCGTCACACCGCCCCGGCGCAGAATGTCGATTCCCTTGCCGGCCACCAGGGGGTTGGGGTCGTCGGAGCCCACCACCACCCGGGCGATGCCCGCCTCCAAAATGGCCTCCGTGCAGGGCGGCTGTCTGCCGTAGTGGCAGCAGGGCTCCAGCGTCACATACAGGGTGGCGCCTGCCGGGGATTCCGTACAGCGGGACAGGGCATTGCGCTCCGCATGGGCCTCTCCGCACCGGGCGTGCCACCCCTGTCCGATCACACGTCCATCCTTCACGATGACGGCGCCCACCATGGGGTTGGGCGCCGTCCAGCCCAGCCCGCGCTCCGCCAGTTCCAAAGCCAGGCGCATATAGTCCGTGTCCGTCATGATCTGCCTCCAGAAAACAAAAATGCCCTGAACGGAAGGTTCAGGGCATCATGAATACGCGGTCAGGCGCTCCGCATGGGCTGTCTCCGCGCTTTCCGCGAAAACAAAAAGCTCCGGAATGACACCATTCCAGAGCAAGTCCATGTGCGCAGGAATCACCACTCCTGCGTTACACGATCTTCTTTCATCCAGACTATACTGTCGGCCTCGGAATTTCACCGAATCCTGCCTTGCGGCTCGTGGGCTGTACCACCGGTGGAGAATCGCACTCCGCCCTGAAGATCCTATTCAATTGCACACAGTATACGCTCCCCCCAGGCAGATGTCAATTGCAATTTTCTGAAAAACGGGGCGGACCGCTGGGGAGGAACACGACGCGCCAAGTCCGATGGGGCCCAGACCACCTCTTTCCGTGCCCACCCCGCTCCAAGGGAACACGGAAAGAGGCAATAGCCCTTTGACCCGGCGCCGGACCCACGCAGCAGGAGGCTCGTACCGGCACCAATTTCAACGTCATGTCTACTGTGCCCGGCACCTGCCGCAGCCCCCATTCGTCCGTGAGACTCAGGCGGTCACCGCCTCCACCGGGACACGGACCTCATAGGGCTGGACCGGGGTGGCGTAATCCTCCTCCAGCAGCTCCTCCATGCCGTCGTCAAAGGGCAGGCCCTGATTGAGATTGATGGCCGCTGCCACCGCCACCTTGGCCTGGGTCTCCACATTCTGGTCCACCGTCATATACAGTTTGCCCGCCTCCAGGGCGGCGGCGCCGGCCGCCGTATCGTCCACGCTGACGATGGGGACCGCTCCCGGGTCCCTGCCGGCGGCCTCCAGGGCCTCAATGACGCCTAGCGCCATCTCGTCGTTGTCGCAGATCACACAGTCAAAGTCCACGTTTCGGGCCAGCAGCGCTTCCATGGCATACCGGGCCCGCTCCCGGCTAAAGCCGCAGACCTGATATTCCGCCGCGGCTACAGGAAAAAAGCCGTTGTTCAGCAGTGTCTGGATGGCCGTACTGGAGCGGGCGTCCGTGTTTTCCTGACCCGGGACGCCCTGGAACAACAGGTAGCGGATGTCTGTCCCCTGCTCACGCTCCCAGAAATAGTCCGACAGGGCCCAGCCCTGCAACAGGCCGCTCTGCGCCTCATCCACGCCCACAAAAATCAGGTTCTCATCCAGAATCGCCCCCTCCGGGGCCCGGTTGACCAGCACGACGCCTGCGTCTCCCACGATCTGGGCGATCTCCTCGGACTCTGTGCCGTCGGTCAGATTGACTAGCAACGTCTCCACGCCGTCCGCCAAGGCCTCGTGGACCTGGCGCAACTGGACCTGCGCGTCGTCCCCGGCATTGTAATATGTCACCGTATAGCCCTGTTCCGCGGCCTCCGCCTCAATGGCGTCCCGCAGCTCCGACAAAAACGGGGTCTCCTGGGATACCAGCAGCCCCAGCGTTTTGGTCTCTTCTTCCCGGGTGTCCGCGTTCTCTGCTCCGCAGCCCGCGCAAAGAACCATCAAAAGCACCAGCAGCGGTATTCCCGCTCTCCGCATCTTTCTCCGTGTATTCATGGGATCTCCTCCATTTCCATTCGCTTTCTTTAGGATGCTGAAGAAGGGACACAAATATACCCGCACATATGGAAGAGCCAAACCTGCGGGAGAACAGTTTTGTTCCCCTTGCCGGCGCTTTTTCCCGGACTTTTTTACAGTTTTACCACTTGGTCTGTTCGGAAAAATCCGCCGTAAAGGGCGCCGCCGCACCTACCGGCGGTTCCATTCCAAGCTTCCCATTTTCAGCGGCGATCTGCACGCAGAGATTCTCGATGGGAGAAGCGTACAATTTCAGCTCGACAGGAACGCCCCTCCATGCTATACTGGCAACATTACCCCTTGGAAAAAAGCAGAACTGAAAACATTTTGTTACAAAACATGGAGGAATTGCCTGTGAAGCATTGGCGTTTAACCGTTTTCTTATCACTGATCCTGGTGGCGGCCCTGCTGGCCGGGTGTGCCAGCGAGACCGGAGGAACCTCTCAGGACACCGGGGAAACTCAGGCCGGGGCGGAGGCCGGTGAAAATACCGGCAGTCTCTCCTTCGAGGGTGTGGACATCGAGGGCAACACCGTCACAGAGGAAGTGTTCACCCAGTCCAAGCTGACCATGGTCAACGTCTGGGCCACCTACTGCAACCCCTGTCTCAGCGAGATGCCGGGGCTGGGGGAACTGGCCGCCCAATATGATCCGGAGGAATTTCAGATCATCGGCATTGTCAGCGATGTCATGGACGGCGGGGAGCAGGAGACGCTGGATGCGGCGGCGGCACTGATCCAGGAGACCGGCGCCGATTACACCCACCTGCTGCTGAACGAGTCCCTTTACTACGCCCTGCTGACGGAGGTCTCCGCCGTTCCCACCACCTTTTTTGTGGATGAGAACGGGACCATCCTGAATACGGTGGTAGGAGCCAAGGAAAAAGCAGACTGGGAGGCGCTGATCGATGGGTATCTGGCGGAGCTGTAAGAAATGGGGCTGGCTGCTGGGCGCGGGAATCGGGCTGCTCTTTCTGGCCGCCGGTGCCCATCTGGGCCAGCCGTCTGTGGTCTGGCAAAAAGCGGTGATGATCTGCATGGAGTGCATTGGGTTGGGTTGAGGATATGAAAAGACTTCGATTGATGGTCCAGGTGGCCTTTTCCATCATCACCAATGGGTACGCCTACGGTTTTCTCCAGGGGAAGATCTACCGGGGCGGCCTGAAATACGCCTGTGTGCCGGGTCTCAACTGCTACTCCTGCCCCGGGGCCACCGCCGCCTGCCCCATCGGCGCCTTACAGGCCCTGCTGAATCAGCGGGGGCTGACGGTGCCCTTCTGGGCCCTGGGCTTTTTGTTCCTGTTCGGCAGCCTGCTGGGCCGGTTCGTCTGTGGCTGGTTGTGTCCCTTCGGTCTGGTCCAGGACCTGCTGCACAAGATCCCCCTGTTCCGCAAGCGGAAGCGGCTGCCCTTCCACCGGGTCCTGAAGTACGGCAAGTACGCGGTGCTCATCCTGCTGGTGGGGGTCGGTTCGGCGTTTTTGTTTTCGGGCTTTGCCAAGGTACCGGCCTTCTGCAAGTACCTGTGCCCCTCCGGCACACTGCTGGGAGCCCTGCCGCTGCTGGGTGCCAATGCGGCCCTGCGGAGCCAGGCCGGCTGGCTGTTTTCCTGGAAGGCCGCCGTGCTGCTGGCGGTGGTGGTGCTGTCCATCAAGGTATACCGTCCTTTTTGCCAGTACCTATGCCCCTTAGGCGCCATTTACGGCTGGTTCAACCGCTTCAGCCTGGTGCAAATACACTGGGAGACAGAGCAGTGCGTCCACTGCGGCGCCTGCCAGGCCGCCTGTCCCGTGGACCTCTCAGTGGAGGAGATCTCCAAATCCCCGGAGTGCATCCGCTGCGGCAAATGTGCCGCAGCCTGTCCCCGGGACTGCCTCCACTTTTTCCAGGCCAAACGGGAAGCGCCGGATTCCGACTGCCGGAAAAGTGAAAGCTAGAAAAGCAACCGGATGGGCCCGGCACCCGTGTGCCAGGCCCATCCGGTTTTTGCGCTTGCCGCTCCGATGTTACAATGGGGATACGGGCACGGAGCGGTTGCCCCTGTTCCAGGCAGGTCTGTCGGAGGAGCAGATCCCCCCACCCTGTCCCGCCCCAGGCGGATTGAATCCTGTTTGTTTTCACCGCCGGGCTTCGGCACGAATCACCGGGCTCTTTCCATACGGCACCAACCGCGCCAGAAAAATCCGAATGAAATGCGGAAACACGGCAAAATACACCTCCGCTGATTTCTAAAATTGACAATTCTCCCGAATCTGTTACAATATACCCGCGGTGATCACCTGCTGTCCCTTCTTGGAGGGACAGCGATTTTGATGTCCCGATCACGGCGAAAGGAGAATGATCCATGAAAGCTCTGCGTCTGCGGACCATCGTGCTGTGCGTCCTGGCGGCAGCGGTGCTCTGCGCTGCCGCGGCCGGCGCTTATCTCTACAAGAAGGGTATGCTGCACATGCCCATTCCGGAAGAGGACGCTCTTCCCATTCTGATGTACCATCACCTGGTGGCCGACGGTGAGGAGTGCAATGACATGACCGTCACCGTGGGCCGGATGGAGAAGGACCTCAAGTGGCTCCAGGACAACGGCTACCACACGGTGCTGCCCCGGGAATTGGCCGCCGGTGACCCCCTGCCGGAAAAGCCGGTGCTGCTGACCTTTGACGACGGCTACCGCAGCAACTACGAGCTGCTGTTTCCCCTGCTGGAGAAATACCAGATGAAGGCCGTGATCTCCATCATCACCTATATGCAGGACGTCAGCGCCAGCAACTTCATCAGTTGGGACATGTGCCGGGAGATGACGGAATCCGGCCTGGTGGAGATCGGCTCCCACTCTCACTACCTCCACAACCTGGGAGACCTGGGCGGCAATTTCGTACCCGACGGAATCAACGGTATCCAGCGGGACCCGGAGGAGACCGACGAGGAGTTTCAAGTCCGGGTGCTGGACGATATTCAAAAAAGCTATGATCTGATCACCCAGGAGGTGGGAGAGGTCACCTTCTTTGCCTACCCCTTCGGCGTCACGGAGCCGGATGCGGAGGATCTCATCAACGAACTGTTCCCGGTAACGGTGGTCACCAAAAACGGCACAGCGGACCTGCGCAAGGGCCTGCATCAGATGCCCCGCATGACCGTGACCATGAACAAGGAACTGGACACTATTCTGACCGGCAACTGAACCCGGTCCCCCTGGAGTATCACACATGCAAACAACGACAAAAACGAAAAAAATCCGCGATTGTTTTCTCTTTCAGACCCACTGTGACACGGACCGGAAGCGGCTGTTCTGGGCATGGAACTTCTTTTTTCTGGTGGCTTCCGGCATCGGCACAGGACTGCTGAGCCTGCTGCTGGCCATTGGCCGCTATCCCTGGCATATCTTTTTCGGCTATTTCCGCCACCCTCTGATCGCCCTGCTGAACATCCTGCCGGTGGTGCTGCTGATATTACTGCTGTACTGTCTGGTGGGCCGGGCCTGGATCGCCTTTCTGGTGGGATCCGTGCCGGTGATGCTGGCGTCGGTGGGCAACTACTTCAAAATCGTCTGCCGGGACGACCCCTTCATGTTTGCCGACATCCCGGACATCACCACGGCCCTGGGCATTTCGGAACGGTACGATCTCTCCATGAACTGGCGGCTGGGCTTCTGCCTGTTCTGCATGGTCTTTGGCACACTGTTCCTGTTCTTTTTCGTCCGGGGCCGGGTCCGTCCCCGCTGGCGGCTGGCCCTGGGAGCGGTGATCCTGCTGAGCATCATTCCCCTGGTGGGCGTCTACACCAGCGACGACGTCTACGACAACAAGACCCAGAACTACGAGTACGCCGACCAGTGGGCGGCGCCCCAGGTGTTCCTGACCCGGGGCTTCGTCTATCCCTTCCTGTACAGCATCAAGGAGGCCTTCCCCGAGCCGCCGCAGGGCTACTCCGAGGAAGCCGCCCTGGAAATCCTGGAATCCTACACGCCTCAGGATATCCCGGAGGACAAGAAGGTCAATGTGATCGGCATTCAGTTGGAGGCCTTCAACGATCTGGAGCGGCTGGGTATTACCGGCATCGCCCCGGAGGTCTATGAGAAGTACCATGCCCTGGAAGCGGAGAGCTACACAGGAAATCTGATCACCAACATCTTTGCCGGCGGCACCGTCCGCACAGAGCGAGCCTTCCTGACCGGGGACGTGACGCTGGAGGACTTCCGCCGGGACACCGGCTCCTATGTCTGGTACTTCAAGGACCAGGGATACCATACCGAGGGCATCCATCCCTATCACGATTACTACTACAACCGCAAGAACGTGAACAGCTATCTGGGCTTTGACCAGTACTGGTTCTTCCAGAACCGCTACGACGAAATCAACGACGGCCACATCGCCATGGACGACGTGCTGTTCCCGGACCTGCTGCAATTCTACCAGAACCGGGACAAGGATACGCCTTATTTCAACTTCACCGTCACCTATCAGGGGCACGGCCCCTACGCCACGGACGCCCTGGAGGGCACGGACGGTTGGTGGGACGGCACATACAGCGACGAGAGCACCTATTACATCCTCAACAACTACCTGGACTCCGTTCAGGAGACCGCGGGGCAGCTCTGGGACTTCATCCAGGCGCTGCGGGAGGACGAAGACCCGGTAGTGGTGGTCGTCTTTGGCGACCACAATCCCTGGCTGGGATACAGCAACAGCGCCTACCACGATCTGGGCGTCAATCTGGATACCTCCACGGAGGAGGGCTTCTACAACTATTATGGCACCCGCTACCTGATCTGGGCCAATGACGCCGCCAAGGAGACCCTGAATAATGACTTCACCGGAGAGGGCCCGGACGTAAGCCCCTGCTTCTTGATGAACGTGCTGTTTGAGCAGTGCGGCTGGGGCAGCGGCAGCGCCTACATGCAGTTGACCGGAGAGGTCATGGAACAGATTCCGGTCATCAACACCGACGGCTTCTACGTGGAAAACGGGCAGGTGACCACCGCCCTCTCCGATACCGCTCAGGAGCTGTTTTCCCGGCTGGAGATCGCCCAGTTCTACCGCAAGCAGCATTCTGAGTGGTAAACGCCTCTGGCCGATTCCTTCGCAGCTACCTTTCCCCCTGTTTGCTATTGAAAATTTCCCCTTCATGAAAAGGAAAACAACAGGACCGCCCGATGGGCGGTCCTGTTGTTTTCCTGTGAAAATCTCAGCGCAGATTGAAGAAAGCCTTCATGCCGGGATACTGAGCGGCGTCGCCCAGCTCCTCCTCGATGCGGAGCAACTGGTTGTACTTGGCAACCCGGTCGGTGCGGCTGGGAGCACCGGTCTTGATCTGGCCGGCATTCAGTGCCACGGCGATGTCGGCAATGGTGGCATCCTCGGTCTCGCCGGAACGGTGAGAGACGATGGCGGTGTAGCCGGCCCGGTTGGCCATCTGGATGGCGTCCAGGGTCTCGGTCAGGGTGCCGATCTGGTTGACCTTGATCAGAATGGCGTTGGCGACCTTCTTCTCGATACCGGTGGCCAGACGCTCCACGTTGGTGACGAACAGGTCATCGCCCACCAACTGGACGCGGTTGCCAATGGCACGGGTCAGCATGGCCCAGCCTTCCCAGTCGGTCTCGGCCATGCCGTCCTCCAGGGAGATGATGGGATAGTTGTCGGCGAACTTCTTCCACATGTTCACCAACTGCTGCTGGGTCAGCTTGCGGCCGGACTTGGGCTGAATGTAGAGCTTCTGCTCCTCATCCCACCACTCGGAAGAGGCGGCATCAATGGCGATCTTGAAGTCCTCGCCGGGCTTGTAGCCGGCCTTCTCGATGGCGGCCACGATGACCTTCAGGGCGTCCTCATCCTTCTTCAGGTTGGGCGCATAACCGCCCTCGTCGCCCACGCCGGCGGCGGGGGTGCCGTTCTCCTTCAGAACGGTCTTCAGGGCATGGAAGACCTCGGCGCAGCGACGCAGAGCCTCCCGGAAGGAAGGAGCGGAGACAGGCATGATCATGAACTCCTGGATCTCCACGTTGTTGGTGGCGTGGGCGCCGCCGTTAAGGATGTTCATCATGGGCACGGGCAACTGCTTGGCGTTGGCACCACCGATGTAGTTGTACAGAGAAGTGCCCAGGCTCTCGGCAGCGGCCTTGGCGCAGGCCAGGGAGGCGCCCAGGATGGCGTTGGCGCCCAGGCGGCTCTTGTTGGGGGTGCCGTCCAGCTCGATCATGGCCTTGTCGATGGCCACCTGATCCAGCACGTTCATGCCGATCAGGCACTCGGCGATCTCGGTATTGACGTTCTTTACAGCGTTCTCCACGCCCTTGCCGTTGTAACGGCTCTTGTCGCCGTCCCGCAGCTCGCAGGCCTCATAGATGCCGGTGGAAGCACCGGAGGGCACGGCGGCGCGGCCCATGGTGCCGTCCTCCAGATACACCTCCACCTCCACGGTGGGATTGCCGCGGCTGTCCAGGATCTCGCGGCCCAGAACGTCGACGATTTCAAGAATCTGCTTCATAACACACTGCTCCTTTTGTGATTTTTGGGGAAAACAAGCGCGAAGGCGGCCCGCAGGCCCCCTTTTTAGCGGGAAAGCCCGTGGTTTTTACCTGCCTATTATATCGGTAAACGATTACCTTGTCAAGCGAGGAGGGGTGGGGAGAACCTCCCATTCCCATTTCAAATTTTGGGGTCGTTTCCTGTGAAAAATGCCAAATTACTGCCTTTTTTGAGTCCCAAAAAAGCAAAAGCGCCGCCCCGGCAGGTGCCGGGGCGGCAAAGGGAAATGGGAGGGCACTTACAGCCAGTTCATCAGGTTGAAGGCCAGGATCAGGCCAGAGAACACGATGGACACGGTAGAGCACAGCTTGATCAGGATGTTCAGGGACGGGCCGGAGGTATCCTTGAAGGGATCGCCTACGGTGTCGCCCACAACAGCGGCCTTGTGCTGCTCGGAGCCCTTGCCGCCGTGGTGGCCACCCTCGATGTACTTCTTGGCGTTGTCCCAGGCGCCGCCGGCGTTGGACATGAACACGGCCATGGCAAAACCAGTGACGGACACGCCGCCCAGCAGGCCCACCACACCGGTGGGACCCAGCACCAGGCCGGTGGCCAGAGGCACAATGATGGCCAGCAGGGCAGGCACCACCATCTCGTGGAGGGCGCCCTTGGTGCACAGGGACACGCAGGAGGCGTAATCAGGATCGGCCTTGTATTCCATGATGCCGGGGATCTCCTTGAATTGACGGCGGACCTCCACCACGATGGACTGGGCCGCCTTCTGCACCGCGCTCATGGTGAAGGCGGAGAAGACGAAGGTCAGCATGGCGCCGATGAACAGGCCAACCAGAACAGTGGGGCTGGTCAGGGTGAAGTTCAACGTCTCGGTGGTGTTCTCCTGGACGATGTTGACGTAGGAGACCAGCAGCGCCAGAGCGGTCAGGGAGGCGGAGCCGATAGCGAAGCCCTTGCCGGTGGCGGCAGTGGTATTGCCCAGGGAGTCCAGGGCATCGGTGCGGTCACGGACGGACTCCGGCAGGCCGCTCATCTCGGCGATGCCGCCGGCGTTGTCGGCCACGGGGCCGTAGGCGTCGGTGGCCAGGGTAATGCCCAGGGTGGACAGCATGCCCACGCCGGCGATGCCGATGCCGTACAGGCCCTTGTTGAAGGCGTCGGTGAAGGCACCGGATCCATCCACGATGACGGTGGAGCCGCCGGCGCAGAAGTAGCTGAGCAGAACGGCCACGGCCACGATCAGGATGGAGGTCAGGGTGGACTTCAGGCCCAGAGAGATGCCGCCGATGATGATGGTGGCGGAGCCGGTCTCGGAGGCGGCCGCCAGCTCCTGGGTGGGCTTATAGGTATCAGAGGTGTAGTACTCAGTGAAGTAGCCGATGGCGCAGCCGCCGATCAGGCCACAGAGGATGGCCACGTAGACGCCCATATGGCCGTCCAGGATCCAATAGGTCAGAGGCGCCGCCAGAATCGCTGCCAGGATGGCAGCAGTGTATGTACCGGTACGCAGGCTCTTGAGCAGGGACTCCTGGGTGGCATCCTCCTTGGTCTTGACCAGGAAGGAGCCAATGATGGAGCAGATAATGCCGGTCACAGCCAGCGCCACCGGCAGCAGCAGACCGCCCCAGCCATAGCCGCCCACGGCGCCCAGCGCGAAGGTAGCCAGAATGGAACCCACATAGGACTCGTACAGGTCGGCGCCCATGCCGGCCACGTCGCCCACGTTGTCGCCCACGTTGTCGGCGATGGTGGCGGGGTTACGGGGATCGTCCTCAGGGATGCCGGCCTCCACCTTGCCCACCAGATCGGCGCCCACGTCGGCGGCCTTGGTGTAGATGCCGCCGCCCACACGGGCGAACAGCGCCATGAAGGAGGCGCCCATGCCATTCATCACCATGATGTTGCCCAGACGGATGGGATCGTCAACACCGAAGCCATACCGCAGGATGAAGAACCACAGGGTGATATCCAGCATGCCCAGGCCCACCACGGTGAAGCCCATGACGGAGCCGGAGGAGAAGGCCACCCGCAGACCCTTGTTTAGGCTCTCGGAGGCAGCCTGGGCGGTGCGGGCGTTGGAGTTGGTGGCGATCTTCATGCCAATGAAGCCCGCCAGCATGGACCAGATGCCGCCCGTCAGGAACGCGAAGGGCGTGAACTGGGAGAGCATCTTTCCACCGGAGCCAAAGGCAATGATCAGCAGAATGATGAACACCACCACGAAGACCTTGAACACCGTGGTGTACTGCTGGCGGAGATAGGCGTTGGCGCCCGCGCGGATGGACGCCGCGATCTTGCGCATCTTCTCGTTGCCTTCAGAGTAGGACATGACCTTGCTTTGCTGGAGCTTGGCGAATACGAGGGCGATGACGGCGCCGACGAATCCGATCCAGAACAGGCTTTGGATTTCCATTTTTTCTCCACTCCTTTTTGTGTTGTACAGTGCTCCATTATTCTAGCACATGCAAAGGTTTTTTCAAGTAACCTTCGCGTATTTTTTTACGCAAACGTTGTAATTTTTACGTTTTGACCAAAATTTTTATCATAAATCTGGTACTTTTCTTTTTGTAATCAGGCAAATTTGCGTATTTTTTACGGTTTTATAGCGCAAATCATGTCAATTCTTTGACAGAAAGCGGGCTCTCGGAAACACGGTTCTGAGAGCCCGCCGGCCGTTTGTAAATTTTACGCTGTTTTTCAGCTAATTTTGCGTAATTCTTTGCGTATCCTTCATATTCAATTCACCAATTGGAAATCGGTGAAGACCCAGCTCCCATCCACGAACTCATAGGGGAAGGAATAACACTCCACGCCCACCACGGTATTGTGAGAGACGTCCAACAACTCCACGCTGACCTCCACGGAATAGGTATTTTCGGTCTCCTGGGCGATCTCCACATCCACGGAACCCTTGTCACTGTCCTTTTCCCGGCCAACACCGGCAGCGGCGTACAACACGCCGTCCACGTCCCGGTATACCGGGTGATCGCCCTGCTCCAGCAGACGCTCTGTCAGCTCCTCGGAAAACACCACCCGCAAATAGGCCCGCAGGTCCGCCAGATCCTCAATGCCGGGATAGTCCACCTTCTGATAAAGCCAGCCGTCTACTGTCTTGATCTCCTGGGTGCAGGGCAGGGGACTCAGATCAAACCATCCGTAGGCGGTCACCGCCCGGTTATAGGCGCTGAGGATTTCCGTCTGTGTCAAGGGGCGGGCCTGGGTCTCCACAAGGGAGGCATCCATGACCTCCTGCTCCTGCGCCCGGTCCTCCCCGACCGCCAGATCGGCGGCAGGCGCCTCAGAGCAGCCGGCCAGCAGCAACAGCAGCGCCAGCAGTATGATCCGCTTTTTCATCCGCACTCTCTCCTTTCGCAGCGGACCCCCGGCCGCCGCGCCTTCGCCCAATGCGAAGGGTCACACATTCTTCCCATTTCAGCGTATCATACTTCCCCACAAAATTCCATGGTTTTTTTCCATTTTTCAAAGATTTTCTTCTGTTTCCTCCAGGTCTCCCACCTTGCGAAGCAAAAAAATACCGCCTGGTTTTTCCAGGCGGCAAAGAGTGCGGGGATCCTATCGTCAAACGGCCTCTGGGGCCGGAAACCTGTTGGGCAGAAACAGCCAGAAAAAGAAAAAACCCACGCCCTGCGGCGTGGCCTCATTTCTCGGTTTTTTACCGTTCACTGCGATCCCACTGGGTATCCATGAAAATCAGATCGTCCACGTCTCCGGGAGCAATCCACAACATGTTCAGCATAGATGTCCCTCCTTTCTTTCATTTTATGTAAACACAGTATAGCATCACTTTTGTGCGATGTCAAGTGAAATTTAGACAATTTGTATAAAATCAATGTTACAATTTTGTATAGTTTTTCTTATTAACCACCTTGTTGGTAGGCATTACAGCCGATATAATACATAGTATAAATCATTTTGGGTGTGAATTACTTTGGAAGGAGGGAGGACATATGTCCACCGATGTCCTGCGCCACCAACTGATCGCGTCCCTGCGCAGCATCTACGATCTGGAGGCTTTCGGAGCCCTGGCCGATCTGTTGCAGGGAGAGTCCCTGACCTTGACCTTCCTTCTGGAGCATCGGGGACAGGAGGTGTATCCTTCCGACCTGAGCCGGGAACTGCATCTGTCCCGCTCCCGAATCACCGGGGCCCTGACCTCTCTGCGGCGGAAAGGGTTCGTGGTGACCCACCACTCCCAGACCGACCGGCGCCGGGTGCAGGTAGCCATTACCGACCAGGGGGCGGAGCTGATCACAGAAAAGCTCCGGCAGATGGAGGCTTATTTTGACCGGATGCTCAGCGGCCTGGGGGAGGCGGACGCCAAAACCCTCATCGCCCTGATCCACCGGTGTGTGGAGGTGATGGGGCAATGAGCGCCCCCTTTGTATCCTTTTCCCATGTATCCAAGGTCTACCACACCGGCGAGGTGGAGATCCGGGCGGCGGACGACGTGACCTTTTCCGTTCAGAAGGGAGAGTTCGTGGTGATCGTGGGCCCCTCCGGCGCCGGCAAGACCACGGTGCTGAACATGCTGGGCGGCATGGATGCCTGCTCCGGCGGCACCATCACCGTGGACGGCGAGGTCATCAGCGACTACAACGCCCGGCAGTTGACCGGCTACCGCCGCCACGATATCGGTTTCGTGTTTCAGTTCTACAACCTGGTGCAGAACCTGACGGCCCTGGAGAACGTGGAGCTGGCGGCTCAGATCTGTCGGGATCCCCTGGACGCCGCCACGGTGCTGGACGAGGTGGGCCTGACGGACCGGAAGGACAACTTCCCCGCCCAGCTCTCCGGCGGCGAGCAGCAGCGGGTGGCCATCGCCCGGGCCCTGGCCAAAAACCCCAAGCTGCTGCTGTGCGACGAGCCCACCGGCGCCCTGGACTACCAGACCGGCAAGGCCATTTTGAAATTGCTCCAGGACACCTGCCGGCAAAAGGGCGTGACGGTCATCGTCATCACCCACAACAGCGCCCTGACCCCCATGGCGGACCGGGTCATCCGCATCCGCAACGGCACCGTGGCGGAGGAGATCCTCCAGGAACACCCCACCCCGGTGGAGCAGATCGAGTGGTAATCCGGCAATTGTTTTTTTGACCCCATAGCAGCAGACGAAACCCCGTAATACAGAGAGGCGGTGAGCGGGTGAAAGCGATCCAGAAGGACTTTTGGCGGGAGATCCGATATACCCGCAGCCGCTTCATGTCCATTTTGATCCTGGTGGCGCTGGCAGTGGCCTTTTTGTCGGGCCTGCGGTCCACGGCGCCGGACATGAAGAACACCTGCGATACTTACCTGGACCAGCAGAACTTCATGGATATCCAGGTCATGTCCACTCTGGGATTGATGGAGGAGGACCTGGAGGCGCTGCTGGACCAGCCCGGCATTGCCGACGGCGAGGCCTGCTGGGCCATCGACGCCTACGCCCAGAGCCCGGACCTGGACATTGTAGCCAAGGTGTACTCCCTGCCCCAGCGGCTGAACACCATCACCCTGACCGACGGCCGGATGCCGGAGGCCGCAGACGAGTGCGTGGTGGAGGAACACCTGCTGGAACTTTTGAACCTGGAGATTGGGGACACGTTGACTCTTGCCACCTCTGGGGACTATGAAGACGCCCTGATGGTGGACACCGTCACCATCGTGGGCGTGGTGATCAGCCCCCTGTACATCAGCGTAGAGCGGGGCACCTCCACCCTGGGCACCGGCCAGGTGGCCGCCTATCTGTATCTGCCCCGGGAGGCCTTTGACCTGGACTACTATACCGCCCTGTACCTGACCGTGGACGGAGCGGCGGCGGAGACCGCCTTCTCGGCGGAATACGACGATCTGGTGGACGGCGTGGTAGACGCTCTGAAACCCCTGGGCAAGGAGCGGGCCCAGCTCCGCCGGGAGAGCCTGGTGGACGAGGCCACAGAAAAGCTGGACGAGGCCCAGGCGGAACTGGACGACGCCAAGGCTGAGGCGGAGCAGGAGCTCTCCGACGCCGAGGCGGAGCTGGCGGACGCCCGAAAGGAGCTGGACGACGGCTGGGCCGAGTACCTGGACGGGGTAAACACTTTTGACCAGGAAATCGCCGACGCGGAGCAGGAGATCACCGACGGCGAGCAAGAGCTGGCAGACGCTCTGGTGGAGCTCAATGACGGTCAAAAGGAGCTCGCCGACGCCCGCAAGGAACTGGATGATGGCTGGGCGGAATATTACGACGGCCTGGAGGAATATCAGGAGAACAAGAAAAAGGTAGAGGACGCCTGGGACGAATATTACGACGGCCTGGCGGAATACCAGGACGGCAAGGAACAGTTGGAAGGCGCATACCGCCAGTTGATCAACGGGGAGAATTCCTACTGGAGCGGCAAGGAGCAGTTGGACCAATTTGTGCAGTCCTACCTCCTGACGAATCCCCGGCTGTCGTCCTACGGTTCCTCCGACGCTCTGGGCAACGCTCTGCGGGCGGAGGGCAGCGTCGGCGGTCCTGCCCACAACGCGGTGAATGGCGCGCTGTCGGATATACAAAGCCAGATCAGCAGCCTGAAAACCGCCGTGGCGACGCTGGATGAGCTGGAGGCCGCCCAGCCCAAGCTGGAGAGCACCATCGCCGGTCTGGACACCCAGATCTCGGCCCTGAAAGAACAGATCGCGGCGCTGGCTCCGCTGGTTGCCCGGGCGTATGAAGCCGGGGACGAGGCCGCGAAAGCGGTGGTGGAAAAAGCATG
>URXS01000035.1 GCA_900551885.1 uncultured Oscillibacter sp.
TGAACTCCATTTTCGGCCAGCGGGACGTGAAGGTCACCACGGAAGGTTATAACTATATTGCCATTGGCGACGACGTGTATATGTACACCGGCGTTACCTCCGTCACCTCCGACCAGTCCAACATCGGCTTTTTGCTGAGCAACCAGCGGACCAAGGAGACCAAGTTCTACTCCTGTGCCGGCGCCACGGAGTCCTCGGCCCAGGCCAGCGCCCAGAGTCAGGTCCAGCAGATGCGCTATGTGGCCACCTTCCCGCTGCTGCTGAATGTGGCGGACCAGCCTACCTACTTTATGGCCCTGAAGGGTGAGGACGGCTTGGTGAAGATGTACGCCATGGTCAACGTGCAGCAGTACTCCATCGTCTCCACCGGCGGCACGGTGGCCGCCTGTGAGACCAGCTACCGCCAGGCTCTGGCGGACAACGGCCTCATCAGCGACACGGAGACCGAGGTGACCCCCAGCGACCAGGAGGAGGTCACCGGTGCCATCGCCGAGATCCGCACCGCTGTCATGGACGGCAACTCCTACTACTTCTTCCGGCTGGAAGGGGATGAGACTTTCTACGCCGTCAGTGCGGCTGACAGTCCCCTGGCAGTGATCCTGAATACCGGAGACCAGGTCACCATCACTTACACCGCGGGAACCGGCAGCAGCATCCTCTCCGGCAGCCAGATCCGGCGGGCGGACCAGCCCTCGGAGGAAATCACGCTGCCACTGCCTGCAAAGGAGGAAGCCGCTCCTCAGGAAGGGGAGACGGCGGAGATCCTGCCGGAGCAGACAGCGGAGAGTGCCGCCTGATAACTAAAAGCTCAGAAAGAAGGAGTTTCCATGAATCAACTTCAGGAATTTGTGTCCCTGCTCGCAGGAACCTTTGACAATCACGTCCAGTTGGCGGACTTTGAGGCCCGGGGCGTCACCGGATATCCTGCTGCCCGTCATGTGAATACTGTCCTCAACGACCGCATTGACGGCCTGCCGGAGGATTTCAACGGTGTCTTCATGCTGGAGGAGAGCGATTACACGGTAAACGGCCGCACCAACCCTATGCCGCACCTGTTCCTGTTCACCCTGGAGCCGGATGGTCGGGTGAAGCTGACCAGCTACGACATGCCGGCGGGCTATACCAAGGAGACTTTCCGGGCTGAGAGCCTGGGCCGGCTGCGGTACCAGGATCTGACCCCCTCCGCCAAGTTTACCCCCGCCCTGTATGAGAAAAAGGACGGCGGCTGGGAGGGCGGCAGCGAGAGCATGTTCACCCCGGTGCTGAAATTCAAGCTGTGGGAGCAGTTTACTTCGGACGTACTGGTGGTGTCCGAGTCTATGGAGATGAACGGTAAGCGGACCTTCGGCTACGACCAGCCTCTGGAGTACCGCCGCTGCCAGTGAGTGCACTCCGTATCGTGAAGGGGCTCCCTCCCCAGACAGTCAGATTTCATGAGAAAAGGACCGCCCGCAGGGGCGGTCCTTTTTCACGCCAAATAATCGCTGCCCGTTGACATCCCATTTTTCGGCGGATATACTGGGTTCCATGAAAAAAGGAGCGTGAATCCCATGGATTTGAGACTGAACGACGCTGTGATGAATGTGGAATTGTCCGGCATCCGCCGGTTTACCTACCTGGTGCGGGATACCCCCGGTGCCTGTGCCCTGACCATCGGGGAGCCGGATCAAAACACCCCAGGCCCCATCAAGGAGGCTGCCAAAGCCGCCCTGGACAATAACAACACCCACTATCCTCCCGGCAACGGCTTTCCCTATTTGCTGCAGGCCATCTCCAGATTTGAGGCGGAGCACCACGGTCTTCCCTACTCCCCGGATGAAATCATGGTGACGGTGGGCGCCACGGAGGCGGTATTCGTCACCCTGAGCACGCTGCTGAACCCCGGCGACGAGGTCATCATTCCCACCCCCGCCTTCGGCCTGTATGAGGCCATTGTCCGGCTGTGCCGGGGGGTGCCGGTATTCCTGCCCACGGAGGACAGCGGCTTCCAAATCGACTCCGGGGCGCTGGCAGCGGCGCTGACGCCCCGTACCAAGGCGGTGATTCTGACCTCACCCAACAATCCCACCGGCTGTATTTACAGCAAGGAAACTCTGGACGCCATTCATGATCTGCTGAAGGACCGGCCGGTGTTCGTGGTGTGCGACGACGTGTACCGGACCCTCACCTATGTGGACGGCTATCACAGCTTCGCCGAATATCAGGATATGCGGGACCGGATCGTGGTGGTCCAGAGTTTCTCCAAGCCCTACGCCATGACCGGCTGGCGGGTGGGCTACGTCATGGCCGACGCAGCGGTGAAGAGCCGCCTGGAGGTGTTCCACCAATACGCTGTTACCTCCGTGCCCGCCTTCATCCAGCCCGCCTGCGTCAAGGCTCTGGAGACTGATACCAAACCCATGTTGGAGATCTTCCGCAAGCGGCGGGACTATGTCTACCACCGCTTGACGGATATGGGCCTTTCCATCCAGGAGCCCCAGGGCGCCTTTTACGTGTTCGTGGACGTGCGTAAGTACGGCATGGACTCCATCACCTTCTGTGAGCGGATGCTGAAGGAGAGCCTGGTGGGTGTCATTCCCGGCATTTACTTCGGTACGGAAGGGTACATGCGGTTGTCTTACTGCTACTCTGACGAAGACCTGAAGGAAGGTCTGGACCGGATCGAGCAGTTCATCAAGAGCCTGTAAGGAAAATGAAAGCGGCGCCGTGCCATTGGCACGGCGCCGCTTTCTCTATGACTTCGTCGGTCTTGGCGCCCAATAGGGACAGGTCTCACCCATGGTCCGTTTTTTTAGACGGGGATAGACGCAATGTCCGTAATCGATCGGAGCGAACGCCGTTCCGGTCTGGACAAAATGTTGCCGAAAGTGAGCGCAACTGCCGCATACAGCGGCATCCTGGGCAATATAAGAAGGCATCGTTATCACCTCTTTCATAGTTTACTCGAAAATAGAGTGAAAATCAATACTCGATTTCTGAGTATACTATCATGATCTGGGGTGATGCTATGTACCTACGGCTACGGGATTTGCGGGAGGACAAGGACAAAAGTCAGTCGGAAATGGCAGTGTTGCTGGGGTGCAGCCAGCAGGCTTATTCCCGGTATGAAAACGGAAAAGCGCAGATGACTTATGAGGCCATGGATCTGTTGGCAACCTATTATGGAGTCAGCGTAGACTATCTTCTGGGCCGCACCGACGAGCCTGCGCCCTATCCAAAGAGCAGGCGGAAGTGACAGACCACTGGAGACACAAAAATTCAGCAGAAAATATGTTCCCCCTCTCTTTTGCGCAAGCAAAAGAGAGGGGGAAAAATTACGCAAGCATCAAAAGCTTTTTCAGGAATTCCACACCCTTGGGCAGTACCGCCTCGTCGTCAAAGGCAAATTCCGGTGCGTGGAGCTGGGGCGTGTCCCCCACGCCCAGCAGGAAGAACACGCCGGGAGTGTACTGCTGGTAGAAGGAGAAGTCCTCCGCCGCCAGCACCGGAGCCTCCATCAGCCGGGGAGCGTCGGCTCCCAGCCGGGCCGCCACATGGGCATACAGCTCCTCGTGGTTCCAGACCGCCGGATACCCCTCGCTGAGATGGACGGTAACGGTACAGCCGGTCTCTTCCTCCAGGGCCTTGCCGATGTCCTGGAGCTGGCGGCGGCAGAAGCGGAAGGTGCTCTCCCGGTATGTACGCAGGCTTCCCTCCAGCACTGTGTGGCCGCTGATGGCGTTGCGGACGGTGCCGGAGACCATCTTGCCGAACCGCAGGACCCGGGGCTCCGCCGGGGGCAGGGATTCCATCATGGCGTAGGCCCGCTGGAGATAGGCAATGCCCGCTGTCAGGGCATCTTTGCCCTCGCTGGCCCGGCTCATGTGGACGCTGTGGCCCTCCACGGTGACGGTGACCTCGTTGGACCGGGCCATGAGGGGACCCGGCCGGGAGGCCACG
The DNA here is from genome assembly GCA_900551885.1 of uncultured Oscillibacter sp. Classification (GTDB taxonomy): domain Bacteria; phylum Bacillota; class Clostridia; order Oscillospirales; family Oscillospiraceae; genus Oscillibacter. The sequence goes on from URXS01000035.1 coordinate 3,940, forward strand.
ACGCCTGCCTCCAGTCCCGGCCACAGGTGCAGCCCGAAGATCCGCCGGACCCGGTACCGCTCCAGCACACCGGCCTCACACAGCTTGCCGGCGCCGCCGGTGGTCTCCTCTGAGGGCTGGAAGATCAGCAGCACGTTCCGGGGCAGCTCCTGCAGATGGGCGGCCACGTATTCCGCCAGAGCCAGCACCATGGCGGTGTGGCCGTCGTGGCCACAGGCGTGCATGATTCCACAATGTTCAGAGGCATAGGGCAGACCGGTCTGCTCCGTCACCGGCAGGGCGTCCAGATCCGCCCGGAAGGCCACGCTCTCGTTCTGCCCGGCGTCGAACCAGGCGCAGACGCTGCCGGTGATGGGGGAAAAGATTTTGCACCCCAGGGGCTCCAGCAGGGAGCGGACGTACGCCACCGTCTGGGGAAGCTGATTGTCCAGCTCCGGGATGCGGTGAAGATGGCGGCGGTAGTCGACCACGGACATGAAAAGGACCTCCTTGCACACAGAAAACTCACTGTCATCAATATACCACGCCGCCGGGCCGTGGAACAAGGGGCGGCGACGATTTTGTCGCTTTCCACAAGAGAGATTCCGGAAAGACTGGGGAATTTTTGAATTTTTCTCTTGCAACCACTGCCCGATGGTGTTATGATGTCTGAAAATGAGATAGAGGCGCGGATGCGACGATGCCATGGGAGCCGACGGGCGAGGAACATGGCGGAAGCAAGTCCGCCGAACTTTCCGCTCAGGTATGGGCGGGAGGTGGGCCCGTGGGAAATACCTGCGGGACTGTCCGCGGTTTCCACCGCGGGGGCGCTATCCGCTAACAGGTCACTCCGTGCATTCGCGCGGGAGCTGTCGGTAGGGGCGTGTCTCTACCGACTTTTTATTTTGCTCCCGCCGCCCGGGTGGGGCGGGGCCAGGGCCATTGGCCCGCGAAAAAAGAAAGTATGGAGGGCACACATTATGAAGTTCGAACATCTGCAGGGATCCATCGTGGCTATGATCACGCCGTTCCATGAGGACGGCAGCGTCAATTTCGAGGTTTTGACCAATCTGCTGGAACGGCAGATCGCCGAGGGCACCGACGCCATTTTGACCCTGGGCACCACCGGCGAATATTCCACTATGTCCCACGAGGAGGACGCCGCCGTAGTGGCCCACACCATCAAGGTGGTGAACGGCCGGGTGCCGGTGATCGTGGGCAGCGGCTCCAACTGCACCGCCACGCAGGTGGAAAAGAGCATCCAGTATCAGGACATGGGAGCAGACGCCCTGCTGCTGATCTCCCCCTACTACAACAAGGCCAATCCCGAGGGCATGTACCGCCACTTCGCCGAGACGGCGGACGCGGTCCACATTCCCAGCATCCTCTACAACGTCCCTGGCCGCACCGGCTGCTCCATCCCGGTCTCCGTGGTGGAGAAGCTCAGCCGTCACCCCAACATCGCCGGCATCAAGGAGGCCAGCGGCGATATGTCCTATGCCATGAAGATCGCTCACTGCATCGGGCCGGACTTTGCTCTGTACTCCGGCAATGACGACATCACCGTGCCGCTCATGAGCATTGGCGGCAGCGGCGTCATCTCCGTCTACGCCAACGTCATGCCCCGGATGTGCCATGAGATCGTGGCGGACTACCTGGGCGGCAACCAGGCCCGGGCCGTGGCCAACCACCTGAAGTACCTGAAGCTGATGAACGACCTGTTCATCGAGGTGAACCCCATCCCCGTCAAGGCTGCCATGAACCTGATGGGTCTGAACGTGGGTCCCATGCGGCTGCCCCTGTGCGAGATGAGCCCGGAGCACACCGAGACCCTGCGCAACACGCTGCGGGAGGCGGGACTGCTGTGAAATACATTCTCATCGGCCGTGGCAAAATGGGCAAACTGATCCGGGAGACGGCTTCCGCTGCCGGGGACGAGATCCAGGCGGCCTTCGGTCATGATGATCTGGACCAGTTGGGCCGGCTGGGCAAGGTGGCCGACGTGGTGATCGACTTCTCCCGCCCGGAGGCCCTGCCGGAGATCGCCTCCTACGTCCGCCGCACCGGAACGCCCCTGTTGTCCGGCACCACCGGCTATACCCCACGGGACATGGAGCTGATCCGTTCCCTGGGCACGGCGGCCCCGGTCCTCTGGAGCGCCAATTTCTCCCTGGGTGTGGCGGTATTGTACCGGGCTTTGCAGACGGTGTCCGGCGTGTTGAAACCGGATTTCGACATCGAGATCACCGAGACCCACCACAATCAGAAGGCCGACGCCCCCAGCGGCACCGCCAAATTGCTGGTGGAGGCTCTGGACCCCCAGCACGCCCTGCGGCCGGTATATGGCCGGGAGGGCAACTGCGGCAAGCGGCAGAAGGACGAAATCGGCATCCACGCCCTGCGGGGCGGCACTGTGGCCGGCACCCACACGGTCCACTTCTTCGGCCCCGACGAGGAGCTGGAGTTCACCCACCGGGCCGCCAGCCGTCAGATCTTCGTCAACGGTGCCCTGCACATGGCCCGGCTGCTGCCGGGAAAGCCCAATGGGGTCTATGATCTGCAAAAAATCTTGTTTGGAGAGTGACTATGAACGCCCAGGAAATTATTGATTATATTGCCAATTCTGAGAAAAAGACCCCGGTGAAGGTCTACGTCAACACCACCGCCCCTGTGGACTTCGGTACCGCCAAGGTCTTCGGCTCCACCAACGCCCAGGGCGGCGGCAGCTACGTGGTCTTCGGCGACTGGGGAGAACTGGGCCCCATTCTGGAGGCCAACGCCGGCAAGATCACCGACAGTGTGGTGGAAAACGACCGCCGCAACTCCGGCGTGCCCCTGCTGGACCTGAAGGGCGTCAAGGCCCGCATCGAGCCCGGCGCCATCATCCGGGAGAAGGTGGAGATCGGCGAGGGCGCCGTTATCATGATGGGCGCCGTCATCAACATCGGTGCTGTCATCGGCAAGGGCACCATGATCGATATGGGTACCGTCCTGGGCGGCCGGGCCATGGTGGGTGACCACTGCCACATCGGCGCCGGTACCGTGCTGGCCGGTGTGGTGGAGCCTGCCTCCGCCACCCCTGTGGTCATTGAGGACGACGTGGTCATCGGCGCCAACGCCGTGGTGATCGAAGGAATCCGGGTCGGCAAGGGCGCCGTGGTGGCCGCCGGCGCGGTCGTCATCGATGACGTGCCCCCCGGAGCTGTCGTGGCCGGCAGTCCCGCCCGGATCGTGAAGATGAAGGACGAGAAGACCGAGGGCAAGACCGCCCTGGTGGATGCCTTGCGGAAACTGTGAAAATTGCAAAAACCGTCCCGCCGAAAGGTGGGGCGGTTTTTGCAGTTTAACCAATTTTTTCAGGGGAATTTTGGCGGAAAGCGTTTGCGTTTTCGATTGCCTCGGCTGGGAAATTGTGCTATCTTAGTACCAACCATTTAAAATTGAACAGCAGGAGGGGGCCTGGGGATGCTGGCACTGGATTTCATCAACGTGGGCAACGGCGACTCCATTCTGATTCGGGAAATGGAGGGGAATCGGCACAAGTTCGCCATGATGGTGGACTGCGGCCACGACTGCCTGGTGCGGGACGACCACCCGCCTCTGGAGGACGACCGCTCCTGCCGTATTTACGCCGGGGACTTCCTGCGAAAAGAGGGGGTCACGAAACTGGACCTGCTGGTGCTGACCCACTTCCACCGGGACCACATCGGCGGCCTTGGCCGGGTGCTGGACGCGGCAGAGGTGGACGAGCTGGTTTGCACCTATCTGCCCCCGCTGGAGGCGCCGCCCCTGGAGCCTGACCGGGACATGTCTCTGCCCCGGGCCGCCCGGAATCTGATGCGCTGTGTGGAGATATACGCCTCCGCCCTGCGGAGCCATCCGGGGCAGGTGAAACGGGTAACCGTGCTGCCGGGTGACCGGATGGGGCACCGCCGGCTGACAGAGGATTTGTCCATGGACATTCTCTTTGGCGAACCCGCCCTGTATCCCCGGCAGAAGGTGGTCTATGACAGCGCCTTCCAGGGTGTGCAGGATGGTTACGACCTGATCCACTGGGGCAAGTCCATGAACGTGTCCAGCCTGCGCCAGCGGCTGTACTACCACGGGAAGGAAATCGTCCTGGGCGGCGACGCCTACGCCCACATGTGGGAGACTGCCAGCGCCACCCCCTGTGACATCCTGAAGGTACCTCACCACGCCTCCCTGTCCTCCACCACCCGGAAGCTGCTGCATCTGCTGCATCCAAAGATTGCAGTGGTCTGCGTGGCTGCGGGGCGCCCCGACGAGCGGCCCCATCCCTACATCGTCTCCCTGCTGAAAGAGGAGGTGCCGGAGGTGTACTTCACCGATGCGGTGTCCATCCCCGGCCTGGTGGAGCCGGTCTACCACACCTCCGTCCATCTGGAAGTGGAATAAAAACACATAAGGCCGCCCACTGGGCGGCCTTTTTAGCCCCGGTAGGGGCACATTCTGAATCAAACAGGAGGAGATCACCATGGATACCCTGCGTATTGGTATCGTGGGCCTTGGCCGCCTGGGCCGGGTCCATGCAGAGAATATCGCCTGCAAAATCCCCGGTGCCCGGCTGGTGGCCGCCTGCACCACCCGCTTGGAGACCCTGGAATACGCCCGGGAACTGGGTGTGACGGCCCTGTATACAGATTTCAACCAGATGCTCTCAGAGGCAGAGATGGATGCCGTGGCGGTGATCTCCACCTCCTCAGAGCACTGCTGGCAAATCGAAGCTGCCCTGGACGCCGGGAAGCACGTCTTCTCGGAAAAGCCGCTGGGGGTGGACTTGGACCAGTGCCTCCAGGCCCAGGCGGCTGTGGAGCGGCACCCGGAGCTGACCTTCATGCTGGGCTTCATGCGGCGGTATGACCCCTCCTACGCCTACGCCAAACGGCAGGTGGAGGCGGGAGTCATCGGCATACCCTATCTGGTGAAGGCCACCGGCCTGGACCCGGAGGCGGTGGTGGAGGACGCCATCCGCTTCTGCAAAAACTCCGGCGGTATCTTTCTGGACGCCGCCATTCACGATATCGACCTGATGCGCTGGTTCCTGGGCAGTGAGGCAGCGGAGGTCTACGCCCTGGGTGCCACCTTCAAGCACCCGGAGTTCCGGCAGGCAGGAGACGACGAGACGGGTCTGGCGGTATTCAAATTTGAAAACGGCGCCATGGGCACGGTCCATGTGGGCCGCACCTGCCCCTATGGCTACCATGTGGAGACGGAGATCGTGGGCACGGAGGGCACGCTGCGGATCTCCGCCGTGCCGGAGAAGAACCTGGCCCGGGTGTACGGCCCCGGCGGCATTCGGGCCGAGTGTGTGACCTCCTTCCCGGAGCGGTTCCGGGAGGCGTACCTGCTGGAGATGCAGGAGTTTGTAGACTGCGTGCGCACCGGCCGCAAGCCCGGCACCACCGTCTATGACGGCGTCCGCTCCACTGCCGTGGGCTACGCCACCACCGAGGCCTGGCGGACCGGCCGGCCGGTAACAATCCATCTGCCCTGAGGAAAAAGCCGTTCCCCTGCGCGGATCTCTGGCCAGTCGGCATCCGGCGGCAAAAGCCCGGGAGAACGAGTGTTTTTTGACTGTAGCGGTGCATGGAGGAAATCGGATAAAAGCTTCCATCCGGGAAAAACTGCGTTTATAGAAATAACCACACCGAAAGGTGTGGTTATTTCTATGGTGGACTCGAAGGAATTCGAATCCTGGACCTTCTGGGATGCAAGGGCAAAATTCAAACTTTTTCCGACAATTTATAGAGGAGGCGGCGTATCTGCTGCTGTTCGGAGAGCTGCCCACGGCAGGTCAGTTTCAGGACTTCTGCGGTCAACTGGCCTCCTACCGGACGCTGCCCACCAACTTCTTCCGGGACGTGATTATGAAGGCGCCCCCCAAGGATCTGATGAACACCATGCAGCGGGGCATTCTGACGTTGTTCTGCTATGACGACAAGCCCAATGATATCTCCCTGGAGAACGTGCTGCGCCAGAGCCTGCAACTCATGAGCAACATGCCGGTGCTGGCCATCTACGCCTATCAGGCCTGGCGGTACAGCAATGGGGAAAGCCTCTTCATCCATGTGCCCAAGCCCGAACTCAGCACCGCGGAGAACTTCCTGCGGATGCTGCGGGAGGACCGCAGCTACACGGAGCTGGAAGCCCGGACACTGGACGTGGCTCTGGTGCTCCACGCCGACAACGGCGGCGGCAACAACTCCACCTTCACCAACCATGTGGTCACCTCCTCCGGCACCGACACCTACTCCGCCATTGCCGCGGCCATGGCGTCGCTGAAGGGTCCCCGCCACGGCGGCGCCAACAGCAAAGTCATGGCCATGATGGACGACATCAAGGAGAACGTCCGGGATTGGAATGACGATGACTGCGTGGCCGATTACCTGACCCGGATGCTGAACAAGGAGGCCTTTGATCGCAGCGGACTGATCTACGGCCTGGGCCACGCCGTGTACACCAAGACCGACCCCCGGTGCGAGGTATTCCGCAACTACGTGACCCACCTGGCGGAGGAAAAGGGCCGCCAGGCGGAGCTGGCCCTGTACGGCAACGTGGAGCGGATCGGCAAGAAGCTGCTGATGGAGCGGCAGCACAAGTCCGTTCTGTCCACCAACATCGACTTTTACAGTGGCTTCGTCTATGAGATGCTGGGCTTGCCCATGGAGCTGTACACACCGCTGTTCGCCGTGGCCCGTATCGCCGGCTGGAGCGCCCACCGGATGGAGGAGCTGTCTGTGGGCGGCAAGCTGATCCGGCCCCGTTACGAGTGCGTGGAGGAGCACCGTTCCTATACGCCCATGGAAAACCGCTGAGCGTTTTCCCCTCCCCGCCGGCAGTGCTGGCGGGGAGGGGAGCGGGGAAATTTTTTCGGGAAAAAGGAAAATTTAAGGTTGACATCCGGTTTGGTTCTGGCTATAATAATCAAGCAGTCTTTTTTAGGGGATGCGAAATTTGCGGCTGTGCTGGAACTGGTAGACAGGCCAGCTTGAGGTGCTGGTGTCGAATCGACGTGTGGGTTCAAATCCCGTCAGCCGCACCAGTCCGTTTCCCGGACGGTCAATCCGATCATATGCGCGAGTGGTGGAATTGGCAGACTCGCTAGATTCAGGTTCTAGTGTCCATTACGGACGTGCGGGTTCAAGTCCCGCCTCGCGCACCATCGTCGGAGCAAGCTTTTGTATCGCTTGCTCCGACTTTTTTACAAAAGGCAGAGCGCGCTCACACCGCTGCTCCTCCTCTCCAAATCGAACCCGCTTCGCTGGGCTTTGATTTGGTTTTCTTTGACGGAAACCGCAAGTTCTGCATCGCCACTCGCACCATCATCGGAGCAGGGAACCCCCTGCTCTGATTTTTTTATGATTTTTACTTGACTTTATCAAGTAACTCGTGTATACTTGACTAAGTCAAGAAAAAGGAGTGACTGTTTCATGTTCCAGACCCTGGCCTACTACGCCACTGTGTTTCATCGCAGCTTTACAGCCTATACCACCCAGCAGCTCCAGAAGCTGGGACTGAACTTTGGGTCCCTGTTCCCGGTGATCTACGTAGGCAAGCACCCGGACTGCACCCAGGCGGAGCTGACGGCGGCCCTGGGGCTGGATTGGGGCTACTCCCAGCGCTGCGTCACCAAGCTGGTGGAGGAGGGCTTCCTCACCCGGGAGAAGTCCGGCCGGGCATACCACCTGGCTCTGAGTCCCAAGGGGCAGCAGGCCTTCCAGGTGAGCCACCAGGTCTTTTTCGACTGGGACAAACAGGCTCTGGCCGCCCTGGATGAATCAGAGCGGGAACAGCTCTTCACCCTCCTGGCAAAAGTTATGAAGAAAGAAGCGACTTCCACATGTACGAAATGATCAACAGCCCCCTGAATTACGGCGAGCTGACCTTAAAAAACCGGATCATCTTTGCGCCCACCAGCTTGGGGCTCCCTCAGGAGGAGCTGATGGAACGTTTGAAGAAGATCGCCGCCGGAGGCTGCGCCATGATCATCATCGGCGACGTGCCGGTGTTGCCCCACGGCTTCGGCCCCTCCCTGTACAGCAAGAAGGGCTTTTCCTTCTACAAGGCCCTGGCCGACACCGTCCACGCCTATGGGTGTAAGCTGTGCGCCCAGCTCCACCAGTCCGACTCCAATCTCAAGGGCATGGTGAAATACATCCCCGGCGTGCTCACCAAGCGGATCTCCATGGAGGAGCTGCGGCCCCTGCTGAACCAGCAGGTTGGCCCCTATATCACCGGCCTGCCGGAGGAGAAGGTCAGGGAGATCACCGACGCCTTCGGCAGAGCGGCGGAGCTGGCCATCCAGGCGGGCTTTGACATGGTCCAGGTCCACGGAGACCGGATGTGCGGCAGCTTCAGCTCCTCCCTCTTCAACCACCGCACCGACCGCTACGGCGGCAGCCCCGAAAACCGGGCCCGTTTCGCCGTGGAAGCGGTGTCCGCCATCCGCCGCCGTCTGCCCAATGTGCCCATCGACTACAAGCTGGCCGTGCGCCAGGAGAATCCCCACTACGGCAACGCCGGGGTGCTGGAGGAGGAATTGCCCATCTTTGTGCCCTTGCTGGAACAGGCGGGAGTCACCAGCTTCCATGTGACCCTGGCTGACCACGGGGAGCTCACCGATACCATCCCTCCCAAAAACCACCCGGAATTCGGAGCGGAGGGCTGCTTTCTGAAGTTCTGCGACCAGGTGCGCCAGCTCACCAAGCTGCCGATCTGCGGGGTAGGAGGTCTTACCGACCCGGACTTTGTGGAGGAGCAGCTCCGCTCCGGGCGAATCGACTGCGCCGCCATGAGCCGGCAGCTCATCGCCGACCCGGACTGGCCCAGCAAGGTCTGCTCCGGCCAGGTGGGAAACATTCACCGCTGTGTCCGCTGCAACAAGAAGTGCCTGGGAGGCATGATGGCCCACCAGGGCGTCCACTGTATTTATGAGAAGGAGGAAACGAAATGAGCTACGCCGTCGTTTACAGCAGCCGCACCGGCAACACCGCCCTGCTGGCCCAGGCCATCCGGGAGGCCCTGCCCCGGGAGGAGTGTCTTTATTTTGGTGAGCCCAACTCCAGGGCTTTGGGAGCAGAGATGATCTATGTGGGCTTCTGGACGGACAAGGGCACCTGTGATGAGGAGATCGCCCGGTTTTTACAGGGTCTGACAGGCCAGAAGGTGTTCCTCTTCGGCACCGCCGGATTTGGCGGCGCCCCCGCCTACTTTACCCAGATCCTGGGCCGGGTGAAGGAAAATCTGCCCACCGGCGTTTCGGTGGTGGGAACTTATATGTGCCAGGGAAAAATGCCCCAGACGGTGCGGGACCGCTATGCAGCCATGGAGGACAGCCCCCGGCGCACCGCCATGCTGGAAAACTTTGACCGGGCCATCAGCCATCCGGACCAACAGGACCTGGCCCGGCTCAGGGCTGCCGTGACGGAATAACTGACAAAAGAGAAGGACATCCCTCCGGATGTCCTTCTCTTTTGCTTTTAAATCGTCAGAGGCGGCCGCCGCAGCGCGACAGGTCTCGGGAAAACCGGCTCGCGGACTTCTTATTTCCGGGGGTGCCGCGGGGAATCGTCCGCATCATCCTCCAGCAGATTCAGCGCTCTCTTTATGTTTACATACAGCTTCCCGAGGTAGGATGGCGGAGGCGGCCCTCCGTGTTTTTTGATATATGCCTGCCGGTACCGGGTCCGAAGCTTTTCCAGTGCGAGGGGCCTCTCCGTGTGAAACACATCCGGCTGCTCCCCTTCAAACGTGAGGGGAATCTTTCCGCACAGTTCCTTTACACAGCCGTACTGGGTCATGGTGAGAAAGCACATGCACAGCAGTCCCACGATCTGCGCGGCGAACAAAAACCATATGATCGCCGCAAGCAGAGGCGACAGGTCCAGCGTTTCCATGCTGGTGACAAATTTGTAGATGATGAACACCAGGATCGCAAAATAGCAGGGAAGCTGCAGGACCGTGCCGCCGAACGAAAAGCCGTTTGCGTAGATCAGATAACTCTGCCAGCGGAAGAGGGTCTTCTGGTGGGCCACATTGACCAGCGATTCCAGGTAACTCACGTAGGCGTCAAGCCCCATCATCTTGGCTGTGTACTTCAGGATATTGTAAAAGCTCAGGGAGAACAGAAAGGGCAGCAGAACGAACAGCCAGGCCACATCCTGGGACAGCGCATAGTAGATGATCAGGCCATAGGCGCCCAGGGAAACAGAAATGATGGCCAGGAAAGAGGACTGTATGGAGCAGAGCTCACTTTGCAGGTACTTGATCTGCTCCACTACCAGCGCCTCTTCCCTTTCGTCAGTCAGTTGATGGGAACACGTCTCCACAGAAAACCGGTCAGCCTCCATAAAAACACCTCCTGTCCACATACCTCCCCTTATTTTTACCAAATTTTAACTATCCGGTCAATACTGCAACGATGTTTCCATGACATCTTTGATTGCCGCGGTCTCCCGGCAGCATATGATTGCATCCCACGGCTGCATACGGCTCAGCCGGAACAGACGCTCTTGGCAGCAGGAAGCGCCCCCGGCATTGGCCGGAGGCGCTTGTCAAAAGGCTCCGATTCAGAATTCACACCGGCAGGTGAAGCAGGTCCCGTTGGGGCCCATGGCCTCCATCTGATAGACGTCGTCCCCCTCCCGCTGCCCCAGCAGCCGCAGCTCCTGGTCCAGCGTGGCCTCCCGGCTGTAGTTGATGTAGAAGGTCCGGGGCACCCGCTCCCGCAGGTCCGCGGGCAGGAAGTCCCAGATGATGTCGCCGTAGTTGCCGCTGTACAGGTGGCCGTTGCCGTCCAGGTCCGACCAGCGGACCGGGCGGCTTCCCAGCTCCTCCAGCCCCTGCCGGGGCAGCAGCACCTTCCGGGTGGGTGGGCAGTCGATCTCCACCGGGCAGGTGCCCAGCTTCTTGGCGGTGAAGGATTCCGGCCGCAGGATCCGCCGGGTCTCAGGGTCCACCAGCACCCAGTCACTGCGGATGGCGCAGCGCAGGGCGCCGGTCTGGTCCCGCATCTCATAGACCCGCTGCATATGGGCCCCCTTGGTGCCGTCCTCCCAGGTGGTCACATCCAGCACGTCCCGGACCCTGGGGCAATCCTGGATCTTCAGGGCGATCCGGGACAGCAGGAACACCTCCCGACTGGCCCAGAGCTTGTCGTGGGTCAATCCCCGGGCATCGTAGTCATATCCGGCGGCAGCCGCCGCCAGGCTCAGCAGTGTGCCCACCCGGGAGCGCTGAAAGCGGTCGCAGCCGGCAAAGTTCATCTCTACCTGACGGGTGTAGCTGTTGTCCGTCAGGGTCTGCCGAAAGCAGTCCATATAGTACCTCCTCCGGCCCGGCAAGCCGGGCCCTTCGTTGTAATTTTCCCGTCTATAATACCACAATCCGGCGCCGCGCTCAAGCGCCCGCTGCACGTTTCCCAGGCAGAAAGGCCCTGGAAGCAATTGACTTTTCCCCGGGGTATGATATGATAGGTATACCTATTATTGCTGAGGAGGACGATTCCAATGAATAAGACCGTCATTTCCACCACCGCCGCCCCCGGCGCCATCGGCCCCTACTCCCAGGGCTGGACCGTGGGCGAGTTCGTGTTCACCTCCGGCCAGATTCCCGTAGACCCCGCCACCGGCGTCGCTCCCGAGGGCATCGCCGCCCAGGCCGAGCAGAGCTGCAAGAACGTGGCCGCCATTCTGGAGGCCGCCGGCGTGACCCTGGAGTCCGTGGTCAAGACCACCTGCTTCCTGGCCGACATGGGCGATTTCGGCGCCTTCAACGAGGTGTACGCCAAGTACTTCACCTCCAAGCCCGCCCGCTCCTGCGTGGCGGTGAAGGAACTGCCCAAGGGCGTGCTGTGCGAGATCGAGGCCATCGCCGTCAAGTAAACACTCTCATAAAAAAGACAGAGGGCTTTTGCCCCCTGTCTTTTTTATGCCCATATTTGGTTATTTCCGCAGGAACACCAGGCCCAGGGTGTCCGGGCCGCAGTGGCAGAAAACGGTGCAGCCCACCTTGCCCTGGATGATCTGACCGAAGCGGCCGTCCTCCTCCAGGAGCTGCCGGGCAATCTCGGTGAGGCCCGGGGTGCGGCAGGTGTCCACCAGGAAGACGCGGCTGGTATCGATGTCCGTCCGGCCCGCCAGCCGGTCCCGGATATACTCGCCCACCACCTTCTCCATGGAGCCCCGGTACTTTTTCACCACGGACATCTTGCCGTCAATGACCTCTATGCAGGGGTGCAGCTTCAAAAGGTTGGCGCCCAGGGCCGTGACGGCGGAGCAGCGGCCGCCCTTCTTCATGTAGTCCAGACGGTCCAGTACGAAGCTGATCTCCACCCGAGGAATCAGATCATCCAGCAGGGCGAGGATCTCCGCCACGGACTTGCCGGCCTCGGCGGCCTCGGCCGCCGCCAGCACCACCATGCCGTGGCCCATGCTGAGGTTGCTGGAGTCCACCACGTAGACCTCCGGCACCTCCTCCGCCGCCAGCTTGGCGTTCTGATGGCAGCAGGAAAAGCCCATGCCGATGTTGATGTGGATGACGGCGTCATACCGCTCCGTCTCCCGGCGGAATACGGTCTCATAGTCCGCCACATTGACGGCGTTGGTGGTGGTGATCTCTCCGCCGGCGTCCACATGGGCGGCGATGTCCGCCGTGCAGATGTTCACGCCGTCCTGATACAGCTTGCCCGCCTTGACGATACCCAGCGGCAGGACAGTGATGTTGTGTTGTTCCAGCAGCTCGGCCGGCAGATCGCAGGTCGAGTCGGTTGTAATTTTAATCATGCGGTTCTCCTTCCGTTTTCCCAGCAGCCGCTCCTTGGGGAGCGGTCACAGACGGTACATTTTGTGATTTTATCACAGCTTGCCCCGAAATGCCACCCCCAGCCCAGGTCTGAACAGGGAAAAAATGGTCCGCTCCCGTCAAAGGCAGGGGCGGACCCGTAAAGAATCTGCAAATTTTTTCAATTCCCTCTCAGGGCCTCCACCCGGGCGCCCAGGGCCAGGGCGTCGTCGGCGCTGTG
>URXS01000036.1 GCA_900551885.1 uncultured Oscillibacter sp.
GCGGCCCCGGCACCGGCAAGACCACGGCGGTGCGGGGCATTGTGGCGCTGTTGGAGAAGATGGGACTGGACATTCTGTTGGCGGCTCCCACGGGCCGGGCCGCCAAGCGCATGAGCGAGCTGACCGGCCGGGAGGCCCAGACCATCCACCGGATGCTGGGTATGAGCTGGAGTGAGAGCACCGGGGAGGTGACCTTTACCAAATCGGAGAAGGAGCCTCTGGAGGCTGATGCGGTTATCCTGGACGAGATGAGTATGGTGGATTTGACCCTGTTCGACGCACTGCTGCGGGCCCTGCGGCCCGGCACCCGGCTGGTCCTGGTGGGAGACGCGGATCAGTTGCCCTCCGTGGGAGCGGGGAACGTGTTCTCGGACCTGATCCGCAGCGGCAAGGTGGAGACGGTGTTCCTGCGGGAGGTGTTCCGCCAGGCGTCGGAGTCCGCCATCATCCGCAATGCCCACGCGGTGAATCTGGGTCAGCCGCCCCAACTGACCAACGACCAGGGGGATTTCTTCTTCCTGTGCCGCCGGGACCCGGAGCGGGTGGTGTCCACGGTGGTGGAGCTGTGCGGCAGCCGCCTGCCGGAGAAAATGGGGATTCCCGCGGACCAGATCCAGGTACTGACCCCCACCCGAAAGGGGCCCACTGGTACCATCAATCTCAACCGTTGCCTTCAGGCGGCGCTGAACCCGCCGGCAGAGGACAAGCGGGAGCTGGTATGGGGCGAGCGGCTGTTCCGGGAGGGGGACCGGATCATGCAGACCCGCAACGACTACGACGTGGTGTGGGAGAAGCCCGACGGCACTGTGGGCACCGGCATGTTCAATGGAGATGTGGGGAAGATTCTGAAGATCGACCCCTCCGGCGAGTGGCTGGAGATGGATTTTGATGGCCGCAGCGCCGTCTACGGCGCGGAACAGCTCAGCCAGATCGATCTGGCCTATGCCCAGACGGTCCATAAGGCCCAGGGCAGCGAGTACCGCTGCGTGGTGCTTGCCGCTATGCCGGCGGCCCAGTCCCTGATGGTGCGGGGCGTGCTGTATACCGCCCTGACCCGGGCCAAGGAGCTTTTGATCGTGGTGGGGGACGATGCCGCCATCCGGGCCATGGCGGCCAACGACCGCCGGCAGAAGCGGTACTCCGGCCTGCGGTGGCGGCTGGCTCACAGCGGGGAGTGATGGTACCGACGTCCCGGTGAACGCCTGGTCAGCGCCTGACGGCTGCGCAGCCGTTGGCAGTTCTGCTGCCTTACGGATGCGGCGTACCCCTTGCGGGTAAAGCGGAAGGCGCGGAAATCGAAGCAGGTCAAATTCGACTACCACCCCCACCAATCGCCGCAGTGGTTATGCGGGAACGCAGTTCCTGGAGGAAGCGGTACGGCGCAAGGTCGACGGGGCCATCGTCAATTGCCGCACCGATTCGCACGACCCCCGTATTTACAAGAGGCCGGCCCAGCGGGCCGGCCTCTTGTCTTGGCGGTTTTCTTTTGCCAAGACAAAAGAAAATGGGGGCGGATTCCGCGGGGACGCCGCAGCCTACCCGGCCTTCCGGGAAACCGGACGACTCCTAAAATAGGACCCGTTTGGGTCCCATTATTTTTGCACTTCTCCATAAAATATAGCCAAAGTGGACCGAAACAGGTCCTTTTACGGAGGCTGATATGGAGGAACAAAAAATCAAGCAGGACATTGCGATTGGTGCCAATATCCGCCGTATCCGCAAAGAAAAGAAGATCAAACAGGTGGAGCTGGTACGCCTGCTACAACTGGAGGGTGTGGAGATGTCCCGGGAAACTCTGGTGAAAATCGAGCGGGGAAAGCAGCATATCCGCGCCACTCAACTGCGGGCGATTCGGGACGCCCTGGGCACCACCTACGATGAACTTTTGACCGAGAGATGAAGCTGTTGGACGCCATTCTGGACCTCCTGTTTCCACCCAAGTGCCCCTTCTGCGGCAAGGTCCAGGAGACCCGGGGCATCTGCCCGAGCTGTGAAAAAGCCCTGCCCTGGACCGAAGGGGACCAGGGCCTGCGGAGCCTGCCCGGCGGGACTGTCTGTGCCGCGCCGCTGTGGTATGAGGACCTGACCAGAGACGGGCTGCTGCGCTTCAAATTCCAGAGTGCCTCCGCCGCGGCGGAGCCTTTGGGAGAGCTGATCGCCCAATGCGCCGCGGAACACTTCTCCGGTGAATTCGACGTGGTCACCTGGGTGCCGGTCAGCCGCCGCCGGCTGCGGAAACGGGGCTACGACCAGGCGGAGCTGCTGGCCAGAGCCGCCTGCCGGGTCTGGAGCGTGAAGCCGGAGCGGTTGCTGCGTAAGGTTCAGGACAACCCTGCCCAGTCGGGGCTGACGGAGGCCGCCGCCCGCCGGGCCAACGTGCTGGGAGTCTATGAGCCTATGGATGTGGGCAGAATCCAGGGCAGACGGGTACTGCTGGTGGATGATATCTGCACCACCGGTTCCACGCTGGCCGAGTGCGCCCGGACTCTGCGGGACGCCGGGGCCGCCGAAGTGGTCTGCGCCGCTGTGGCGCTGACGCGGGAAAAGGAAAAAGTTCATAAAGATGGAAAAGAATAGGGTTGCAATCGGCGAAAACTGTCAGTATAATGTACCTTGTATGATTGCGTTCGGGAAAACCCGTTCATAATACCTGTGAGAAAGATCAAATGAGGTGGAAGTATGTCCATGACGAAGGATATCGGTATCGATCTGGGTACCGCGTCGGTACTTGTATATGTAAAGGGCAAGGGCATCGTGCTGAACGAGCCCTCCGTGGTGGCGATGGACAAGACCACGGGCAAGCTGCTGAAGGTGGGGACCGAGGCCCAGGCTATGCTGGGCCGTACCCCCGGCAACATCATTGCCATCCGTCCCCTGCGGGAAGGCGTCATCTCCGACTACGACATGACGGAGCGGATGTTGCGGGAGTTCATCCATAAGGTGGCAGGTGTGTCTTTCTTCAAGCCCCGGGTCATCATCTGCGTTCCCTCCGGTATCACGGAGGTTGAGGAACGTGCCGTCATCGATGCGGGTATCCAGGCCGGTGCCCGGAAGGTGTACCTGATCGAAGAGCCCGTGGCCGCTGCCATCGGCGCCGGTATCGACATTACCCAGCCCGACGGCCACATGGTGGTGGACATCGGCGGCGGCACTGCTGATATCGCTGTGATTTCCCTCAGCGGTGTGGTGGAGAGCGCTTCCATCAAGATCGCCGGCGACCAGCTCAACGAGTCTGTGGTAAAGTATATGCGCCGCAAGCACAACTTGCTGGTGGGCGAGCGCACCGCCGAGGAGATGAAAAAGCAGATCGGCTGTGTCTTCCCCAAGGAGGAAGAGGAGACCATGGATGTAAAGGGCCGTTGCCTGCTGACGGGCCTGCCCAAGGTGGTCACCGTCTCCTCCACGGAGATGATGGACGCCTTCGAGGAGCCGGTGGAGCGGATCATGGAGGCCATCCACTCCGTGCTGGAGCGGACGCCCCCGGAGCTGGTGGCGGATATCTCCACCAACGGCATCGTCATGACCGGCGGCGGCAGTCTGGTGGCTGGCTTCGACAAGCTGGTCACTGCCCGGACCGGCATCCATACCGTCATTGCCGAGGACGCCATCTCCTGTGTGGCTCTGGGTACTGGCAAGAGCCTGGATTCCCTGAATTCCATGCAGGATGGCACCATGAACCTCAGCCGCCGCAAGCAGATGAACTGAAATGCACAGAAGAAAAGGCCGCCCGGATGGGCGGCCTTTTTTCAGGTGAGAGTGGGTTGACCGGTGGCAGGGCAGAAGGGATGGACTGCCGTGTCAGTCCCGTGCATTGCCCGTAAGAGTGGGCGCGAAGCAGCCAATGCCGCGCCGCTTTGTCTGCCGGGAATGGAGATCCCTTAGCTTTCCCGCTCTGCCTCGTAGGCGATCCGCCGGGCCTCCCAGATCTCCCGGTCGGCGTCGGTGATCGCCCGCAGCACCCGGCAGGGATTCCCGGCGGCAATGACGCCGGACGGCAGGTCCTTCGTCACTACGGATCCGGCGGCCACGATGGTGCCCCTCCCGATGGTGACGCCGGGCAGCACCGTCACGTTGCCGCCGATCCAGACGTCGTCCTCGACGGTGATGGGGGCGGCGAATTCCAGCCCTGTATTCCGCACGGAGGAGGCGATGGGATGCCCGGCGGTATAAAAGCACACCCGGGGCGCCACCAGCACGTTGTTTCCGATGGTGATGGGGGCGGCGTCCAGAAAGACGCAGTCATAGTTTGCGTAGAAGGTGTCGCCCACGGTGATGTTGCAGCCGTAGTCGCAGCGAAGCGTGGGCTCGATCCAGCAGTCCTTTCCCACCGACCCCAGGAGCCGATGCAGGATCTCATCCCGCAGCTCGTCCTCCTCCGGTAGGGCGTCGTTATACTGCCGGCACAGCACTCTGGCCCGCTGGCGGGCCTCCAGCAGGGCGGCGTCCCCGGGGAAGTAGATCTTCCCAGCCACCATCCGCTCCCATTCCGTCATAAAAATCCCTCCAGCTCTATGTAAAATACGTAAGGACAGTAAAGCAGAAAACGCCGCTGGTGTCAACGGAAAGTCCTTGCAATTTCCGGGGAATTTGATATAGTGAAACTGAGCACCGAAAAGTGACCGGCGGGCTGTTCCGCCGGGGAAGGAGGACTTATGGCCGTCCAGATCATTACGGATTCCACCAGCGATCTCACCAATGAGGAACTGCGGGAACTGAACGTCCACGTCATCCGCATGCGGGTGATTTTTGAGGACGGTATCTTTACCGATGGTGTGGACCTGGACAAGGAGCAGTTCTACGCCAAGCAGGCGGCATCGTCCATACTGCCCAAGACCACCCAGGTGAACCCGCAGGAATACTGTGAGGCCTTTGCACCCCTGCTGGAGAGTGGGGATGAGGTGGTGGCTATCCTGCTGTCCTCCAGGCTGTCCGGTTGCTATCAGTCTGCCTGCATTGCCAAGGAGATGCTGGAGGAGGGCAGCGACCGGCTGTACCTGGTCGATTCCCTGAACGCCACCATCGGCGAGGGTCTGCTGGTGCGGGAGGCGGTGCGGATGCGGGACGCAGGCAAGTCCGCTGCGGAGATCTCCGCCGAACTGGAGAGATTGCGGCGCCATGTGCGGTTTTTGGCCTTTATCGGCACGATGAAATATCTGAAGATGGGGGGCCGGATCTCCGCTTCCGCCGCCGCTCTGGGCGGGATGCTGCACATCTCCCCGGTGGTGGCCCTGGTGGACGGCGAGGTCAAGGCCGTGGGCAAGGTGCGGGGCAGCCAGAAAATCTTCAGCTACACCCTGGATTTTACCCAGCACTATCCGGTGGACAGCCGGCACTGTGTGGTCTTCGGTCATTCCCGGTGCCTGGAGACCATGGAGGGATATCGGGACAAGTGCGTGCAGGCATTGGGATTGCGGGACTGGGCACAGGACGAGTTGGGCCCCGTCATTGGCACTCACGCCGGTCCCGGCTGCTATGGAATGGCCTATATCGGCCTAAAGTAAAGTCGTTGTTGCCAAAACGACTGCGTTCGCTCTGCTTTTGAAGTATACTACCATGAAGGCCGAAAAAACGGCACGGCCCGTGGGCCGCGCCGTTTTTGTGATGTACTTGTCAGGATCAGCCGAAGATGTGAATGAAGCCGAAGTCGTTTAGCTGGCCCAGCAGCACCAGGATCATGCCGATGGGGGTAATGACCTTGATGCACAGGTTGTAGAAGAAGTCGATCTTGGTATTGCAGCCAAGCCGCACCTCGTCCAGAACGGTTTTGGACTTGATCTCGTAGCCCACCATCAGGCTCATCAGCAGCGCGCCCAGAGGCATGGCGATGCCCTCGGACATCATGTCCATGAAGTCCAGCCAGCAGTCGTTCCAGGTGTGGATGCCGAAGGTGGCTTGGCCGGGGACCCACAGACCGTTGGAGCCCAGGCCGTCCACTGCCACCAGCACAGCCTCGACGGTGATGGCCAGGCACACGATCAGGACGATCTTGTGACGGTTGCCCACTTTGCCCTTTTCCGCTGCCCGGTCCAGGAAGAAGGTGGCGACCACTTCCACCAGGGAGATGGCGGAGGAGATAGCGGCAATCAGCACCAACAGGTAGAAAATCACGCCGAACAGAGGACCGGCGGTGCCCATGGCGTTGAACACGTCTTGCAAAGTGACGAACAGCAGGTTGGGGCCGTTGAGCTTGATGTCAGCCAGCGTCATGGCCCGCTCCAGTCCCGTGGCCGCGTCGATCACGGTGGCGCCGCTGCTGATCTGGGCAATGCCGTTGGCCACGGCGGCGGGGATGACGGCCAGGCCGGCCATCAGGGCCACCAAGGTGTCGGAGAACACGATGACCACGGAGTTTTTCACCAGGTTTTCCTGCTTGCTCAGGTAAGAACCATAGGTGAACATGACGCCCATGGCCAGGGACAGGGAGAAGAACATCTGACCGCCGGCGGTGGCCAGGACGGTGATGAAATTGGGGGACTCTGCGATGAAGCCGGCGCTGACGGCGTAGCCGGGGACGAACATGAACTTCAGGCCTTCCGCGGCGCCGTCCATGGTCACGGCCCGGATGATGATGATCACCAGCATGACAAACAGAGCCGGCATGCCGATCTTGTTGAACTTCTCGATGCCGCCGGAGATGCCACCCCGGTTGATCAGGAAGCAGATCACCAGGAATAACAGCGTGAACACGACACAGCCGAAGGGATTGGTCAGCATGGCGGTGAACAGGTCCGCGCCGGTTTTGATCTCTGCGCCGGCGAAGGCCAGATTGCTCATGTTCAGAGCCATGTACTCAATGCAGTAGCCACCCAGAACGGAGTAGAAGCTCATGATGATAAAGGGAGAGAATACTGCCAGCCAGCCCACCCATTTGAACTTCCTGGACAGGGTATGATAGCAACCGATAACGCCCTTTCCAACCTTGCGGCCCATGGCCAGCTCGCTGACCATGACCACGAAGCCCACGAACACGGCCAGGAACAGATATGCGATCAGGAATGTAAAACCGCCGGACTTGCCCATCTTGTACGGGAAACCCCAGATGTTGCCAAGACCGACGGCGGAACCGATGGCAGCCAACAGGAAACCAATATTGCTGCCCCAGGATCCTCGCTCATTTGCCATAAAATTCCCCTCTTTCCTTGATGGATTTCTGTTAAAAATATACTCCTTTCCGCCAACCCCGTCAAGTGCTTTCACGGTAGAAAGCGAAAAAGTGTATTTTGTAGAAAGACAAATATTTCACAATTAAGGACAGGTTAATACGATGTTACAGTTTCAATCAGTGACAAAACGGGATGCAGCCAGGCTGCGGAAATATTATCAGAGCTGTAATTACGGCCTCTGCGAGTATACCGTGGGCGTCAAGCTCATGTGGCGGAACACCCTGCGGCCCGCCTGGACCGAGGCGGCGGGCTGCCTGGTGGTCCGCAACGAGATCGACGGACAGGTGGTCTTTGATTACCCGGTGCCGGGACCGGAAGGGGACGAGGATGCCGCCCTGGAGGCCATTGAGACATACTGCCTGGAGAAGGGGATCCCTCCGGTGATCTCCGTGGTGCCGGAGTGCAAAGCGCCGCACCTGCTGGCCCGGTATCCCTATGCCCAGGTCAGCAACGTGCGCACCTGGCGGGACTATGTGTACTACCGGGAGGATCTGCAGTTCTTTACCGGACGCCGGTACTCCGGCCAGCGCAATCACATCAATAAATTTCGTGCCGGTTGGCCGGAGGCACACTTTCGCTCCCTGACGGCGGCGGATGAACTGGCCATCGAGCAGTTCTGGACAGACTATGAGGCAGAGTTCCCCAAGGGAGACAATGCCAAGGCCCGAAGCGAGCTGGCTTTGGCCAAAAAGATGCTGAGGCTGGTGGGGAAGCCCTGGTTCATGACGGGCGGATTCTTTGACGGAGACAAGCTGATCGGCCTGTCCATGACGGAAAAATGCGGTGATACTCTGATCATCCATATTGAGAAGGCCCTCTACTCTTACACCGGCGTCTACCCTGCCCTGGTCCAGGCAGTGGCGGATGCCTTTGGTGAAGGGTGCCGGTGGATCAACCGGGAGGACGACGCGGCGGACCGGGGCCTTCGGACCTCCAAGCTGCAGTATGGCCCCGCGGAGCTGGCTCCCAAGTACCGTTTTGAGCCCCAGAATGAGCTGATTCGCCACGTGAAAGCCATCCCGGTCCTGAAGACGGATCGGCTGACCCTGTCGGCTCTGACGGAGGCGGATATTCCCGCCTATAACGCTCTGGTGCTGGATGGGGAGCGCAACCGCTGGTGGGGCTACGACGACGTGGGCGGTCTGGGCGGCCCTGTGACGGAAACCAGCTTCTTTGATGTGGCCCGGCGGGATTTTGAGAATCGCCAGGCAGTGAATTTTGCCGTGCGGCTGGACGGGCAGCTCATTGGCGAGGCGGTGCTCTACCGCTTTGACTGCCGGGGCGGCGCGGAGTTGGGTTGCCGGATCGATGCCGCCCACGCCGGTCATGGCTATGGCACCGAGGCCTTTGCCGCGGTGGCGGACTGGGCGCTGTACAAGGTGCACCTGAGCCGGGTGGTGGCCAAGTGCTACAAGGAGAACACCGCATCCTACAAGATGCTCTCCTCCTGCATGCGAAAAAACGGACAGGACGAGACTTTCTTCTATTTTGAAAAGCTGGTGTGAGCTGTCCTCCGGTGAGGAATACGGTTCGCACCAAAAGGCCGCCCTGTCCGGGGCGGCCTTTTCCACAGCGTGGCGGCGTCCTTGCGGCGGGCGGCAAAGTATGGTATGTTGATTGCAGAGACCTCGAAAAGAGAGGAGGCGGTCACGGTGAAAAAGCATCCTCTGGACAAGCTCATGAACCGGCTGAGCCTGCTGGTGCTGTTGGGAACAGCGCTATTTCTGGCGCTCTATTGGCGGCATATCCCGCAGGAGGTGCCCATGCACTTTAACGCGGCCGGGGAGATCGACCGCTGGGGCTCCAAGGCGGAGCTGCTGATCCTGCCGGTGATTGCCTGGCTTTTGTACCTGCTGATGACCGTAGTGGAGCAGTTCCCCGGTGCCTGGAACACCGGTGTCAAAGTGACGGAGGAAAACCGGGAGCGGGTCTACGCTCTGCTGGGGCATATGCTCAGTACGCTGAAATTCCTGATTATGGTTATGTTTGCCTGGATCACCCTCTGGTGCGCCCTGGCCAAGCCTCTGCCGGTGTGGTTTTTGCCGGTGGTGCTGGGGGCGGTGTTTGGGGATATGATCTATTGGCTTGTCCGGGTGTTCCGTGCCCGGTGAGCCTGGAATGTCTGCATTTTGGATAAAACAAAGCCCGGACGCAAGAGCGTCCGGGCTTTGCCGTATGTAATTCAGTTTTTCTCGGAACCCAGAAACTCCGGCCCGAAGCTGTGAGGCAGCAGTTCCGGCAGGGTAAAGGTCCGCTCCTCCCCGGCGCCGTTGAGGCAGATGATCTCAATGCCAGGGGCAAATTCCCGCAGCACCTGGCGGCATACGCCGCAGGGGACGCAGAAATCGTCGCTCCGGCCTGCCACCACAATGCGCACGAAGTCCCGGTGCCCTTCACTGACGGCTTTGAACACTGCCGTCCGCTCAGCGCAGATGGTGGGGCCGAAGGCGGCATTTTCGATGTTGCAGCCGGTAAACACCGTGCCATCGGCACACTCCAGGGCGGCGCCCACGGGGAAATGGGAATAGGGGCAGTAGGACCGGTCCAGCATAGCTACCGCTGCGGCCTTCAGCTCGTCACGGGTCATGGGCAAGCACTCCTTCAAAAAATACGTCAGCCGATGGTCTGGAGTTCTACGGCCGCCACCGGCAGCGTGTCCAGCTCCGTGTCTGGGTCGGTGATGTCCGAGGTGTCGTACTGGATAACCACCCAGCCGCCCAGGGTGGGGGCGTCATAGAGGTCCATCCGCAGGCTGGACAGGGCGTCGGACACGTCCTGGGGCTCACCCCAGGCGTCCAACAGGTCCTGGCGGCGGAAGCCGGACAGGGCTTCAGTGGCCGCCTCGTCGGTCATGACCTCCACCTCTGTCAAGGCAGGGACCTCCGGTTCCTTCTCCCCGGAGCCGCAGGCGGTCAGCGCCGTCACCAGAAGCAGCGACAGCAGGAACAGGCAGAGGCGGTGCTTCATACGTGTTTCCTCCTTTTTTCAGGCCCAGTCGATTTCCCGCTGGGGCCGTACGTCTACATCCATAATATCCTTAGCATCGTAAAATTGCAAGTACCGGTCCCGGGAGTGGCGCAATGTGGTGCCATCCGGGTGGAGCCGATCACAGATGACCGCACAGATGTCCTTTTTGATATAGCTGAAGCTCTCGATGCCCACAGAGGCGAAGACCCGGAACCCCTGGCTCTGGAGGTAACGGAATACCGGCCCGGTGTTCTGCCAGTCGTTGCCGTCGGGCCGCTCTCCGTGGGGGTAGAAGAGAATGGTGGTGGGGCCCACCAGGCTGCCCACCTCGTCAAACCACCGCTGAGTGTCCGCCTGGATGGACTCCAGAGACTTAGTGCCCAGGCGGATGTGGCCCCAGGTGTGGCTGCCGAAGGTCCAGCCTGTGCGCTTGAGCTCGGCGATGATAGGCTTGACCGCCTCGATCTCCTTCTGACGGTTGGCCTCCTGGGCGTCGCTCCAGCTCTGGGTGTCGGTCTGGGTGCGGTAGCCCAGGATGCCCTCATAGCCGGTGAGACTCAGGCAGCCCTTGGCACCGAAGGGGGAGAAGTCCGGGTGCTCCTCTACAAACTTGTCCAGAATGGGTACGGCGTCCAAATCCCGGCTGATCACCTCATTGCCCTGGGGGTCCTTGCCGTAGGAGGCGATCTTGCCGTCCTCCCCGATGACCAGCTTCCAGGTGAAGCCATTGGTCAGCATATACTCATAGTAGTTGACATCGTCGTAGGAGAGGATCAGCGGCTTTTTGCCCTCCGGCAGGTACAGCGTGTTCTTCACCATTTTGGGCTGGCCGTCCTCGCCGGTGGTCTCGCTCCACACGTCGCTAATATCCACCAGCACGTAGCCCTTGTCATAGACGCTTTGGAGGATTTTATCGTATTCATCCACAGTGACCATGTAGTCGTCAATACCGTTGGCCTGATTGTCCCCATCAAAGGCCAGCTCCGGGTAGGCCACCACCGGGTGGAAGAACAGATGCTCCACAATGCCGTCGTAGGCGGCGTAGGTGACACCGTCCCGGATGCCGCCCTCCGGCATCACCGTGGGGTCGTAGATGTCATAGGGTTCCGGCTCCGGAGGCGCTTCCTCCTCCGGTTCCTGGGAGGTTTCCTCTTCACCGGCGGGGGCAGAGTCCTCCACAGTGGAAGGAGAGCCGCCGCAGGCGGTCAGAGAGAATAACAGCAAACAGGCAAGCAAAAGTGCGGTGAGGCGGCGCATGGCGGGATGTTCCTTTCTGTCGAATTTGGTCGACCTTAGTATAACAGGAAGCTCCGCCAAAAAGAAGAACAAAAAAATGACAAAGAACAACAGGGCGGTAAAATCCCGCCCTGCTGGTTCAGAAAATTTCCCCTCGTATTAACGTTTGTCGCCGGGTCGAAACACCAGCGCCATCACAAGGCCCGCTACCACCGCCGCGGCGATACCGCCGGCTGTGGCGGAGAGTCCGCCGGTAAAGACCCCCAGCCAGCCGTCCTCTGCCACGGCGGTCCGCACGCCCTTGGCCAGGGAGTGGCCGAAGCCGGTCAGAGGAACGGTTGCCCCGGCGCCGCCCCAGTCGGCGATGGGCTGATACAGACCCAGAGCGCTGAGGACCACGCCAGCCACCACATAGCCGGTGAGAATGCGGGCGGGGGTCAGCGGGGTCCGGTCGATGAGGATCTGCCCCACGGCGCAGAGAATGCCGCCGCAGAGAAATGCGTTGAGATACTCCATACAACTTGCCTCCAGGAAGGTTCTGCCGTCAGTGTTCCCCGCCGCCAGGGCTTTATGCGGGAGCCGGCCCGGAAGAGTGGAAAAACAGACAGGCGGGACCGAAAGAACCGGTCCCGCCTGTCTGTTGAAGAGAAAGAAGCGTGTATTTATTCACTCGGCGTCCTGGAGGGCGTCATAGCCCTCTTCGCCGGTGCGGACTTTGATGACGTTTTCCACGTCGCAGACAAAGATCTTGCCGTCGCCGATGTGGCCGGTATAGAGGACCCGCTTGGCGGTCTCCACCACTTGCTCCACCGGTACCTTGCACACCACAATGGATACCTGGATGCTGGGCAGCATGGTGGCTTCCACCTTGGCACCACGGAAGTAGCCCTCGGTTTTGCCTCGCTGCTCGCCGCAACCCATGACGTTGGTGGCGGTCATGCCGGTGATGCCGATGTCGAACATGGCCCGCTTCAGGGCATCGAACCGCTCCATCTTGCACAGGATATCCACCCGGGTGATCTTCACGCCGCCGGGGGCGGAGGCCTTTACCGGAGAGGACACTGTCTCCACCGGTACCGCGGCCTCCACCGGAACTGCCGCTTTTTCAGTCTCCGCCGGGGCGGTGGCCACCGCAGCCTCGTCAGGAGTGTCGTCATAGACAAAGGCGAAGCCGCCGTAGGCAGAGGGCAGGCCGTGCTCTGTGATGTCCAGGCCCTTCAGCTCCTCCTCCGCGGAGACCCGCAGACCCACAGTGTGCTTGAGCACCTGGAACACGATGGTGATGATCACGCCGGCCCAGGCGGCTGTAACCGCCACGCCCAGGCACTGAATGGCGAAGAAGTGAATACCGCCGCCGTAGAAGAGCCCGCCGTCCACCGCCAGCAGACCGGTGAGCAGAGTGCCCGCTGCGCCGCAGACACCGTGAACGGAGATGGCACCCACCGGATCATCGATTTTGGCCACATTGTCGAAGAAGCTGACCGACAGGGGCAGCAGCAGACCGGCCACGGCGCCGATAATGGCGGCGCCGCCCACGGAGACCGCGTCGCATCCGGCGGTGATGGCCACCAGGCCTGCCAGGGCGGCGTTGAGGGTCATGCCCACGTCCGGCTTTTTGAACCGCAGCCAGGTGTAGATCATGGTGACGCAGCAGGCCACGGCGGCGGACATATTGGTGTTGACAAAGATCAGACCGGCAGAGGCGATGGTGTCGTCCCCGGTCATGGAGACGGTGGAAGCACCGTTGAAGCCGAACCAGCAGAACCACAGTAGGAATACGCCCAGAGCGCCCAGGGACAGGTTGTGACCCAGGATGGCCCGGGGTTTGCCATCCCGGCCGTATTTGCCGATCCGGGGGCCAAGGATGGCGGCGCCGATGCAGGCGCAGATGCCGCCCACCATGTGGACCGCCGTGGACCCGGCAAAGTCATGGAAGCCCAACTGGCTCAGCCAGCCGCCGCCCCAGATCCAGTGACCGGAGACGGGGTAGATGAAGGCGGAGATGCAGAAGGAGTAGATGCAATAGGAGATGAATTTCGTCCGCTCTGCCATGGACCCGGAGACGATGGTGGCGGCGGTGGCGCAGAAGACCGTCTGGAAGATCAGAAAGGCGTACAGGGGAACGCCCTCCGGCAAAATGGCACTGTAGTCGCCCCGGACCATGGGGTCCAGGCCGCCGATCAGAGGACCGGCTCCGGCGAACATCAGGCCGAAGCCCAGCAGCCAGTAGACAGGAGTGCCAATGCAGAAGTCCATCAGGTTCTTCATGAGGATGTTGCCGGTGTTTTTGGCCCGGGTGAACCCGGCCTCGCACATGGCGAAACCCGCCTGCATGAAAAAGACCAGAGCGGCGCCGAAAAGGACCCAGATGGTGTTGACAGATGAATACATAGTGTTCCCTCCCAAACTTCATCGGCACGGCATGCCGGCTCCGCCGCACGCTTGAAAAGAATCAGAAAAGGCAAAGGCGCCTGAGAGAAGCTCTCACAGGCGCCTTTGCCTTTGCATGCAAAAACTTTACCACGGGGCGGGGAAAACCGTCAAGGTGCGATTTTCACAAGGCTCCGCTGGAATTTTCTGAAAATTTCTCCGCCCGTCACAGGGGCCGCACCAGGTTGGTGTAGCCGTTGAGCCAGGCGTCCACCTCTGCCGCGGCAGAGCGGCCCTCGGCAATGGCCCACACCACCAGGGACTGGCCCCGGCGCATATCGCCGGCGGCGAAGACCTTCTCCACATTGGTGGCATGATGGCCCGGCGCGGTGCGGACGGTATTCTCCACTTCCACACCGAAGGCCTGGCACACGCCTGTTTCGCACCCGGCAAAGCCGGTGGCGGCGATCAAGAGTTGGCAGGGGATGGTGTCGCCGTCGGTGGTGACCAGGGCGGACAGGGCGCCGTCTTCGCCGGCCACCAACTGCTTCACCTGAAGGGAGAAGCGCCGGGGGTCGGCTCCCATGACGGCCACGGCCTCCTCATGGGCATAGTCCATGGGCAGCTCGCCGTTTACCAGATAGTCGGTCCTGGGTCGCCGGACCAGTTGGGTCACGGAGGCACAGCCCTGGCGCAGAGCGGTGGCCACGCAGTCACTGGCGGTGTCGCCGGTGCCGATGACTACCACATGGCAGCCCTCAGCGGTGGGCAGGGCGGGCTCCTGGCCAAAGACCTGGTGCTCCACTGCGGCCTTCAGAAAGGCCGTGCCGTAGCACACGCCGGGCATGTCACCGCCCTCCAGACCCAGGGGCCGGGGACGTCCCGCACCGCAGCACAGTACCACGGCGTCATACTCCTCCATCAATCGCCGGGCCACCGTAGTGTCAGCGGCGTCCACGCCGGTGACGAAGGAGACGCCCTCGTCGGTCATCAGGTCTAAACGGCGCTTGACGATGGATTTGTCCAGCTTCATGCTGGGAATGCCGTAAGTCAGCAATCCGCCGGGGTGGGCGTCCCGCTCCACCACCGTGACGGAGTGGCCCCGGTGGTTCAGTTGGTCCGCAGCCGCCAGGCCCGCCGGCCCGGAGCCCACAATCGCCACCTTCTTGCCGGACCACTGAGGTGGCCTGCGCCGCCGCATAAGCCCATTGGAGAAGGCGTTTTCAATGATATAGAGTTCGTTGTCCCGGTTGGCCACCGCGTCGCCGTAGATGCCGCAGATGCAGGCCTTCTCACAGGGGGCCGGGCACACCCGACCGGTAAACTCGGGAAAATTATTGGTTTTCAGCAGCCGGGCCAGGGCATGGCCCAGGTTGCCGCTCATGATCATGTCGTTCCACTCGGGGATCAGATTGTGGAGAGGGCAGCCGAAGGCGCGCCCCTCGTAGATCATGCCCGTCTGACAGAAGGGGACGCCGCAATTCATGCAGCGGCTGCCCTGCTGCTCCCGGACGGCCTGGGGCAGGGGCAGGTGGAATTCCTCCCAGTCCCGCACCCGCTCCTCCGGCGGACGCCGAAGGTCATCTTTCCGGGCATATTCCAAGAATCCTGTGGGTTTTCCCATTGTGCACACCTCCTTCCTCAGCTTCTCGTATTGGCGTAAAAGGCCTCGATCTCCGCCTGCTCCCGGCTCATGCCCTTTTCCTCGTACTGGGCGATGGACTTGAGCATCCGGTCATAGTCCCTGGGCATCACCTTTTTGAAGCAGGGGATGTAGGACTTGAAAGCCGCCAGGATTTTCTTGCCCCGGGGAGAGCCGGTGGCGGCCACATGGGCCTCGATCAATGCCCGCAGCTCGGCGATGTCGTGACTTTCCGTCAGGGTATCCGTGAGCACCTGCTCCTTGTTGAGGCGCAGGTACAGGTCATGGTTTTCATCCAGCACGTAGGCGATGCCACCCGACATGCCGGCGGCGAAATTCTTGCCGGTAGGACCCAGGATGACGCAGCGGCCGCCGGTCATATACTCGCAGCCGTGGTCGCCCACGCCCTCTACCACCGCTACAGCGCCGGAGTTGCGGACGCAGAACCGCTCCCCTGCCCGGCCGTTGATGAAGGCCGCGCCGCCGGTGGCGCCGTACAGGGCCACATTGCCCACGATGATATTCTCGCCGGGGTCAAAGGTGGAGCCCTTGGGGGGATAGAGGATCAGCTTTCCGCCGGAGAGGCCTTTGCCGAAGCCGTCATTGCAGTCACCTTCCAACTCCAGGGTCAGGCCCTTGGGGATAAAGGCACCGAAGGACTGGCCACCGCCGCCCTTGCAGGAGATCACATAGGTGTCATCCGGCAGGGTATCGCCCCGCTGCCGGGTGATCTCAGAGCCGAAGAGGGTGCCGAAAGCCCGGTCCGTGGAGGAGACCGATACGGAGAGATGGCCGGGCTTCCCGGATTTCAGAGCTTTGCCCAGCTTCTCCAGCAGCACCCGCATGTCGGCAGTGCGCTCCAGGTGGAAGTCGTAAGCGTCTTTGGGATTGAAGTGGGGAACATGGTCGCCCCAGGGATTTTGCAGCAGGGCGCTCAGGTCCAGGGTTTCCGCCCGGTGGGTCACCAGTTTTTCCCGGACTCGCAGCAGGTCGCTGCGGCCTACCAACTCCTCCACGGTGCGGATCCCCAGGCGGGCCATGTACTCCCGCAGCTCCTGGGCCACGAAGGTCATGAAGTTGATGACGTGCTCCGGCTTCCCGGCGAACCGGGCGCGAAGCTGGGGGTTCTGGGTGGCGATGCCGGCGGGGCAGGTGTCCAGATTGCACACCCGCATCATGCAGCAGCCCATGGCCACCAGAGGCGCTGTGGCAAAGCCGAATTCCTCGGCGCCCAGCATACAGGCGATGGCCACGTCCCGGCCGGTCATCAGCTTGCCGTCGGCCTCCAGTACCACCTGGGTCCGCAGACCGTTTTGCAGCAGGGCCTGGTGGGCCTCCGCCACGCCCAGCTCCCAGGGCAGGCCTGCCCCGGAGATGGAGTTGCGGGGC
>URXS01000037.1 GCA_900551885.1 uncultured Oscillibacter sp.
GTCGGACATCTTGTCGTCGGACATCCGGCTCTCCGTGGTCTGCGGAGCGAATGCGCCGGTCCTGAGCGGACTGGATGTCTCCCCGGAAACGCCGCTGGTATATCTGGAGCGGAACTTCACCCGGAATGGGTGCGTTCTGGGCATCAACCGCGCCTGGTTTCCCGAAAAACTGGTTCCAAAAATGGCCCAATTGGGGTTGATCGAAGACAGCATCACCACAACATTGCAGACACGCTACCGGCTCCAGTTCCATTCGGTGGAAAACTATATCGAGTCCGTGGCTCTGGATGCCTCCACCGCCCATCAGCTCCAGGCGGCGTCCGCATCCCCGGCCTTGAAAATCAGCTCTGTATACACCATCGCCGGAGGGACTCCCATCGAATACGCCATCACCGTCTGGAACGGCAGCGGTACACAGTTCCACGTGATGATCGCGCCCGGCGGAAAATAACGGAAAAATGAGACTGTCAATAAACCCGAATCATTCGCGCAACGGGAAGGAATAGAGTTACGAGAGGAACCCAGGAAGGGTTCCTTTCATTTTCATTCATTCGTTTTTCAGAACTTCAGAAAGTTCTGAAAACGTGCTCTGTCTGGAGAAAAGGCTTTTTCGACAGGCTGCGATGTAATGTGCTTTGAGCGCATTACATCTTTTTTGCAGATGTCAGTCGCTCATCAGCTTGACAAAGTATTCCCGCGGTCTGGGACCGTCGAACTCCAGGAAGTAGATCCCCTGGGAATGGCCCAACAGCAGCTTGCCCTCATGAATGGGAATGGAAAAATTCACGCCGATCAGGGAGGATTTCACATGTCCCGCCGCGTCCTGTGGAGTGTCGTGCTGGTGCTTGAAATCGATCCGCGTGGGAATCAGGCGGCAGATCTCATCCTGCAAGTCCAGAAAACCGTTGGGGTCCCAGAAGGATGTGATGGTCAGCCCGGCCGTGGTGTGGGGGGTGCAGATGGTGCACAGGCCCTCCTGAATGCCGCTGCTCTCCACATAAGCCTTGATATCGTCCGTCAGAGGGACGACATCCCGCTCAACTGTATTGATTTTGAAATTTTTCAGCATAACATCGCTCCCTTTCAATCCAGCACCATGTCGCTGACTTTGATGCCGGCACCGTGGTCCGCAAAGGCCCAGTTGTCCCTGCACCCTCTGCCGTAGGTCTCGCCGATCATGGCGCTGATATAGCCATTCAGCAGGGCACAAGGGGCAAAGCCCGTCAGGGCCGCGGAGAGATCATAGGCAGTTCCGGGAACACGGATGATATCGGGGCAATCCTGCCGGAAACAGTCCGGCTCGTCGGTAATCACCACCGTGGGGCGTTTCATATCCACTGCGGCATGGTGGACCATCTCCTGCGTGCGCCGCAGCCCGCGGTTGCGCCCGGTGCAGACCACAACGGTCCCGATCCCGGACACATTCCGCATGAAGAAGTTCAGGTGCAGCCACTCCTCGGCGTTGATGCACATGGCGTATTTTCCAGTGGCCTCAAACGCCTTGGCGTGACCGTACCAGGCGGCTGCGTAATCCATGCCGGCACCCACGTAATCATAGGCTTCAAAGTCTTTCCAGCTCTGCGCAACCGCAAGGCACTTGGCATCCATATCCGGCAGCAGGGCATCCAGTTGATCCGCCTGCGCCAGCAGATCTTTCCGATAGGCGTTGGCCTGGTCCATCGTATATCTGCCCCGGACCTCACCGATCCGAATAGCCAGCAAAATCAGCGACAGAACGGAAACCATGTAGGAGCGGACGCCCGGGGCGCTTTCAAAGGGGGGAATCTCCAGATCCATCACTCGAGAAGCGCTCTTTGCCAGGAGGGAATCCCGGTTCCCCGTCACCGCCAGTGCGAATGCCCCGGCTCTGACAGCCCGCTGGATGGCCTCCCCAACACGGGCTACCCCGCCGGAGTTGCTGACCGCAATGACGAGCGGATTCAGAGGTGCAAAGCCAAGCTGCTTATCCGCATAATAGCGGCTCAGATCCAGAGCCGGCACGATCTCTGTGGGAATCCCGGTCAACTGCTCAAAGGTATACTTGGTGGCCATGGCCGCGGCGTGAGAATCCCCACATCCGGTCAGAATGATCCGCTGAATCGCGAAGATCTCCTGGAAGGACAAGATCCCCCGAGCCTTTGGCTCCAGATCCTGATACTGCTGCCGCAGCAAATCGGGAAGGCTGAAAACTTGACGCCTCATGGCGTTGTCGAAGCTGTTCATTGACTTTTACTCCTTACTCTCCTGGTGAGCAGCGCTCATCACATCCATAGACCACCGTCCTGTTGCACCCACTGGTTTCATGGCCGGCGCTGCCAGGTAACGAGGTCCCCATCTATTTCCGGCTTGTATTATTGCATTAAATATAATACAAGTCAATTACTTCCTTGCCCACTGCTCTCAATGGGCCGGAGAAGGCCCGGTCTCACCGACTCATTTCAGCTCCCGGGATACCTGCTCCATCACGCCGGAAAAATCGGAAGCCTGGAAAATCGGCATGGAGGCAGAGAACATCAGGTTGATGGGATAGTCGAAATTCTCCGCGTTTCGCCCGCACTCGTCCCGGAACTCCCGCTCCGGGCCGTAGTTGGGAATCCGCTCCTTCATGATTCTGGTATCCGCCATGTAACCAAACAGCTTCTTGCCGAGCTGATAGCCCATGCCACACTCGAAGCTCACGTCATTGCTGGGCTCATACCCGCGAAAATCATTGAGGTTGGCTACAATGATGTCGCAGTCTCTCACATGCTGCTGATACCGGTAAAATTCCACCGCGGCACGCTGATAGGGATTGTCCTCCACAACGTCCGGTTCCTCTCTGGCCCGGTCCAGGGGAGTAAGCACATCGTACCCATATTCCGCGCACACGCGCTTCATCCGGGCATACACCTCTTCGGCATCAGGCGCATACCGCTCGGGGCCGGCCAGATAAACCACCGGCCTTTTCTTTTCAAGGGGCGGCAGCTCCTCTCTCCCGGCTGTATGGATTCCCAGGACAGCGGCCTTGTTCTCCTGCTCGATATCCAGCATCAACAATTGGAGACAGTGGTCAAAAGAGCCTTCCAGGATTTTGCAGGCGCCAAAAATCGCCGTGGCAAACGGAAGGTCCTGATAGGGCAGGATCCGACCGTCGACGTCGTAGACCCCACCGTCCCGTATGGACACGCCCTGGTGTTTCCAGACCATAGGGCGCTTGTCCCGGGTGTATGCGTAGCAGCGAATCCCTCTGGCATACGCCATGCCCAGCTCGTAGATGGAGCCGCCGTCAGGCTCCGCTCCCCGGAACGTCTCCAGATCCACCAGGATGGCGGTGGATTCGTTCATGCACCTTGCGCAGTTCTGAAAGATTTCCCTGGCGTTCTCCCGCAGATCCTCATGGCTCAAATCCAGCGGATGATCGCCGGGCATGGAGACCCCGAAGCCATAATACTCCGCCTTCCGCCTCATGGCGTCCCAGAGGGTATATCCATTGGTATAGAAGCACTCAGGTCCTGCCAGATACAGTTTCTCCCTGGCAAACAGCTTTGCCGCATCGTCGTACATGGTCTGTATTCTCCTTTACCTCAGGCCAATACCAACTGCATCAGCAGCCGCAGGAAACGCACGTGGTCCGCTTTGCGGCCGATGTGGATCACCGGGAGCTGTTCCCAGACAAAATGGTGCCGGGAATCCAGGATCGTCATACCCAGGGTCAGATCGCCCTTGGTCTCAATACCCACATGTCCTTCAAACGTCTCAACCAGAGACGGATCAATGGCATACCCCACTGCCATGCAGTCAATGACGGTACAGTAAGCCTCAAACCCCCGTCCCGCCACAAAGCGGATGGCCTGACGGAGAAACTTCGCCTCTTTTTTATCGCTGGCATCCAGGGCGGCAATATCCTGCTCAGTCAGATTCACATCGAAATGGGTGGCCACATCCAGACCAAGGGCGGTGAATTTCACACCGGAATGATACACGATATCCGCCGCCTCAGGATCCACGAATACGTTCCACTCGCTTTGGGGCGTGTCGCCCGTGGCATTGGAAAAGGCATATTTGTTCAGTCCAAAGGCACCGGAAATGGCAATGATCTCTTTGATCATCACCTTGATCTCCGGCGCTTTTTGCATGGCCATTCCCACATTGCTCAGGGGTCCGGTGCAAACAAGCGTGATCTCACCGGGATTTGCCTTCACCAGGTCGATGATCAGGTCAATCGCGTGCTTCTCACTAGGCGGAGTCACGGGGGCGGGAAGAAAATTCTCCGCCTGTCCGTCCGCTCCATGGGTAAAAGGGTCCTTGGGCCTGGGCCTGACCATCGGTTCAGCCATACCCTTGGCCACCGGGATGTCTGTCCGCCCCAGCATCTCCAAAACCTTGAGCGCATTTACACAGGTGACCTCCGCCGGATAATTGCCATTGACGGTGGTCACCGCCAGGACCTCCAGCGCAGGTGATTTGCAGGCCATGACGATGGCCATGGAATCATCCATGCCCGGATCGCAGTCCAAAATAATTTTCCTCTTGTCCATATATCTCAGTCCCTTTTCGGTTTTTGCTAAATATTTGATAAATTTTTCTCTTTTGCTAAATATATCACGTGTCAGCATGGTTTTCAAGCTAAAATTTTTTCTGTTTTTTTGGCAAAAATCACTACATATCCTCATTTATTTTTAAAAAAGCGACTGGATAGGTTGACCTTTTTCGGTTAAACTGGTCATTTTGCTTGACGTGTCGGTCCGATTGAGGTAAGATAAGTTTTGATAAATTAATTTATCAAGAGAGGGATCCACGTGAAAGTAAAAGTGAAAGACATTGCCCAGGCGGCGGGAGTTTCCACGACCGCCGTGTCTCTGGTTCTCAATGGTAAACCCTCGCGTCTCTCGGAAGCCACCAAGGAAAAAATCATACGGATTGCCAGAGAGCTGGCCTTTCAAAACGAATATTCCCTGCAAAGTGCCTCCCACAAGAAGGTACAGACGCTGGGGCTGATCCTCCCAAGTATCCGGGAACCCTTCTATTTGAGGCTGGCAGAGGAGATCGAGAGGCGGGCTTACAACATGGGCTACACCGTGCTTACCTCCTTTTGTGAGAATGATCTGCGCCGCTGCTGCGCCGCGGTGGAGGGTGTGGCCATGAAAAACGTGGACGGGATCCTTTTTGTGGCACCCTCGACCAGTGAGAAAGATGATCAGCTCACCAAAATACTGAAGGTCCTGCTGCAAAACGCCGTTCCGATGGTTTTGATTGACCGGGCGGTCTACTCTGTCTTCTGTGACTTTGTGACCTCGGACAACAAATACGGCGGCAAGGCGGCGACCCTATATCTGGCGGAGCAGGGACACGAGAAAATCGGATGCCTGTGTGGGCCGCAGAATATCTATACCGCACGCAAACGCTTCCAAGGATACCGGGAAGGGCTTGCCTCCGTCAAGCAAGAATTCCGGGAGGACTGCATCTACTACGGAGACCTTACGGCGGAGAGCGGGAAAGCAGGTGCCGAGCGCCTGTATGAGCGGGGATGCACGGCGATTTTCGTGGCCAATGATCTCATGACGGAGGGGGCTGTTGCGTTTGCCAGAGAGCATGGCCTGTCCATCCCAAAGGAACTGGCAATCGTCGGTTACGACGGTACCGCCTTTGGAGTGCCCTGCGTCCAGCAGAATGTGGCCCTGATTGCCGAAAAAGCTGTGGACCTGGTTTTGGAGCAGATATCAGAGGGTCCGGGAAAAACGCCCTCTCGAAACTTCTATATCACGCCTGTGCTGTCAGGCGCCGACTAACGGAGACTGGTGGAGGCGATTCATTTGGAGCTGAAACACATACAGGAGCGGATCTACGCCGGCGTTTTGGGAAAGCTCATCGGCGTCTATTTGGGACGGCCCGTGGAGGGCTGGTCATATGAACAGATCAGGGATTCTTTCGACCAGCTATTCTATTACGTTCACCGGAAGACCGGCGTTCCGCTCATCGTTGCGGACGATGACATCTCCGGGACGTTCGGCTTCTTCCGCGCGCTGGAGGACCATGGGTATTCGCCGGATTTGTCGGCGAAGGAAATCGGTGAGAGCTGGCTGAACTATATCATTGAGGATAAAACGATTCTGTGGTGGGGCGGGCCCGGGCGCTCAACGGAACACACCGCCTACCTCAACCTGAAAAACGGCATTTCCGCCCCCAGAAGCGGTTCAATTGCTCAGAACGGCCGGGCCGTGGCAGAGCAGATCGGTGCGCAGATTTTCATCGAGGGGTTTGCCATGTGTTATCCGGGCGATCCCGAAAAAACTGTGGATCTGGTAAAAAGGGCGGCATCGGTGAGCCATGATGGAATGGCCGTGGAGGCCGCCTGCCATCTGGCGGCGATGGACGCACTGGCGTTTTCGGAACCACGCCTGGAAGTACTGCTGGATTCCGCCTATCCCTATGTCCACGACGACAGGCTGAAAAAACTCATCACAGATGTGCGGGAGATCTGCTCCCGCACAGACGACTGGCGGGCTGTCCGGGTAGAATTGGACCGCCGGTATGGATATCACCTCTACCCCGGTAGCTGTCATGTGGCGCCCAATCACGCCATGGTCCTGGCCGCTTTGCTGTGCGGACAGGACGACTTTCAAAGGTCGGTCTCCATTGCCGCCTCCGCAGGTTGGGACACGGATTGCAATGCCGGCAACGTTGGAGCCCTCAACGGCATCCGCCTCGGGCTGGCGGGCATCGGCAGTGGCACGGACCTGCGGACGGAGGTGGCTGACCGCCTGCTGGTGATTACGTCCGACGGTGGAGAGGCCGTATCCGATGCGGTCAGGGAGAGCCGGAATATCGTAAGGGGCATGTGCCGCCTCAACAGGCTGCAGCCTCCCCCGGAAAGGCCCAGATTCGCCTTTGAATATCCGGACTCCCTCCAGGGATTCGCCCCATGTCCGCTGTCAGACACTCCCCCTCACATGGTCCGTGTCTCCAATGCCGGCGGCAGCCTTGCCATACACTGTTTTGGCATCGGCCGCGGGGCCGATGCGGCGGTCTCAACGCCTACCTTTGTCGAGCTTTCCGCCGCCGGATCCAATTACCTGTCCACTGCCTCTCCCAGTCTCTATGAGACGCAGACCATCACCGCTCACGCCAGTCTGGAACCCGGTTCCACAGGTCAGGCACAGCTTCAGCTCTACGTAATCTATGATGGAGACGGTGGGCCGGTCCGCAGGGCCTCTCCCCCACAGCCCGTGAGGGAGAAGGCTGGCAAGTACGAATGGACCATCCCCAGTCTGGACGGCTGCGCCATCCTGCGAATGGGCATTGCGGTGGTTTCTGAGTCCCACTTCCATGGGACGGTCCTTGTCCACGACGTGGACTGGAGTGGAGCGCCAAGGCAATTCACACAGACGGGGATCCTGATGCAGACCATCTGGGATACCACGCCCCGGCGTTTCCAGATGTGGACCAGCTCCGCCAGGGGATTTTCCGCGGATATGTCCCACACCTTCTGCATCTCTCACACCGGGGAGAACGGCTTGGCAACGCTGGGAACACGGGATTGGTACGACTACTCTGTGGATTCCGTTCTCACATTCAGTATCCACGACGCCGCGGGGCTGGTCCTGCGGTGCCGGGGGCACCGTCAGTATTACGGACTTCTGTTCAGAGAGGGCCATACTCTGGAGATTGTGGCCGCCAAAGACGGTGTCCGCAGATGCCTGGCGCGGCGGGAATACACCTATCAGCGGGATACCGCCTATCAGGTTGCTTTCTCCTGCAAGGGCAATGTACTCCAGGCTGCTGTCGAGGGGAAGACCGTATTGACCACCGCCGACCCGGAGGCGGCCTATCAAAGCGGCGGCTGCGGCTACCTGATCGACCGGGGGGCCATGCTGGCGGACGGTTTTTCTGTCAGAGCGGTGAACGCGGAGGCGAAACTCCCAGCGGCTGCCCTGTAAAAGCGGAGATCCCCCGGCAACAGGGGAACCTTTCGGAATACGCTCCTTCTCATATCATAGGTTTCTCGTTTGGCGGGATGAAAACAAGCTGGAAGAGGAACCGCAAGGCCACCGGGACCGCTCTGTCATTGACTTTTTCAACTGCTTCCGCTATGCTGGAACCAGAAAATCACACCCAATAGGAAAGGGGCTGTCCCCATGAACAATCTCACCTCGGCGCTGACCGGTGCCCTGGGCAACCTTCCTCTGTCCACCGTCCTCTCTGCGGCGGTGACTCTCCTGGTGTGTCTGGCGGTAGTCCACATTCTGGGCAAACTTCTCCGGCGCCTTCTGGCCCGGACCCGGTTGGATGAGCGCATCCAGCGCTATGCGCTGTCGGGCGCCAAGCTGGTGCTGTATATCGTCACGGTGGTCATCGTGGCAGAGAGTCTGCACATCCCCATGACCTCTCTGGTGGCACTGCTGTCGGTGGGGTCCCTGGGCATCACCCTGGCGGCGGAGGATATTTTAGGCAACGTGGCCGGTGGACTGGTGATCCTCTCCTCCCGTCCCTTCTCCATCGGGGACTTTGTTGAGGTGTCCGGCACCTCTGGCACTGTCCAGGAAATCAGCCTTAACCACACCAAGCTGGTGACACCGGACGGCCATCTGGTGATGCTACCCAACAAGGAGCTGGCCTCCTCCCAGATGACCAACTACACGGTCCTGGGCCGTCGGCGGGTCGTTCAAAAAGTTACCGCCTCCTACGACGCCCCTACGGGCACCGTGAAGAAGGCCTGTATGGCCGCTGTGGCCATGACGGAAAATGTGCTGGAGGACCCGGCCCCGGCGGTATATCTGCTGTCCTACAAAGAGAGTTCCATTGAGTACGGCATCTACTGCTGGGCCACGCCGGAGAACTATTGGCCGGTGTATCTGTCTCTGGGTGAAAACCTGCGCCAGGCCTTCGACGAAGCCGGGGTGGAGATGACCTATGACCACCTGAACGTCCACATTGTAGAGGACCGGACTCGGGGCGACAGGAAAATCCCAGGTTGACAAACAGCTCCGTCCTTTTTATAATAATTGCCAAAGCGATGATGGAGAGGGACGGAGACAGGCGCCCTCAGAGAGCCGGCGGGTGGTGAGAGCCGGCGGCAAGGGTCTCCAGGTCCTATGGCTCCTGAGCCGGGGGTTCGAGGGCGGTACGCCGCCGGTAGGGCTGCTCCGTGAATGCCGCGTCAGTGCAGAGGGGTTGCTGGACCCCATAAGGGGCGCCGGGCTGTGAGGCAGGCGCAATTTGAGTGGTACCGCGGAAGTCGATATCGGCTTTCGTCTCAAAGACAATTTCTTTGGGACGAAAGCCGTTTTTTTCGTTCCAAGACCGGAAAGGAGCACATCATTATGAGTCATCGTATTGAAACGACCTGTGTCCAGGGAGGCTACACCCCCGGCAACGGAGAACCCCGGCAGATCCCCATTGTCCAGTCCACTACTTTCAAGTACGCCACCTCCGAGGACATGGGCAAACTCTTTGACCTGGAGGCCAGCGGCTATTTCTACACCCGCCTCCAGAACCCCACCAACGACTATGTGGCTGCCAAGATCGCCGCTCTGGAGGGGGGCACCGCCGCCATGCTGACCTCCTCCGGCCAGGCCGCCAACTTCTTCGCCCTGTTCAATATTTCCAACTGTGGAGACCATATCGTGGCCTCCTCCAGCATCTACGGCGGTACCTTTAATCTGATCTCCGTCACCATGGCCAAGATGGGCATTGAGACCACCTTCGTCTCTCCGGACTGCACCGAAGAGGAGCTCAACGATGCCTTCCGCCCCAACACCAAGGCCGTCTTTGGCGAGACCATCGCCAATCCGGCCCTGACAGTGCTGGACATTGAGAAATTTGCCAAGGCCGCCCACGCCCATGGCGTGCCTCTGATCGTGGACAACACCTTCCCCACCCCGGTGAACTGCCGGCCTTTTGAATGGGGTGCCGATATCGTCACCCACTCCACCACCAAGTACATGGACGGCCACGGCGTGGCCGTAGGCGGCGCCATCGTAGACAGCGGCAAGTTCGACTGGATGGCCCACGCCGACAAGTTCCCCGGCCTGACCACCCCTGACGACAGCTACCACGGCATCACTTACGCCGAAAAGTTCGGCAAGGAGGGTGCCTTCATCACCAAGTGCACCGCCCAGCTCATGCGGGACCTGGGCTCCATCCAGTCCCCCCAGAATGCCTTCTACCTGAACCTGGGCCTGGAGAGCCTCCACGTCCGCATGGCCCGCCACTGTGAAAACGGCATGGCGGTAGCCCAGTTCCTCCATGATCACCCCAAGGTAGCCCGGGTCATCTACTGCGGTCTGCCTGACGACCCCTACTACGCCCTGGCCCAGAAGTACCTGCCCAATGGCTCCTGCGGCGTGGTATCCTTTGAACTCAAGGGAGGCCGGGCAGCCGCCAGCACCTTCATGCAGCATTTGAAGCTGGCCGCCATTGAAACCCACGTGGCCGATGCCCGGACCTGCTGCCTCAACCCCGCCAGCTCCACCCACCGGCAGATGACCGATGAGCAGTTGGAAGCCGCAGGCATTCCCGCGGGCCTGGTACGGATGAGCTGCGGCCTGGAACACAAACAGGACCTGATCGACGACATCGCCCAGGCCCTGGAGCAGGTGAAGTAACATGCCCATCAAAATTCCCAACCAACTGCCCGCCACCGAGGTTCTGCGGCGGGAGAACATCTTCGTCATGACGGAGACCCGGGCCATCACCCAGGATATCCGCCCATTGCAGATTCTCCTTCTGAACCTGATGCCCACCAAGGTGGATACGGAGACCCAACTGGCCCGGGTGCTGGGCAATACGCCCCTCCAGATCGAGCTGGAGTTGATCGCACCCAAGAGCCATGTGTCCAAGAATACTTCTCAGGCCCATATGCTGGCCTTCTACAAGTCCTTTGACGAGGTCCGCCGCCGCACTTTCGATGGCCTGATTATCACCGGCGCACCGGTGGAGCTGATGGACTTTGAGGAAGTCGACTACTGGCAGGAGCTGTGCGAGATCATGGAGTGGAGCAAGACCCACGTCCACTCCACCCTCCACATCTGCTGGGGCGCCCAGGCGGGGCTGTACTATCACTACGGCATCCCCAAGCGGCAATTGCCTCAGAAGCTCTTTGGCGTGTTCCTCCACACGGTGGAGGACCCCAATTTCATTCTTTTCCGGGGCTTCGACGATCAGTTCTGGGTCCCCCACTCCCGCAACACCACCGTAGACCGGGCCGACATCGAAGCGGTACCGGAGCTGAAAATTCTGGCGGCCTCGCCGGAGGCAGGAGTCTACGCCGTCAAAACCGCTCAGGGCCGTCAGGTGTTCCTGATGGGCCACGCAGAGTACGACCGGGACACCCTTCTCAAGGAATACACCCGGGACCTGGCCTCCGGGGTGGACATCCAGATTCCACGCCACTACTTCCCTGGCGACGACCCCACCAAAAAACCGGTGATGAACTGGCGCTCCTGCGCCCATCTGCTGTATGCCAACTGGCTGAACTACTGCGTCTACCAAACCTCTCCCTATGACATCCGGGACATCCGTCTGGGCGTCCGCACCGACGACTGAAAAATCCGCCGCCTCCCAAAGGGAGGCGGCGGATTCTGATTATCTAAT
Source organism: uncultured Oscillibacter sp. (assembly GCA_900551885.1). GTDB lineage: Bacteria > Bacillota > Clostridia > Oscillospirales > Oscillospiraceae > Oscillibacter. The sequence goes on from URXS01000037.1 coordinate 11,572, forward strand.
TAGAAATAGAACAGGTCCTCAAACTTCTTATCCAAAGCGATACACAAAATCAGCGCCAGCTTGGCAGTGGGGTTGAACTGCCCCGTCTCGATGGAGCTGATGGTATTCCGGGACACACCTACCAGCTCCGCCAGTTGGGTCTGGGACAGGCCCTTCTCCGCCCTGGCTACCTTCAATCGGTTTTTCAGAATCAACTGATCGTCCATACCGTCACCCCAGGAACAGCACCAAATTGGCCGCCAATACCAGCGTATAGGCCACGGCAGTTACCAGCGCGGGCTTCCGGCGGGTCTTCCAGTACTGGTGGGCCTGCGTGCCGGCCAGATAGGCAAATACGATGGCGGCGTAGTCATAAGCGTGGCCGCCCTGGAGCAGCCGCACCACCGCCAATACGACGCACAACAGCGTCATCAGCATGGCACCGAAGCCGAAAGATACCCCCAGCATCTGCTGCTCCCGCTCATCCAGATCCCCGGCCTGAGCCTGGGCCTGTTTCAATACCTCTTCCCGCTCCATGGTGCGCCTCCTTATCCCGTGATCTGAAAGAATTTTACCAGATTGTACCCCAAAAAGGCAAGGGAGATCAGCAGCGTCACCACGTCGGAGGTGCTCTTCCGCCGGGTCAGCCGGTAGAGCCGGTTGGCCACGCAGGACACCCAGAACATGGCCAGCACGTCCTCATCCGGCAGATGATGAACCCGTTTCCAGACCAGCAGCACGATACCTATCAAAAACACGAAGAGCAGGCTAAAGGACTCTCCCTGGATGCGGACGGTCTTTTCCATCTCGTCGCCGTTTTTGTTCTCCTGCTGGCTGCGAGCCAAAATTTCTTCTTTGCTCAGTAGTTCCTCCATCGTCGGTTCCTCCCGTATTTTCTCAAAAAACGCCGGCCGCCAGGGCCAGGGCTGCCCGGAACAGCCACCACAGAGGACCGCCCCAGGGCAGCACCTCCATCCTCTCCACCACAGCGTCCCAATCCGCCGGAACAGTTGCGCCCAGCAGCGCCAATGCCACCGCCAGAAAAGCCGTGCCCAGCAGAATGGCATGCACCTGCCGCGCCGCAGCCTGGCCGCTCACCGCAACACCTCCAGCACATAACAGGCCAGGAAGCACAGGGACGACACCGCCGCCAGCACCGTGGAGGTCAGGAACACCTGCCGGTGGGATGCCCGGTACTTTCCCCAGGCCTCCAGAGAAATATAGCTCCAGAACATGGCGTGAATGCTGTAAGAGGACTGGTCCGTGATGAAATTGAACACCAGCAGTACGATAAACATGGCGCAGAAGCCCACCACGCCGAATCGGCGGCCCCGGTTCTCCAAAAAGGTATTTCCCTCGTCCTCCTTCTCCGCCCGGCTGCGCTTCAGAATTTCCTCCCGATCCATGCAGATACCTCCTTGCATAGTTTCCTGTTCTTTTTACCAAGTTTACTTTGCATTTAAACCATAGCATATACCAAGTATACTTGTCAATATGGAGATGCAATTTTTTTCAAACGCCAAAAGGGCCGCCCTGTGGGGCGGCCCTTTTCAGGTATTTAACTATGTAGTTCCCACCGGTCAGCGGCCCGCCTCCCGGTCCTCCTCAATCAGCAGCTTCAGGGCCTCCACCGCCACACGGACGGAGGCGCTGGTGTCTTCGCTCATCCTCTGGTCCAGGCCGGCGGCCTCCCGCTCCTGGTTCCACACCACATGGAAGCAGGAGCCGCAGCGGCAGCCCAGAGCCGCCGCCACCACAAACAGGGCGGCGGACTCCATCTCGCTGGCCTTGACGCCCAGCCGCTTCCAGCTCTCCCACTTCTGTTTCAGTTCGTAATAGACCGGAGATGCCTCTGGACTGTGCTGGCCGTAAAAGCTGTCCTTGCACTGCACGATGCCGGTGTGCAGGGGCAGCCCCAGCTCCTGGGTAGTCCGAACCAGGCAGTTGGTGATCTGAAAGTCCGGCACAGCCGGAAACTCGATAGGCGCGTACTCCCGGCTGGTGTGCTCATACCGGATGGCACCGGTAGCCACCACGATATCTCCGGACTGGACCTCCAGGGCGATGCCGCCGCAGGTGCCGGTACGGATGAAGGTGTCGGCACCGCACTTGTGGAGCTCCTCCATGGCAATGGCGGCGGAGGGACCGCCGATGCCCGTGGAGCAGGCGGTGACCTTCTCCCCCAACAGTGTGCCAGTCCAGACGTTGTACTCCCGGTTGCAGGCCACCTGCTTGGCATCATCAAACAGCGCGGCGATGGCGGGAACACGGCCGGGGTCGCCGGGCAAGATGCAGTAACGGCCCACGTCGCCGGAAACGCAGTCGATGTGATACTGTCTCTCCAGTGCTTGCATATCGGTCACCTCTTTCTTTTTTATCCAGTATAGCAGAGGGGGCCGGTCTTTACAAGACCGGCCCCCTCTGTCCGCTGTTATTTCAGCGTCACCACGGTGACGCCGCTCTCCCCCTCGCCGTAAACGCCCAGGCGGAAACTCTTTACCGCCTTGTTCCGGCGCAGGATGTCGTGGACCGCCTTCCGCAGGGCACCGGTGCCCTTGCCGTGGATGATGGTCACGGTCTCCAGCCGGCCCATGACAGCGGCGGAGATAAAGTTTTCCACCACGCTCTCGGCCTCCAGGGTCTCCATGCCCCGGATGTCCAGTTCCCGGGCGGCAGAGGCCCGTAGGGCCCGGTCCGCATTCTGCCGGATGGTGACGGCGGGGGCCTTCTTCCGGGCGGCTCGCTCGTCGTCCTCAATGAGCCGGACTTCGTCGGCTTTGGCCTTCATTTTCAAAATACCGGATTTCAATTGCAGAGAGCCGTCCTTCCCCACCGAGACCACCTCCGCCGGGGTTTTGACACCGGGGATCTCCACCAGATCCCCCGCCCGGATGGGGCGGCTGGGCTTGGGGATGGGCTCCTGCCGGGCATCCCGGTGGGTGACAGCCTCCTCGGCCTCGTTCAGTTTGCGCCGCAGAGCGGCACGGGCCTCGTTGTCATTCAGAGCCCGGTCCGCCTTGGCCTGGGCCTTGCGCATCTCGCTGAGCTCTGAGAACACCTGGTCGGCGGCAGCACGGGCGTCCCGGACGATCCGCTTGGCCTCCGCCTCGCCCCGACTGCGGGCGTTGTCTTTGGCCCGCTCCATCTGCTGCCGGAACTCCCGGGCCTTGCGGGCATCCTCCTCCCGCTGGGCGTAAAGGCGGTCCGCCTCCTGCTCCCGCTTCTCCAGAGCCTGACGTTTGGCCTCCAGTTGAGTCAGCACATCCTCAAACCGGACGCTTTCGCCGCTCATCTGCTCCTTGGCCGCGTCGATCACCTCCGCCGGCAGGCCCAGCCGCGCCGAGATGGCAAAGGCGTTGGACTTGCCGGGAATGCCGATCAGCAGCCGGTAAGTGGGCGCCAACGTCTCCACGTTGAACTCGCAGGAGGCATTCTCTACCCCGGCAGTGGTCATGGCAAAGGTCTTCAGCTCCGCGTAGTGGGTGGTGGCGGCCACCTTGGACCCACGCCGGCGGACATCCTGGATGATGGCGATGGCCAGCGCAGCGCCCTCCACTGGGTCGGTGCCGGCACCCAGCTCGTCAAACAACACCAGGCTGCGGCGGCCCGCCTCCTTCAAAATAGCCACTATATTAACCATATGTGCCGAGAAAGTGGACAAATTCTGTTCAATACTCTGTTCGTCACCGATATCCGCCAGCACCTGCTCGTAGACGGACACGGCGCTGCGGTCTCCGGCAGGAATATGAAGGCCGCACTGGGTCATGAGGGTCAGCAGGCCCAGGGTCTTGAGGCTGACGGTCTTGCCGCCGGTGTTGGGGCCGGTGATCACCAGGGTGTCAAAGTCCTCCCCCAACTGGATGTCGATGGGCACCGCCGTCTTGGGGTCCAGCAGCGGATGCCGGGCCCTGCGCAGGGACAAACTGCCATCCCGCCGCACCTCAGGCCGAATGGCGTCCATTTTGTAGCTGAGCTGGCCCCGGGCGAAGATCACGTCCAGGTGCACCAGAGCATCGTAGTCCCACTGGATATCCTCCCGGTGGGCAGCGGCCTCGGCGGACAGCTCCGCCAGGATCCGCTCGATCTCCTTTTGCTCCTTGGCCTGGAGTTCAATGAACTCATTGTTGGCCTGGACCACCCCCATGGGCTCCACAAACAGCGTGGCACCGGTGGAGGAAATGTCGTGTACCAGGCCCGGCAGGTCGCCCTTGTGTTCTGCTTTCACCGGCACCACAAAGCGGCCATCCCGCTGGGTGATGATGGTCTCCTGCAAAATTTTGGAGTAACTGGGGGAAGAAATGATTTTCTGCAAAATCTGGCGGCTCTTGGCCTGGGCCGCCCGCATGTGGCGGCGGATATCCGCCAGCTCGGTGCTGGCAGCGTCGGCCACGGTGTCCTCATCAGGCAGGCACCGTTTGATCTTCTCCTCCAGAAAACGGTTTCCATGGAGGGACAAAAACAGGTGATCGATGGCGGTCTTTTCCGCCGCCTCGTCGTTGAAATACTCCTTGCACCGGCGGGCGGCGGTCAGAAGGTCCGCGATGGTCAGCAATTCATGGGGATTCAGACTGCCACCCCGGTCCGCCCGGTCCAGGGCCTCGGCCACCGGCTTTACGCCGGAGAAGGATGGGCTGCCCCGCAGGCCGATCATGGCCCGCGCCGCATCCGTCTGGTCCAGAAGACGCAGCACCTCCTCTGGCTCCGTCTCCGGCCGCAGGCGCAGGGCCCACTGCTTGGCCTCGGCGCTGACCGCCTGCTCCGAAAGCAGCTCCCGCACCCGGGGCAGCTCCAGGGTGCGGAGGGATTTGTCAAATAGGTCACTCATGGTTCGGTTCTCCTGTCAAGGGTTTTTGCTTCATTATCACTGTCGTCAAGGGCTTTATCTGCCGGTTCCTCCAGCACCCAGGGGAGGGTCATGGAGATCCAGCATTGGAAGCAGGGCTCTGGGAAGTCCCGGAGGAAAGGCCCCATATCCGTGGCGAACCCGGCGGTGACGCCGGGGGCGATGGGCAGTTCTCCCTCTCCCGTTTCCAGCAGGTGGCCCGCAAGGTGCCACAGGGGTTGATACCACCGTCCGCCCTGGCGGGGACCATACTCGCCGATATCCCCGGGCTTGTGGAGATCCAGCCCCAAAGGACTCAGAAACGCCGCCACCTCCGACGGCAGGCTCCCAACGGCGGCGGCATAGTTCCGGCAGTAGGCGCAGT
>URXS01000038.1 GCA_900551885.1 uncultured Oscillibacter sp.
ATCCCACCATGCGCGGCTCCCACGAGAACGGCGACATCTTCTTCCAGCACCGCGAGGCCTGCAACAGCTACTACACCGCCCTGCCCGCCGTGGTCGAGAAGTACATGGACAAGATCAACGCCAAGCTGGGCACCGACTATAAGCTGTTCAACTACTACGGCGCCGCCGACGCTGACCGCGTCATCGTGGCCATGGGCTCTATCTGCGACGTGGCCGAGGAGGTCATCGACTACCTGAACGCCCACGGCGAGAAGGTGGGCCTGGTCAAGGTCCGTCTGTTCCGCCCCTTCGCCGCCGAGAAGCTCATCGAGGCCCTGCCCGCCTCCGTGCAGAAGATCGCCGTGCTGGACCGCACCAAGGAGCCCGGCTCTCAGGGCGAGCCTCTGTATCAGGACGTTGTCACCGCCCTGGCCAACGCCGGCCGGAACGACATCAAGGTCATCGGCGGCCGTTACGGCCTGGGCAGCAAGGACACGCCTCCCGCCTCCGTGTTCGCCGTGTATAACGAGCTGAAGAAGGACGAGATGAAGCGCCAGTTCACCATCGGCATCGTGGACGATGTGACCAACCTGTCCCTGCCCGAGGATAAGAACTGTCCCAACACCGCAGCCCCCGGCACCATCGAGTGCAAGTTCTGGGGTCTGGGCGGCGACGGTACCGTGGGCGCCAACAAGAACTCCATCAAGATCATCGGCGACCACACCGACAAGTATGTCCAGGCGTACTTCCAGTACGACTCCAAGAAGACCGGCGGCGTCACCGTCAGCCATCTGCGCTTCGGTGATTCCCCCATCAAGTCCTCTTACTACATCAACAAGGCCGACTTCGTGGCCTGCCACGTGCCTGCTTACATCACCAAGCACTTCCCCATCGTCCGTGATGTGAAGCCCGGCGGCACCTTCCTCATCAACTGCCAGTGGAACGACGAGGAGCTGAACCACCATCTGGACGCCGCTTCCAAGCGTTACATTGCCAAGAACAACATCCAGGTCTACACCATCGACGCCATCGACCTGGCTGCCAAGATCGGCATGGGCAAGCGGACCAACACCATCCTGCAGTCCGCCTTCTTCTCCCTGGCCAAGGTCATGCCCGAGACGGATGCCATCCAGTACATGAAGGATGCCGCCACCCACTCCTACCTGAAGAAGGGCCAGGACATCGTGGACATGAACCACAAGGCCATCGACGCCGGTGCCACCGCCTACAAGAAGTTCGATGTGCCTGCCGACTGGGCCAACGCTGTGGATGAGGATACCACTGTCAAGCACACCGGTCCCGCCGCTCTGGTGGAGCAGGTGACCACCATCCTGGATCCCGTGGACAAGATGGACGGCGACAGCCTGCCCGTGTCCGCTTTCGTCAAGCACGTGGATGGCCAGTTCGAGCTGGGCGCCTCCGCTTACGAGAAGCGCGGCGTGGCCGTCAATGTTCCCACCTGGGACGCCACCAAGTGCATCCAGTGCAACAACTGCGCCTATGTCTGCCCCCACGCCACCATCCGTCCCTACGCTCTGACCGAGGAGGAGGCCGCCAAGGCTCCCGCCGCTGCCAAGATCGTGGACATCAAGGCCGGCAAGGGCAAGGGCGTGTACAAGTACACCATGGCCGTGTCTCCTCTGGACTGCATGGGCTGCGCCGTGTGCGTTGGCCAGTGCCCGGTGGGCGCCCTGACCATGGTGCCTCAGGAGCAGGAAGCCGCTCAGCAGGATGTCTTCAACTACTGCGTCGCTGAGGTCTCCGAGAAGAAGGACATGCAGGACAACACCGTCAAGGGCAGCCAGTTCCGTCAGCCCATGCTGGAATTCTCTGGATCCTGCGCCGGCTGCGCCGAGACCAGCTATGCCCGCCTGATCACCCAGCTCTTCGGCGATCATATGTACATCTCCAACGCCACTGGCTGCTCCTCCATCTGGGGCGGTCCCGCTGCCACCTCTCCGTATTGCACCAACAAGGAAGGCCACGGCCCCGCCTGGTCCAACTCCCTGTTCGAGGATAACGCCGAGCACGGCCTGGGCATGCTGCTGGGCCAGCAGGCCACCCGCAACCGCCTGGCGGACCAGATCCGCGAGCTGGCCGGCGTGACCGAGAGCGCCGAGAAGAAGGCCGCCTGCGAGGAGTATCTGGCCACCATGGAGGACTATGAGGCCAACAAGGCTGCCATCGCCAAGCTGCTGCCTCTGCTGGAAGCCGATCCCGACTGCCCGTACTCCAAGGCTATCCTGGCCGACAAGGAATACCTGGGCAAGAAGTCCATGTGGGTCTTCGGCGGCGACGGCTGGGCCTATGATATCGGCTTCGGCGGCGTGGACCATGTCCTGGCCTCCGGCAACGACATCAACATCTTCGTCTTCGATACCGAGGTTTACTCCAACACCGGCGGACAGGCTTCCAAGGCCTCCAACATCGGCCAGGTGGCGCAGTTCGCCGCGGCCGGCAAGGAGATGAAGAAGAAGTCCCTGGCGGAGATCGCCATGAGCTACGGCTACATCTATGTGGCCCAGGTGGCCATGGGCGCCAACCCGGCTCAGACCCTGAAGGCCATTCAGGAGGCCGAGGCCTATCACGGCCCGTCTCTGATCATCGGCTACGCCCCCTGCGAGATGCACTCCATCAAGGGCGGCATGATGAACTGCCAGAAGGAAATGAAGAAGGCTGTGGATTGCGGCTACTGGAACCTGTTCCGCTTCAACCCCGCCGCTGAGGGCGCCAAGTTCACCCTGGACTCCAAGGAGCCCAAGGGCGGCTATCAGGAGTTCCTGATGAACGAGGCCCGCTACAGCCGTCTGACCCGCGAGTTCCCCGACCGGGCCACCGAGCTGTTCCAGCGCAACGAGAAGGCCGCCATGGACCGCTACGAGCACCTGCTCAAGCTCAAGACCATGTACGAGGGCTGATCGCCGTCCGGCGTACAGCTCCCCTTCCCGTAAGGAAACCATAAAAAGAAATTGTTAAGAAAAAAGGGTGGAATCTCAGACCGAGAGGCGCTATAATGTTGTCCTCCTGTGGGGTGGAGCCTGGTTCAGCCCCATGGACAATGAAAAAGTGGGTGTTCTTCCGAAAGGTGGAAGATATGAATATGCAGACGACAACTGATTCCCGCCGGGGACAGGTCCTGCGGGCAGAGGCCCGGCACCTGCTCTGGATTGTACTTCTGGCTCTGGGTGATATCCTTGTGGTGGAACTGTTCAACCACAAGGCATTTACGGATGGATTAGAGGCTTTCTGGGCATTTTTGACGGATGCACCGCTGGCGTTTCTGGTGGACGCACTGCTGGTGCTGGTGACGCTGGTTCCAGCCCTGTTTCTGCGCAGGCGGGTGTTCTGGTGTACCCTGATGTCCGCTGTGTGGCTGGTTGCCGGGGCCGTGAACGGGTTCATCCTGCTTAACCGCATGACCCCTTTCACCATGGCGGACATCACCGTGCTCAACAGTGGTCTGGACACCCTGCCCAATTATCTCTCCAAGGGGGCCATCGTGCTGCTGATCCTGGGGATCGTAGCTCTGATCGGCGGTCTGGTGATGTTGTTTTGGAAGGGCCCCCGTTGCGGTCAGCCCTGGCGAATCCGCCGGCGAACGGGTCTGGCGGCTCTGGTCCTGTGCGCCGCCGTTCTGGGGGGCGCCTGGGGCTTGGCCTTCCAGACGGATCAGCTCACCACGGTGTTCTCCAACCTGGCCTACGCCTATGAGGACTACGGTTTTCCCTACTGCTTTTTGCAGACCTGGCTCAATCGAGGCATCCACCGCCCCTTCAATTACGGCTCCTCTGTGATGTTGGACCTCCGCCAAGAGATTCAGGAGGCCCAGGATGCGGCGGAAACGGCGGAGCAGACTGACGTCAACGTGATTATCGTCCAGTTGGAATCCTTTATTGACCCGGAGCAGATCCAGGGTCTGACCTTGTCTCAGGACGCCGTGCCCAACTGGCGGGCGCTGAAGGAGAACGGTTCCACCGGGATTCTGACCGTGCCGGTGGTGGGAGCGGGCACCGCCAACACGGAGTGCGAGGTCCTCACCGGCATGAGTACCCGTCTCTTCGGTCCAGGGGAATATCCCTATGAGACCTGCTTCCAGGACCAGACCGTAGAGAGTATTGCCTACATTCTGAAGGAAAAGGGCTACGCCACCCACGCCATCCACAACCACGAGGCCACCTTCTACAACCGGGACCGGGTGTATCCCAACCTGGGCTTTGACGACTTCATTCCTCTGGAGTACATGCCCGCAGTGGAGACCACGCCCCAGAACTGGGCCAAGGACGCTGTACTGGAGAGCCAGATCCTCAAGGCCCTGGACGCCACACCGGACCAGAGGGACTTCGTGTTCACTGTCACCGTGCAGGACCACGGCAAGTATCCCGACCAGCAGGTGCTGGAGGACCCCGCCATCACCGTCACCAACTGCCCCGACCCGGAGCGCCGCTGGGCCGCCGAATACTACGTCAATCAGCTCTATGAGACAGACGCCTTCATCGGCCGCCTGGTGGAGGACCTGGAGCAGCGGGAGGAAAAGACCATCCTGGTGCTGTACGGCGACCACCAGCCCGCCCTGGGGCTGGAGGGCAGCGATATGGCCGGAGACAGCCTCTTTTACACCGAGTACATCCTTTGGAACAACTTCGGCCTGGAGCAGCGGGAGGAGAATCTGACTTCCTACCAGCTCTCCGCCTATGTGCTGAACCGGCTGGGCATTGCCGACGGGACGCTCAATGCCTTCCACCAGTTCTTCCGGGAGGAGCCGGGGTATCTGTCCAACCTGCGGCGCATCCAGTATGATATGCTGTACGGCCACCGCTATCTCACCGGCGGCCAGGCGCCCTACGAGCCCACGGAAATGAGGATGGGAGTGGAGCCCATCTCCGTCACGGACCTGTATCACAGTGGAACGGTGTGGTGCATTGCTGGAAAGAATTTCAGCCCCTACTGCCGGGTATACGCCGACGGGAAAGAGCTGGAGACCGTGTACCTGTCGCCCACGCTGCTGTGCCTGAAGGAGGATCCGGAGGGCCTGACGGCGGCGGATCTGGAGATCCGCGTGGTGGATAAGGACCGGAACGTGCTCAGCGAGACAGAATGAGACAAGGCCCGCCCCTTCAGGGGCGGGCCTTGTACTGCCTCGCGGAAGGGGCTGGGGGGCCTTCCAGATGTTGTCCGTTGCCTCAATGGCGTCGGGACTGATACAATGGAGGCCCGGGCACGACGCCCGGAGAACCCCATTGACGAGGAGAACATTATGAAGCACCCACGGATGAAACGGGCGGCCCTGTGGCTGCTGACCCTTTGCCTGTCGGTCGCCCTGACGGGGGTGAATCGCATGGACGCTGCCGCCGCGGAGACGGCAGGCCAGGTGGTGGGCTACTATGCCAGTTGGGCCCCCCTGCGGGGCTACGGCCCGGACCGCCTGACGGCAGAGCGGTTCACCCAGATCAATTACGCCTTCGCCGACATCAGCAGTACCACCGGCAAGGTGGTCCTGGCGAACCCGGCTCAGGATACCAAGACCTTGGCAGGACTGACGTCCCTGCGGAAGCAGAATCCAGATCTGAAGATCGTACTGTCCATCGGCGGCTGGGATTACTCCACCTATTTTTCCGACGCCGCCTCCACTGCCTCCCGGCGGGAGACCTTTGCCCAGAGCTGCCTGGATCTGATCTTGGCCCATGACCTGGACGGCGTGGACCTGGACTGGGAATATCCCGTCTCCGGCGGAACTTCGGGGGTCATCCACCGGCCTCAGGACAAGCAGAATTTTACCTTGCTGCTGAAGGCCATTCGCCAGAAGCTGGACCAGCAGGCACGGAAGGACGGCCGGGACTACCGGCTCACCATTGCCGGCGCCGCCGGCAGCGGGTATCTCAATTGCATTGAGCCCCAGGCGGTGGCGCAGTTGGTGGACCACATCTTTTTGATGACCTATGACTTCTACGGCCCCTGGAGCAGCCGCTCCGGCTTCAATGCGCCCCTGTACGCTCCCTCCAGTGCCCAGAGTGGCAGTGTGGACAACGCCGTGACCACCTGGCTGAGCCGGGGCGTGGCGGCGGAGAAGCTGGTGCTGGGGATGCCCCTGTACGGCTACATATATCAGGGTGTCTCCTCCTCCGGCAGCGGGCTCAACAGCAGCTTTTCCTCCGCCCGCTCTGTCACCTACAATGCGCTGAAAGAGACGTACCTGACCGATTCCGGATACCGCCAACTGCGGCACAGCGCCGCCCAGGTGCCCTATCTCTATGGACGCGGCAGCTTTATCTCCTATGATGACCCGACCTCCATGGCCGCCAAGGCGGAGCTGGCCCGGGACTACAACCTGGGCGGCATCGGTTTCTGGGAGCTGTCCCAGGATACCGCCGGAGAACTGGTGTCGGCGGCCTGTCAGGCCTGGGGCGCCGGGGCAGAGAGTGGGTTCTGGGATGTGCCGCCTTTCGCCTGGTACGCCGACGCCGTGGCGGAGGTCTCCGCTGCCGGGCTGATGCAGGGCACCGGGGCGGGACTGTTCTCCCCCGGCGGCACCGTCAGCCGGGGTATGGCCGTCGCCATTTTGTACCGTCTGGCGGGAGAGCCCAAGGCGCCGGACATTCCCTTTTCCGACGTGTCCGCTTCCGATTATTACGGCGACGCGGTGGCCTGGGCGGCAAAGACCGGCGTGGCCACCGGCTATGCCGACGGTACCTTCCGGCCCCAGTTGCCGGTGTCCCGCCAGCAGTTGGCGGCGTTGCTGTGGCGGTATGCCCACTGGGCGGAGGTCGATCTGGTCCGTCCGGCGGATCTGGCGGATTATCAGGACGCGGCTCAGGTGGCCGTTTACGCTGTAGAGCCCCTGGGCTGGGCGGTGAAGGCTGGGCTCATCCAGGGCACGGCGGAGGGAAAGCTGCTGCCCCAGGGCGGCGCCCTCCGGGGACAGACCGCCGTGATCCTCTGCCGCTTTCTGGAGCTGCTGGAGGTGTGACGCGCTGCGGCGCCTGAGTCCCTTTTTCAGAGGACATTTAGCGGGAGCGGCAAGTCTGCTTCGGATAAAGCTGGCACCGAAAAAATGGAAAGATGTGCGAAAGGGCGGACCCTGAAATGGGTCCGCCCTTTCGCACGTTTGCGCATATTGTAACAGAGGAGTCACGAGGAATATTATAAGTTGGATCTGAAGTCTCAGGCAGATAAATTTGCCGCGGACCGGAGCTGCTAACGCAGGGTCTGGAAGGCGCTGGGGCTCACACGTAGAACAGCAGGTCGCTGTATACGGGGAAGGGCCAGTAAGCGGCATCAGTCACGGTCTCCAGCTTGTCGGCGATCTCCCGGGCGGCAGCCATGTCGGGAATGATGGTTTCATGGCTGTAAACCATGGCGTCCATGGCATCACCAGGCACCTGGGCCACAGCCTGCTCCAGCTTGGCACAGGCGTCCGCCAGAGCGTCCGTCAGGGCACCGATCTGAGTGGCGGTGTCCTTCTCATACCCGCAGCTAACACCGCAGGCGGCCTTTCCGGCGGCCCGGCTGCACAGGTCGGAGGCGTACCGGGACACGGCCGGGAGAATCTGATGGCGGATCATGTCCACCATGGTGTTGGCTTCAATGGTGATCACGGTGGTGTAATTCTCAATGTGGATCTCCGCCCGGGCGGAAATCTCCTCCTTGGTGTAGATGCCGTGCTTGGTGAATAGCTCCACGTTCTTGGGAGCGGTGTAGGCCGGCAGGGCGTCGGCAGTGGAGGCCAGGTTGGAAAGACCCCGCTTCTCAGCCTCGGCAATCCAGGCGTCGTCATAGCCGTTACCGTTGAAGATGATCCGCTGATGCTCAGTGAACACCCGCTTGATCAGCTTCTGCAGATCTGCCTGGAAGTCCTTGGACTTCTCCAGCTCGTCGGCGAACTGGTTCAGCTCCTCCGCCATGATGGTGTTCAGAGCGATGTTGGGGCCGGAGATGGACTGGGAGGAACCCAGCATGCGGAACTCAAACTTGTTGCCGGTGAAGGCCATGGGGGAGGTCCGGTTGCGGTCCGTGTTGTCCATGCGGATAGCAGGCAGCACGTCCACGCCGATCTCCAGAGTGCGGTTGCCGGCGTCCTTGAACTCGGTGCCGTGGATGATGGACTCCACCACAGCGCCCAGCTCATCACCCAGGAAGATGGACAGCACAGCCGGCGGCGCCTCCTGGGCGCCCAGACGATGGTCGTTGCCGGGGAAGGCCACGGTGGCCCGCAGGAAGTCCTGATAGTCGTCCACACCCTTGACAAAGGCCGCCAGGAACAACAGGAACTGGGCATTCTGGCTGGGCGTGGAGCCGGGCTTGAAGAGGTTCTTGCCGGTATCAGTGGACATGGACCAGTTGTCGTGCTTGCCGGAGCCGTTGACACCGGCGAAGGGCTTCTCATGGAGCAGGCATACCAGACCGTGGCGGTCCGCCACCTTCTTCATGACCTCCATGGCCAACTGGTTCTGGTCGCAGGCACTGTTGGCATCGGTGTAGATGGGGGCCATCTCATGCTGGGAGGGGGCCACCTCATTGTGCTTGGTCTTGCTGAGGACGCCCAGGGCCCACAGGGTCTCATCCAGATCCTTCATGTAGGCGGCTACCCGGGGACGAATGGCGCCGAAATAGTGGTCCTCCAGCTCCTGACCCTTGGGGGGCTTGGCACCGAACAGGGTCCGGCCACAGAAGCGCAGGTCCTCCCGCTGCTTGTAGAGGTCCTTGTCGATCAGGAAGTACTCCTGCTCGGGGCCCACCTGGGCGGTGACCCGCTTGGTCTCCGTGTCACCGAACAACCGCAGGATGCGGATGGCCTGGCGGCTCAGCTCATCCATGGATCGCAGCAGAGGGGTCTTTTTATCCAGAGCCTGACCGGAATAAGAGCAGAAGATGGTGGGGATGCAGAGGCTGCCCTCCTTGATGAAGGCGAAGGAGGTGGGGTCCCAGGCGGTATAGCCCCGGGCTTCGAAGGTGGCCCGCAGGCCGCCGGAGGGGAAGGAGGAGGCGTCGGGCTCGCCCCGGACCAGCTCCTTGCCGGAGAATTCCATGATGATCTTGCCGCCGCCCACCGGGGAGATGAAGCTGTCGTGCTTCTCAGCGGTGACACCAGTCATGGGCTGGAACCAGTGAGTATAGTGGGTGGCACCCTTTTCCACGGCCCACTGCTTCATGGCCTCGGCAATCTCATTGGCGGTGGAAATGTCCAGAGAGGTGCCGTCCACAATGCACTTTTTCCAGGCCTTGTAGGATGCGGTGGACAGCCGCTCCTTCATGGTCTCTTCGTTAAAGACCATACTTCCAAAGAGCTCAGGGAGCTTCAGAGTGGTACTCATACGTTTTTCCTCCTATCGTTCTATGTGGTATCGTATCATAAAATCGCCGGAACGCAATAGGTAATACTTCTAAAATTTTACCGGTTACAGACCGCTGGCTCCGTAGTTGGACAGCACCCGGGCGGAGGGGTCCGTCACGTTGCAGCCCTTCCAGGAGCGGTTGGGCATCCAGAAGTCCTTGATCATGTGTGCCTGGCCGGGATAGAACTGCTCGAACAGCTCCCGATACAGCAGGCTCTCCTTGGTGAAGGGCTGGCAGTAATCGTACTTCTGCCGGAGCTGCTCAAACTGAGCATCGGTGTAATAGGACTCGGCGTAGGCCTTCAGATCGTCCACCATGGAGTGGCCCACGGCATCGGAGAAGGCGGCCTTCTGGCGCCACAGGATGTGGTCCGGCAGCAGGTGGTCCTTCTCAAAGGCCCGCCGCAGCAGATACTTGCCCATGTTGTAGGTGTTCATCTTCAGCGCCGGGTCGATGGACATGACGTAGTGGACAAAATCCAGGTCGCCGAAGGGGACCCGGGCCTCCAGGGAGTTGGCGGAGATGCACCGGTCCGCCCGCAGCACGTCGTACATGTGCAGTTCATCCACCCGCTTTTTGGCCTCCTGCTGGAAGGCCTCGGCGCTGGGGGCGAAGTCCGTGTACTTGTAGCCGAACAGCTCGTCGGAGATCTCGCCGGTCAGCAGCACACGGATGTCGGTGTCCCGGTGGATGGCCTTGCAGCAGAGGTACATCCCCATGCTGGCCCGGATGGTGGTGATGTCCCAGGTGCCCAGGATCTGGACCACCTCCGGCAGTGTCTCAATGACCTCGTCCCGGGTCATGTAGACCTCTGTATGGTCGGCGCCCATAAAATCGGCGGCCTCCCGGGCGTACTTGAGGTCGATGGCGTCGGTGTCCATGCCGATGGCGAAGGTGCGGATCTTCTTGCCCAGGATCACGGCGCTGATGGCGCACACCAGGGAGGAGTCCAGCCCGCCGGAGAGCAGGAAGCCCAGGGGGGCGTCGGCGTCCAGCCGCTTATCCACGGCGGCGATCAGCTTCTGGCGGATCTGACGGCAGATATCGTCCAGATCACCGGTGACGTAGTCTCCCGTCACGGCGGCGGGGTCGGCGTAGCGGACGAAGCGGCCCTGGGCGTAGTAGTGGCCCGGAGGGAAGGGGAAGATCTTGCGGCACAGCCCCACCAGGTTCTTGGGCTCACTGGCGAACACAATGGCGCCGGCTTTGTCGTAGCCGTAGTACAGCGGACGGATGCCGATGGGGTCCCGGGCGGCCACCAGAGAGTTGGTAGCGCTGTCGTAGATCACCAGGGCGAACTCCGCGTCCAGCCGGGCAAACATCTCCAGGCCGTATTCCCGCCACAGGGGAAGGAGAATTTCGCAGTCGCTGCCGCTGCGGAAGGTGTATTTCTCACTGAGCTGGCGCTTGAGGGGCCGGAAGCCGTACAGTTCGCCGTTGCACACCACATAGTCGTCGCCCAACCGGAAGGGCTGCATGCCCTCCTCGGTCAGCCCCATGATGGCCAGCCGGTGGAAGCAGAGATATCCGGTGGGGGTCTCCACGATCCGGGACATATCGGGACCCCGGGACACGGTGCGGTCAAAGTAGGGACGGATCTCCTCGGGAGTCAGCGTTTTGCGGGAAAAACCCATAATGGAACACATAGATAAGCACCTCCAAAAACAAAAAGACGCAGCTACATCCTAATATTTTAGGACGAATAGCTGCGATCCGCGGTGCCACCTAATTTGCCCCCAAGGGGGCCCCTTTCAAGGCTCTAACAAGCCCGTGTGAGGTAACGATCACAACTCGTCGCACTTACTGGCGGATGCCCGCGTTCAGATTGCAGCTACGGAGTGTTCTTCCCACGGATTCTTTGTTACAGGGTTCGCACTGTCCCCCGCTCACTGAAACGGAACGTCCGTGGTACTTTTCTCCATCGACGCCTTTGCCGATGTTTGATTGATGGATGAAGTGTATCATTGAAAATGGTTTTCTGTCAATGGCAAAACAAACAAAATCAAGCGGGCTGACCGGAAAAAAGTTTTCGACAGCTTCCAAAAAAAGGACAAACAACAGGGAGAGCCGCCCTCCCGCGGAGGACGGCCCTCCCTGCTTTTGTACACAAGTGAGGGCAAATGCCTTACAGATTGATCTCGGCTTTTTCTGTGGTGGCGCCGGAGAGCAGCGGTTCCACCTGGTGGAGGAAGGCGGTCACCTGCTCCGGGCAACGGCCGATATAGGCGGAGGGGGTCAGCACCGCCTCCATCTCTTCCTCAGTCATGCCGAAGGCGGGCTCTGCCGCCAGACGGCTGAGCAGGTCGCACTTCTCCCCTTCCTTCATTTTGGCGGTGGCGGCCATGGAGCACTGGCGGATGATCTCGTGGAGCTCCTGGCGGTTGCCGCCCCGCTTCACCGCCTCCATCATCAGATTCTCCGTGGCGATGAAGGGCAGGTACTCCCGGACGGTGGCCTCCACCACCTTTTCGTTGACGTGGAGGCCGTCGGTGACATTCTGGGCCAGGCGCAAAATGGCGTCGGCGCAGAGGAAGCCCTCCGGCAGGGAGATCCGCCGGTTGGCGGAGTCGTCCAAGGTGCGCTCCAGCCACTGGACCGCGGCGGTCATAGGGGCGTTCATGGCGTCGGCCATCAGATACCGGGCCAGGGAGCAGATCCGCTCGGAGCGCATGGGGTTGCGCTTGTAGGCCATGGCGGAGGAGCCGATCTGGTTCTTCTCGAAGGGCTCCTCCACCTGCCGGTCATGCTGAAGCAGGCGGATGTCGTTTGCCATCCGGTAGCAGCTCTGGGCGATGGCGGACAGACAATTGAGGATACGGCTGTCCATCTTCCGGGGATAGGTCTGGCCGCAGACCGGGAAGCAGCGGTCGAAGCCGAACTCTGCGGCAATCATCCGGTTCATCTCGTCGATCTTGGCGCCGTCCCCCTCGAACAGGTCCATGAAGCTGGCCTCAGTGCCGGTGGTGCCCCGGCAGCCCAGGAAGGGAATGCTGCCCAGCACGAAGTCCAGTTCCTCCAGGTCTGCCACCAGGTCCTGCATCCACAGCGTAGCCCGTTTGCCCACGGTAACCAACTGGGCCGGCTGGTAGTGGGTGTAGCCCAGAGTGGGGGTGGCCTTGTACTGATCGGCGAATTTGGCCAGGTTGGCAACCACCGCCAGCAGTTCACCCCGCAGGTACCTGAGGCCCTCCCGGTAGAGGATCAGATCGGCGTTGTCGGTGACGTAGCAGCTTGTGGCGCCCAGGTGGATGATGCCGGCGGCGGAGGGGGCGGCCAGGCCGTAGGCGTACACATGGGCCATCACATCGTGGCGGACCTCCTTTTCCCGGCGTGCCGCCGCGTCGAAGTCGATGTCGGTCACATGGGCCTCCAGATCCGCCACCTGACCGGCGGTGACGGGCAGGCCCAACTGATGCTCCGCCCGGGCCAGGGCCACCCACAGCTTCCGCCAGGTCTGGATCCGCGTCTCCTGGGAGAACAGGCGCAGCATGAAGTCGGAAGCGTATCGGGACGCCAGCGGGGACTCGTAACGGTCTTTGGACATAATAAGGTCCACCTTTCCTGAAAAGATTCAAAGATGGCGCAAGAGGAGACAACGTGTCTCCTCTTGCGGACGGGTAATTATCGGATGATGATGGAATCCCGCTCCGGGCCCACGGATACGTAGGTGATGTGACAGCCGATCTGGCGCTCCACATACTCCACATAGTTCCGGGCGGCCTCCGGCAGGTCCTCCCATTTACGGGCGCCGGAAATATCGCACTTCCAGCCGGGCATGTACTCCATCACAGGCTTGGCCTCCGGCAGCAGGGTCGGGAAGGGGAAATCGTCCGTGATCTGGCCGTTCAGCTCGTACCGGGCGCAGATGGGGATCTGGTCCATGTAGCTGAGCACGTCCAGCTTGGTCAGGGCGATATCAGTGGCGCCCTGGCACTGGATGCCGTAGCGGGTGGCCACGATATCAATGGGGCCTACCCGACGGGGACGTCCCGTCTTGGCGCCGTACTCGCCACCGGCCTCCCGCAGCTTCTCAGCCTCTTCGCCGAACCACTCGCAGGTGAAGGGGCCCTCGCCCACGCAGGAGGAGTAGGCCTTCACCACGCCCACCACCTTTTCGATCTTGGCCTCCGGATACCCGGAGCCCACCGGGGCGTAGGCGGCGATGGGGTTGGAGGAGGTGGTCATGGGATAGATGCCGTAGTCCAGGTCCCGCAGGGAGCCCAACTGGGCCTCAAAAAGAATGCTCTTGCCGTCCTTGTTGGCCTTGCGCAGGAAGGCGCCGGTGTCACAGATGAAGGGCTTGATCTTTTCGCCGAAGTTGGCCACCCAGGCCTTCAGGTCCTCCATGGTGTAGGGCTTGGCACCGTATACACGGGTCAGGGTCAGGTTTTTCCACTCCAGAATGCCCTCCAGACGATCCCAGAGCTTGTCCGGATACAGCAGCTCGCCGGCCATAACGGTCTTCTTCTGGTACTTGTCGGAGTAGAAGGGGGCGATGCCCTGCTTGGTGGAGCCGTACTTCTTGTCGGCCAGGCGGGCCTCCTCCAGACCATCCAGATCCCGGTGCCAGGGCAGCAACAACGAGGCCCGGTCGCTGACCTTCAGATTTTCCGGCGTGATGGACACGCCTTTGCCGGTGATGTCCTGGATCTCCGCCCACAGGTTCTCACAGTCCAGAGCCACGCCGTTACCCAGAATATTCACCACACCGGGACGGAAAATGCCGGAAGGCAGCAGATGCAGGGCGAATTTCCCAAACTCGTTGACCACAGTGTGGCCGGCGTTGCCGCCGCCCTGGTACCGGACCACCACATCATAGTCGGCGGTGAGCAGGTCTACCATGCGGCCCTTTCCCTCGTCGCCCCAGTTGATCCCCACGATGGCGCAATTTGACATACTTCAAAACCCTCCCGGATTGTTTTTGCGGATCCTTCAGTCAGGCGGCCTGAAGCACAGGAGCCCAACCTTAGTCATTATATAGGTGGATCTTTCATAAGTAAAGCACAAACTTGTAATATTCGGTATTATTTTTTCTAATCTTGCCGGCCGGGATGGTTTTTCCTTTCCAAAGACAGGGGAGATATGGTATAATAATCCTCGTGTTTTAAGTGCCGGTCTGTCCGGTTTACAAAAGAGGAGAGAGGTCGAGGGGTTATGGCAGCCATCGGTTTTGACAATCAACAATATCTCAAGACGCAGTCCGAACAGATTCGCAAACGGATCGCCCAGTTCGGCGGAAAACTGTATCTGGAATTCGGCGGGAAGCTGTTTGACGACTATCACGCGTCCCGGGTCCTGCCGGGCTTTGCGCCGGACAGCAAGGTGCGGATGTTGCAACAACTGCGGGAGGATGTGGAGATCGTCATCGCCATCAACGCCGCCGATATTGAGAAGAACAAGGTCCGGGGCGATCTGGGTATCACCTATGACGAGGACGTGCTGCGGCTGATCGACAGTTTCCGTGGCATGGGGCTGTATGTGGGCAGCGTGGTGCTGACCCGGTACAGCGGACAGGGGGCGGCGGACGCCTTTTTGCGCCGCCTGACGGCCCTGGGCATCCGCTGCTACCGCCACTACCCCATTGCCGGGTACCCCTCGGATGTGGCGCACATCGTCAGCGACGAGGGCCTGGGCAAAAACGATTATGTGGAGACCAGCCGTCCCCTGGTGGTGGTGACGGCGCCGGGCCCCGGCAGCGGCAAGATGGCCACCTGCCTCAGCCAGCTCTATCACGACTATAAGCGGGGCATCTCCGCCGGATACGCCAAGTTTGAGACCTTCCCCATCTGGAACCTGCCTCTGAAGCACCCGGTGAACCTGGCCTACGAGGCTGCCACGGCGGACCTGGACGACGTGAATATGATCGACCCCTTCCATCTGGAGGCCTACGGAAAGACCGCCGTCAACTATAACCGGGACGTGGAGATCTTCCCGGTGCTCAGCGCCATCTTCAAGAAGATCCTGGGCCAGTCCCCCTACCAGTCCCCCACGGACATGGGCGTCAACATGGCCGGCAACTGCATCGTGGATGACGACGTCTGCTCTGCCGCCTCCCGGATGGAGATCTTGCGCCGGTACTACACCGCCTGCGTGGAGCATGTGCAGGGTAAGTGCGAAGAGAGCACTGTCCGCAAGCTGGAGCTGGTGATGCAGCAGGCCGGCGTGACGGCGGAGTTGTGCCCGGCGGTATCCGCCGCCCTGACCAAGGCGGAGACCACCGGTGGCCCCGCCGGCGCCATGGTGCTGCCGGACGGCCGGGTGGTCACCGGAAAGACCTCCGATACCCTGGGCGCCGCCTCCGCCATGTTGCTCAACGCATTGAAGGCTCTGGGCGGCATCGACGATCAGTTCGAGCTGATCTCCGCCCAGGTGCTGGAGCCGGTGTGCCGGCTGAAGACCGCGTATCTGGGCCACAAGAACCCCCGGCTCCACACCGACGAGGTGCTGATGGCCCTGACCATCTCCGCCCTGACCAACCCCCTGGCGGAGCTGGCCCAGCAGCAGCTCCCCAAGCTCCGGGGCTGCGACGCCCATTTTTCTGTTATCCTCAGCGAGGTGGATGAGAACCTGCTCAAGCGGTTGGGCATCAACGTCAGCTGCGAAGCACGGTACGAGACGAAAAAGCTGTATCACCGGTAAAAAGGGGGGCGGTGCGCCATGGCACCCGCGCGGATTCAGGAGGAGAAGGCCACCGGCTACGGGCGGCTGAGCCTGTACCGCTCAGAGCTGATGGGAGCGGCCATGCTGTGGGTCATGCTGTTTCACGCCTATCCCTTCCGCTTCGGCCTGCCGCCGCTGGATGCGGTGAAGCAGGCGGGCTTTGCCGGGGTGGACATCTTTCTGCTACTGTCGGCTCTGGGACTGTACGTCTCTCTGGAGCGGTCCGGGAGTGGGACGAAGCTGGCCGCCTTTTACCGGCGGCGGGCGGTCCGGGTCCTGCCGGCCTATTGGCTGGTGGTGGGGCTGTACAGCCTGTGGCTGATCAGCCAGGGCCGCATCGGCGTGAAAACGGCGCTCTGGAGCCTGTCCACTCTCCACTACTGGTTTCACATCCCCGACACCTTCAACTGGTATGTGCCGGCCCTGCTGGCCTTTTACCTGCTGGCCCCCTTCTACGTCCGGCTCTTTGACCGCTGCCCCCGGAAGGAGTGGCTGACGGCGGCCATGTTCCCCCTGGCCTATGGCATCTACCGGCTGACCATCCCCCTGCACCTGAATTACACGGAGGACTTCGTCAACCGCCTGCCGGCCTTCGCCCTGGGCATCCTGGCGGGACACTACCTGCTGACCGCCCGCCGCGTCACCGCCTGGCATGCCCTGGTCTGGGCCCTGCTGGCCGCCGCCGGCGGCCAAACCCAATATTTTCTTTCCTTTCATTTCACCAAACCATCTGTGC
>URXS01000039.1 GCA_900551885.1 uncultured Oscillibacter sp.
CGCGCCGGAGCAGCGCGTCCCGCTGTCGCGGAACAAGGCATTCAAGGCGATCAAAAACGCGGTCATACAGGAATCCCTGAACATCCTGTACGATCGCATCACGTTTGAGGAACCGGTTTCCGGGCCGGAGGAAGCAGCGCCAGCATGGCCGTCTCTTCCGCCTCCGTCAGCGGCCGCTCCAGCCGGGCGGCCCAGAGTTCGATGGACAATCCCGCTCCCCCCTTCACAGTTAGCCGCGGGCGGCAGGACTGCTCCCGGCGCCGCGGCGCTTTTCTTCATTTTACGCACTGGACGTCCTCATGTAAAGGCAGAAAATTTCTCTCTGCAAAAACTTTTTCAAAAAATTTTGAGAAAAAAAGAGGAAATCCGGCGCCGACGGGGTATATCTAAATTGTCTCTCAAAAAAACCGCTGTTTTTCCCGGTATGGTCCGGGGGAAAAATGGCAAAACTGTGCGAAAGGAAGGACAGAAGATGGCGTTTCCCCAGGCTTTTCTGGACGAGCTGCTGGCCCGCAGCGACATTGTGGACGTGGTGGGCAGCTACGTGCAGTTGACCCGGAAGGGCGCTAACCTCTTTGGCCTTTGTCCCTTCCACAGTGAGAAGACCGGCTCCTTCTCCGTCTCTCCCGATAAGCAGATCTACTATTGCTTCGGTTGCAAACGGGGCGGAGGCGTCATCAACTTCATTATGGAAGAAGAGAACCTGACCTTCCCCGACGCGGTGCGGTTCCTGGCCAAGCGGGCCGGGCTGGAGGTGCCGGAGGAGGAGGGTGACCGGGAGGCCGGGCGGCGCCGCCAGCGGCTTCTGGACCTGAACCGGGAGGCTGCCCGTTTTTACTACCAGCTCCTCCAGCAGCCAGAAGGCGCAGCGGTCCGGGAATACCTGGCCCGGCGGCAGATCAAGCGCTCCACCGCCGTGAAATTCGGCATGGGGGCCTCTCCCGACAGTTGGGACACCCTGCTGACCGCCATGACCCAGCGAGGCTACACCAAGCGGGAACTGCTGGACGCGGGACTGGTGGTCCAGAACAAAAACGGCCGCCTCTACGACAAATTCCGAAACCGCCTGATGCTGCCGGTGGTGGACACCCGGGGCGACGTGGTGGCATTCGGCAGCCGGGTGCTGGACAAGTCGGAGCCCAAATATATGAACTCCTCGGAGACGCCGGTGTATTCCAAGCGGCGGGTGCTGTACGGCCTGAACCTGGCAAAAAAGACCAAGCGGCCCAATATCATCCTGTGCGAGGGAAATCTGGATATCGTGACGCTGCATCAGGCGGGGTTCGACAACGCCGTGGCCTCCATGGGCACGGCCCTGACAGTGGAGCAGACCCGGCTCCTGTCCCGGTTCACCAAGGAAATCGTCCTGTGCTATGACAACGACAACGCCGGCAAGATCGCCACGGAGCGGGCACTGCAAATTCTCAACAATTCGGAATTCTCCGTGAAGGTCCTCCAGCTCCCCCGACGGCTGGTGGATGGGGAGTACGTGAAACAGGACGCCGACGACTTCATCAAATTTCAGGGCCCCGACGCCTTTGAGCGGCTGCTGAGCGGCAGCGAAAACGGCATGGAATTCCGCATGGCCCAGGTGGCTGCCAAGCATGATCTCTCCAGCGACGAGGGCCGGGTGGCCTACTGTGAGGAGATCAGCGGGCTGCTGTCCACCCTGGAAAACGCGGTAGAACGGGAGATTTACACCACCCGGGCCGCCGAAGCCGCAAAGATTACACCGGAGGCTATGAAGCTGGAGGTGCAGCGGGCTTTTCGCCAGCGGACCCGGCAGGAAAAGCGGGCGGAACTGCGCCGGGATCTGAATCCGGCGGCAGCTCTCCAACCTCACGAGCGGACCCTGCGGTATGACAACATCCGCTCCGCCCGGGCGGAGGAAGGCGTGTTGCGGCTTCTGATCAAGGACGCCGCGGTGTTTCCCGACACGCCGCCTCTGACGGAGGAGCAGTTCTCCTCCCCCCTGCTGGGGCGGGCATTCACACTGTTGTGGCAACAGCGTGAGGCGGGCCGTGACCCGTCCATCCCCCTTCTGTCGGAGTCCTTCTCCCAGGAGGAGATCAGCCACCTGATCGCCGTCACCCAGCAGCCGGAATCCCTCAGCAACGCCCGGCAGGCGCTGGCGGATTACATACGCATCATCCGGTCGGAGTGGGACAAGCGCTCCGGCAAAGACGCCGTGGACCCCCTTTTGGCGGCCACGGAAAAATACAAAGACAAAAAGGGTATTGGAGGAAAGCAGCATGGCTAAGAAACAGGAATTCACCCCCGAGGAGCTGGAACAGCAGGCGGACGCACTGCTGGCGGCCGACGAGGAGACCGCGAAGAGCTCAAAAGCGGACGGGGAGCCGGCTGCCAGGTCCGGGAAAAAGTCCGCAAAAAAGAAGGCCGGTGAGGAAGCGCAGGAACCTCCCCGCCTGCTGACCGATGAAGAGGCCAAGAAAGCCGGTATCCTGCGGCTGGACGACAAGCAGGTAGCCGCTCTGCCCGCCGCCAGTTGGCTCATGGGCAACGAAAAGCTGCGGGAACTGCTGGCCCGGGGCAAGAAAAAGGGCAAGCTGGAATCCGCCGAGCTGATGGACGCTGTGGACGACCTGAACCTGGAAGGCGAACAGATGGACCAGCTCTACGACTCCCTGGAGGCGCTGAACATTGACATCAGCACCGAGGAGCCTCTGCTGACGGATCTGCCGGACGACGAGCCTCCCGCCGAAGAGATCGCCGACGTGGAGGAAGAGGAGCTGGTGGACCCCAACACCCTGGTCAACAACTTCTCCATCGACGATCCCGTCCGCATGTACCTCAAGGAGATCGGCAAGGTGCCCCTGCTGTCCCCGGACGAGGAGATCGCCCTGGCCCAGGTCATGGGCGAGGGCAATGAGGCACAGGCCAATCTCCGGGAGGTCCGCCGCCTGCAGGACGCCGGAGAGCCGGTTCCCTACACTGATGAGCAGATTGCCGCCTGGAAGGAGGCGGAAAAGCACGGCGAAGCCGCCAAGCAGAAGCTGGCGGAGGCCAACCTCCGTCTGGTGGTGTCCATCGCCAAGCGGTATGTGGGCCGGGGCATGCTGTTCCTGGATCTGATCCAGGAGGGCAATCTGGGTCTGATCAAGGCTGTTGAAAAGTTTGATTACACCAAGGGCTACAAGTTCTCCACCTATGCCACCTGGTGGATCCGCCAGGCCATCACCCGTGCCATTGCCGACCAGGCCCGGACCATCCGCATCCCGGTCCACATGGTGGAGACCATCAACAAGGTCATCCGGGTCAGCCGTCAGCTCCTGCAGGAGCTGGGCCACGATCCCTCCCCCAACGAGATCAGTGCCGAAATGGGCATGCCTGTGGAGAAGGTGCGGGAGATCCTGAAGATCGCCCAGGAGCCGGTCTCCCTGGAGACCCCCATCGGCGAGGAGGAGGATTCCCACTTGGGAGACTTCATTCCCGACGAGGGCGCCAGCGAGCCCAGCGAAGCCGCCAGCTTCACACTGCTGAAAGAGCAGCTCATGGACGTGCTGTCCACCCTGACCCCTCGGGAGGAAAAGGTACTGAAGCTGCGCTTCGGCATTGAGGACGGCCGCACCCGCACCCTGGAGGAAGTGGGCAAGGAGTTCAACGTCACTCGTGAGCGCATCCGTCAGATCGAGGCCAAGGCCCTGCGCAAGCTGCGCCATCCCAGCCGCAGCAAAAAACTGAAGGACTTTTTGAACTGACTGAAACCGCGGGCCGCACCGGCATTTCCGGTGCGGCCCTCTCTTTTTCTGCTCTCCCGACATTCCCCGCCTCAAATGGCCGGGGCAGTTTTCAGAGAAATCCTCAGGAAGGCCCGGCGCCATGAGAATGGCGCTGGGCCTTCCCGTGCAAAAAATGATATCCATGCGGGATTCCTAAAGTTTTTCTTGCCAATCATCACCTGCCGTGCTATGATTCATACTTGTGTGAAAAATATGATTTCTGAAAGGGGTGGTTCCATGCCTGGCGGCAAACACATGCTGGGGATGGGAAAAAACCGGGTCTTCGGCACTGCCAAGGTAGGCGACCGGGGACAGATCGTCATCCCCCAGGAGGCCCGCCGGTTCTTCGGCATCTCTCCGGGGGACACGCTGCTGATCCTGGGCAACGAGCGAAGCGGCCTGGTGGTCACCAAGCCGGAGGTCCTCCACGATCTGGCGGACAAAATTCTGGGAGAGAAGGACGAAACCGATGGAACTTGAAAAGATGTATGAGCAGCTTGGTGTCAGCCAGGCTGTGTATGAATATGGAGAGGCAGTGCTGAAGGAGCTGCGGGAGCGGTTCGATGCCATCGACGCCGTAGCAGAGTACAACCAGGGCAAGGTCATTCACGCCATGCAGAAAAACCGGGTCAATGCCACCCACTTCGCCGCCACCACCGGCTACGGCTACAACGACGACGGCCGGGACAATCTGGAGCGGGTCTACGCCGACGTGTTCCACACGGAGGCGGCCCTGGTGCGGCCCCAGATCACCTGCGGCACCCATGCCCTGACCGTGGCCCTCTCCGCCAACCTCCTGCCGGGAGACGAGCTGCTCTCTCCCGTGGGCGCCCCCTACGACACCCTGGAGGAGGTCATCGGCATCCGGGAGAGCAAGTGCTCCCTGAAGGAGTACGGTGTCACCTACCAGCAGGCGGAGCTGAAGGCCGACGGCACCTTTGACTACGACGCCATCCGCTCCAAGATCAATGAGCGGACCAAGCTCATCACCATCCAGCGCTCCAAGGGCTACGCCACCCGGCCCTCCTTCTCCGTGGCGCAGATCGGGGATCTGATCGCCTTCTGCAAGAGCGTGAAGCCGGATGTGAAGGTCATGGTGGACAACTGCTACGGCGAGTTCGTGGAGATCCTGGAGCCCTCGGACCTGGGCGCCGACATGGTAGTGGGCAGCCTGATCAAAAACCCCGGCGGCGGCCTTGCCCCCATCGGCGGCTACATCTGCGGCACCAAGGAGTGCGTGGAACGGTGCGCCTACCGGCTCTCTGCCCCAGGCCTGGGACAGGAAGTGGGCGCCAACCTGGGGCTGATGCCCGCCCTGTATCAGGGTCTGTTCCTGTCTCCCACAGTGGTCTCCGGCGCGCTGAAGGGTGCCATCTTCGCCGCCAATATCTACGAGAAGCTGGGCTATCCCTGTGTGCCCAACGCCACGGAGAGCCGCCATGATATCATCCAGGCGGTGACTCTGGGCAGCGCCGAAGCCATGGTGGCCTTCTGCAAGGGCATCCAGGCGGCGGCGCCGGTGGACAGCTACGTGACGCCGGAGCCCTGGGCCATGCCCGGCTACGACTCGGACGTCATCATGGCGGCGGGTGCCTTCGTCCAGGGCAGCTCCATTGAGCTCTCCGCCGACGGCCCCATCCGCCCCCCCTACGCCGTGTACTTCCAGGGCGGACTCACCTGGTATCACGCCAAGCTGGGCATTCTCATGAGCCTGCAAAAACTGGTAGAGGCGGGGCTGACCCGTCTGCCGGAATAACTCAAAAATCTGTTGTGTTGGGAGAAAATAAATCATGTGGTTTTGGCTTTCTTTGATCGCGCTGCTGTGCTGGAGCGGCTCCGACCTCTTTTCCAAGATCGGCTGTCGGGATGCCTCCGATAAATACAGCCATCTGAAGATGGTGATGGCTGTGGGCGTGGTGATGGGTCTTCACGCTGCCATCGAGATTTTTATCGGCGGCACAGAGATCAATCTCTCCATCCTGCTGACCTACCTGCCGGTTTCCCTGCTGTATATTGGCTCCATGACCCTGGGGTACCTGGGCCTGCGGTACATTGAGCTGTCCATCTCCTCCCCGATCTGCAATTCCTCCGGGGCCCTGGTGGCAGTGCTGACATTGCTGTTCGTGGGGTCGGAGGGCTACTCTCCCCTAGCCCTGTTTGCCGTGGCGCTGGTGTGTGTGGGCGCCATCGGCTTGGGCGTGGTGGATGCCTGTGAGGACGAAGAACTACGAGCTCAGCGTCAGGAACTGGGGAATTACAAGTACGCCAAGAGCTGGATCGCCCTGGCTCTGCCGGTGGCCTACTGCGTGCTGGACGCCGCCGGTACCTTCGCCGACAACCGGGTACTGGAGACCCTGAACGAGGACAGCGCCAACGTGGCCTATGAGCTGACCTTCCTGCTGGCGGCCATTGTCTCCTTCGTGTACGTGGTTCTCATCAAGAAGGACCGGCTGGTACCTAAAATGGAAGCCCCCAAGTACACCGGTGCCATCTTCGAAACAGCCGGCCAGTTCGCCTACATCTACGCCATCGCCGACACAGAGCACCTGGCCATGTCCGCCCCCATCATCTCCGCCTACTGCGCGGCCTCCGTGCTGTGGAGCCGGCTGTTCCTGAAGGAAAAGCTGTCCTGGAAGCACTACGCCATGATCGCCCTGGTGGTGATCGGCATCGTCATCATGGGCGTGTTCGACATGTGAGTCGCCTTATTTCGGAATACAGCAAGGCCCCGTCCCTTTTGGGATGGGGCCTTGCTGTTTGAAGAGAGGATTGATCTATTTACTGCTCGACGGGGAACTCCAGAATCCCGGCAGCGCCGGCGGCAATGGAGTACTCCGGGAACACCAGGACGGGATCACCGTCCGCATTGATATAGAAGCTGGTGGTTTCATCCACGGTGGTGAAACCGCCCTGGTCCGCCGGGAAGAAGTAGTCGAAGCCGTCAGCCTCGATCTGAGCGGCCATGCCCGCCTTCACGGCGTCATTGCAGATCTCCACCCAGTTCTCACCCAGCACGTCTTCCAGGGTAATGTCCCGGTCGTTCTCCAGGTCCAGATTGTAGCAGTACCGCTGCTCATTGGCGCTGACCCAGCACTCCGCAAAGTTCACCACAAAGGAGACGGTGGTGTCGGTCTGGCTCTTGATCTCATAGTTGATGATCACGTCCATCTTCCGGTCACCCCACTGCTCCTCCGTGCCGCCGGTGGCAAAGAAAGCCTCCTTATAGTCGTCCCAGTCCTGCTGGGCCTTGGCCATGTGGGCGTCCACCCGCTCCTGGATTTCCGCGTTGATCCGATCCGCCACGTCGCTGTCGGCCTCTACCTCGGGAACGGAGACATCGTAGTCAATGCCGTCCTCCACCGTCTCAAAGTTGCGGACTGTCAGAACCTGGAATAGTCCGCCCAGCACCGGAACATCTGCCGCCGCCGCGGCAAAGGTGGACGACAGGTTCAGCGCCCCCACCAGTACCGCCAGGCACGCCGCACAGGTACCTACTGTACGGTACAAGGGCCGCCGAACCGCCCGGCGATGGGCCGCCTGCCCCTGGCGGATACCGGCCTGCACCCGGTCGTCCAGCTCCTCCGGGATGGGAATGTTCTCATAGTCCTTTTTTGCCTGATTGAATTCTTTCATGCTTCATTCGCTCCTTCCATTGATACCCGTAACTTTTTCAGGCCCGTGTACAGCCGCGTCTTCACCGTGTTGAGATTACAGCCGGTGATGTCGCTGATCTCCTTCAGAGACAGCTCCTCATAAAACCGCAGCTTTATGATGGTACTCACCTCCGGCGGCAGCGCCTCCACCCGGCGGGCCAGATCCCCGTCCGCCGGCAGCGGGTCTTCATAGCTGCCGGCGTCCAGGACCTCCGGCGGCACCAGAGTCACCAGCTTCCGCCGCCGCAGAGCATCCATGCACACGTTGACCAAAATGCGGTAAAACCAGGTGCGCATGGCGTCCGCTTCCCGAAGGCTTTCCTGTCGTTCCAGTGCCCTGCAGACAGCGGCCTGCACCGCGTCCAGAGCCTCTTCCCTGTCTTGGAGATAGCTGTAAGCCAGACGATAGAACCGCGCCTGATTTTCCACAAGGAAATCGGTCAGTTGTCGTTCCGATACATGTGTCACGTTCATGGTCCTTTCTGTTTCGTTCTGTCTAATAGACGTGGCGGGGCGGCAAAAAGTTTGAAGGAACAAAAAATTTTAAAAAAGACGCCCGCCTTTTCAGGCGGGCGTCAGATCATTCATACCGCAGAGCGTCGATGGGGTTGAGTCTTGCCGCTTTATTGGCGGGCAGGTAACCAAACAGGATCCCGATACCCACGGATACACCAAAGCTGATGGCAACATCCCCCACACTGGGTACAGCGCTGAAGGTAACATTGCTAACACCAGAAGTCATCAAGCTGCCCACCAAAGCCGTAGCCACAGCAGCCAATGCCAGGCCGAAGAGGATTCCCAGCACGCCGCCCACAGCGGAGGTGGTTCCGGCCTCGATGACGAACTGACTGCGGATATCCCTCTGCTTGGCGCCCAGGGACTTGCGGATGCCGATCTCCCTCGTCCGCTCCGTGACGGACACCAGCATGATGTTCATGATGCCGATGCCACCCACCAGCAGCGAGATGGCGGCGATGGCCACCAGCACGATCATCATGGTGTTCATCATGGTGTTCATGGCATCCATCATCTCCGCGGAGGTCATGACCATGTAGTAATCCGTGGACTGATAGGTCTTCAGCAGCCGGTTTTCTATGATGCCCTTGGCGGTGGCTGCCGTGTCCCGGTTGGTACTGGTCATCAGATACATGTCCTGATAAGCTGCGCCGCCCAGAAGGCGCTGGGCATTCTCATAGGGGATATAGACCTTGTCGTCCCCGCTGCCCTCGGTGTTATCGGCGCTTTGTTCCAGAATGCCCACCACTGTATAGGGAACGCCACTGATCGATAGGCTCTTGCCCAAGGCATCCCCCCGGAAGGCCTCCTGCTCCAGATAAGAGCCGATCACACAGACGTTCTGGCGGCGGTCCACGTCGATGTATCGCAGGAACCGGCCCTCTTCCAGAGTCTCACCCTGCATGGTCTTCTGGGTGTCGGATTTAAAAAAGGATTCACTGACGCCATACACACTGGTCCGGTCAAAGGTATCTGTGCCGCTGCGGACCTTGGCGCTGGCGGAGACATAGGGGGAAACGCCGAAGAGGTACTGGGGATACTGGTCCACCAGCTCATACAGATCGTCGGCGTCTACATCCCGGGTACCGCCCTCGCCCCGGGGCCAGACCATGACCTGAATCAGATTGGAACCCAGGGTCTCAAACTGCTCGTTCATCATGTTGGTCATGCCGTTGCCCAGGGACAGGATCACAATGACGGCACCGACGCCGATGATGATGCCCAGCATGGTGAGGAAAGCCCGCATTTTGCTGGTGCGCAGAGAGTTGAGGGCCAGCTTGAAGGATTGTCCGAAATTCACAGGCCCACCTCCTCGTCGTCCTCGTGAGGCTGGACTACGGCTTGGGGATCACTGGCGTCTCCGTCGTAGATGATCTTTCCGTCCTGGAGCCGCACAATCCGCCGGGCCTTCACGGCAATGGAGTTGTCATGGGTGATCAGGACCACGGTGTCTCCTTCCCGGTTCAACTGCTGGAGAAATCGCAATACCTCCCGGCCAGTGCGGGAATCCAGGGCGCCGGTGGGCTCATCGGCCAGGATGACGGACGGCTTCCCCGCCAGCGCCCGGGCGATGGACACCCGCTGCTGCTGGCCGCCAGAGAGCTGACTGGGTAGATTCCGGCGCTTGTCGGCCAAACCCACTCGCTCCAGAGACTGCAGGGCCCGGGTATGACGCTCCTCGGCACTGACGCCGGCGTACAGCAGCGGCAGCTCCACATTTTCCTGGACCGTCAGCTTGGGGATCAAATTATACTGCTGGAAAATGAAGCCCAGCATTTTATTGCGGATCTCCGCCTGCTGGTCGTCCTCCATGGTAGATACATCGATACCGCCAAGATGGTAGGTACCGGAGGTGGGCACATCCAGGCAGCCGATGATGTTCATGGCGGTGGACTTGCCGGAACCGGAGGAACCTACGATGGCTACGAACTCCCCCCGGTCCACGGTCAGATTGATCCCGTCCAGGGCGTGCACGGTCTCCTCGCCCATCTGGTAGATCTTATAGACGTCTTTCAGCTCAATGAGGTGCTCCATGGGATCAGCCTCCTGATGTCATCAGATCCATCAGGCTGGAGGCCTGGTTCTCGATCAGGACGATGTCGCCCTCCTCCAGGCCGTCGGTCACCTCGATGTACATATCGTCGTTGCGGCCCAGCGTCACCTCCCGGGTTTCCAGCTTGGTGATGTCCACCACGGCGGTATTGTCTTCATTCATGGCGCCGGGACCGGGTACGGTGACCACATTCCCACGGCCCACCGCGTCCACAGGGATGCACAGGGCATCGGGGATCTCCTCGCCGATGATCTTGGCGGAGACATTCATGCCGGGGCGCAGGTCGCCGTAATCCTCCAGGATAATGGTAACAGGGTAGCTGGTGGCGCCGCCCACGGTGGTGCCGCTGATACTGATGGTATCCACCACACCGGTGAAGGTCTGCCCCTCCAGGGCGTCGGCGGTGATTTCCACCTTCTGGCCCTCCTCCACCTTGCCGATGTCCAGTTCATCCACAGCCATTTCCAGCTTCAGGTAGCTCAGGTCGTAGATCACCGCCA
The DNA here is from genome assembly GCA_900551885.1 of uncultured Oscillibacter sp. Taxonomy (GTDB): domain Bacteria; phylum Bacillota; class Clostridia; order Oscillospirales; family Oscillospiraceae; genus Oscillibacter. The sequence goes on from URXS01000039.1 coordinate 10,463, forward strand.
GGGTACCGGAGGCGGCGCCGTCCACCTTGTCGCCGGCCTTGAAGTTCTTTTCGATGACAGTGCCGGCAATGGGGGCGGTGATGTTATAGTCGTCCACAGAATCGGAGGCGGTACCGGCGGAGAGCTGGGCAGACTCCAAATTCAGCCGGGCACTTTCGATCTGGTCCCGAATGGTCTCGGACTCCACTGTGCACAGCACATCCCCCTTGGTGACGGTGGCACCAGCCAGCTTGTTCAGATCGTTGATGGTACCGGCGGCAGTGGCGTAGACAATAGAGGATGCCGGCATAGCCACCGGCGTGTCGCCGTAACTGGTATAGTTGCCGATGACGGCAGTGGCGGTGAAGGCGTCGGAGACCGCGCCTGGGTTGTTGAGCCGCACCCGGACGGAGACCGCCTGTTTGCCGTTGGCGGTAATGGCGCTGGAGTCGGAAATATAGGTCACAGTACCCATCTGGGTGCCGTCAAAGCCGTCAATGAAAATGGTGGCCTGCTGCCCAATGTAAAAGTCGCTGGGCTCCGCGAAGGCAAACAGGAAATCCATCGTCAGTTCCGTGCTGGCCACCACCTTGGCGATCTGGGTGCCTGCGGTAACGCTCTGGCCATTGTGGACATAGATCTCCCCGATCACACCGCTGAGCGGCGCCGTGGGATGCAGGGCCTCCTGGGCCTGCTGATAGCTGAGCCGGGCCTGTTCCACGGAGATCTCCGCCCGGGATACGGAGTCCTGGGCGTCGCTGCTGTCCATGGCGTAAAGCAGCGCTCCCTTGTCAACCAGGTCCCCCACTTCGAAGGGAGACTCCTGAATCTCGCCGGAAATCAGCGTGGTGACATTATACGAGTCAGCAGGCTCCAGGGTGGCGGTGCCAGACACGCTGACCGTCAGATCCTGCCGGGCGGCGGTGGCGACCAGATATGTACCGGCCAACTGACTGTTGACATTCTTCTTCAGGCTGGACACACAGCCAGCCACGATAGCGGCCACCACCAGCAGGGCCACCAAAATCTTCAGCCACCGCTTGCCCTTCTTGCTCTTGGGCAAATGGGGCTTCCACTTTTTCTTTGTCTCCGGCGTCTGGACCGGCGCCGTCTCCAGCTCTTCCGCAGGTTCCTTCATCAGTTCCTTTTCCATAACAATCTCCTTGCTCTCAGTTTTCCGGCGGCGTCTTGCCCATGCCCCGCCGCAGAATATTCAGTACATTTTCCAGCCGTTCCCGGGTACCGGGAGCGGCGCCAGACTGCAAGCCGGCATAGACCATGGGCACTGTGGTACTCAGCAAAATCCCCAGGATGTCTCCCAGGTCCCGTTCCTGCCGCAAATCCAGCAGATCCGGATTCACCGCGCCCTTCAGCCGCTCCAAAATGGCGCAGGGGTCCAGCATTCCCATCAGTCCGGTCTTCTGCATGCCCTGATTGCAGTGGAGGATGCGGGCCATAGCCCCCATCTCCCCCAGGTGCTGGGCACCGCTCTTGGCCTCCAGGTAGTCATACAGGTCCAGCAGGGCCTGAAAGATATCCCCTTTTCGGCGTAACAGAAGCTCTTCGATGACCATTACCATCTGGTCCACATAACCCCGCAGCAGGTACCGGAACAAGTCCTCTTTGTCCTGGAAGTACATATAGAAGCTGCCCCGGGGGATACCGGCTTCCTTGATGATCTGGTTGATAGAGGCCTCATTGAAGGGCCGGCTGGAAAATTCCCGGGTGGCCGCCTCCAGCAGTTTCTCCTGCTTTTCCTGAGGCAGGTTCAAAAACGTGCTGCTCGGCACGGCACTCCCTCCTCTCAAATACTACGATATGACGGCGTTCCTTTCTTCATCCCGTCTGTGATTGTGCGCCTTCCACCAGGGGGAAGGTCAAGGAAAATCATTCAACAGGCAAAAAGAAATGTGACAACCTGTCGCCTATCATAGCTGACAGGTTGTCACATTGCAACCCCTTCCGAAAAAATTCACAATTTTTTCACACTCCCCCGGCCTCATACAGCGGTCGCTGCCGCTGATAAGGCTGGGTCCGGTAGGTGACGGAGGAGATCGGCTTACCGGAAAGGCCGTACTTGGGATGGGTGCCAAACAGGTCGATATACCGGTCCAGGTCCGCCCGCTCCGCCTCCATGGCTCCCAATAACGCCAGGGCGGCCCGGGCATCATCCACCGCCCGGTGGCTGTTGATCGCGTCCGTCAGGCCAAAGGCGGCGATGGCGTCGCTGAGGCGGTGGGGATAGTCCCGCCGGTCCCGATACACCGTCAAAAGGTCCAGGAACCGGGGCGGGCCCAGGATGCCCGCCCGGCCCAAAGGCCGAAGGAAGTAGTAGAGAAAGCTCAGGTCGAACTGGGCGTTGTAGGCCGCCAGCAGCGGACGCTCCGCTCCCTCCAGCAGACGGCAGAAGTCCTCCGCCGCTCTGGGCTTCTCCACGCCCTCCGCCTCCAGCTCCTCCGCCGTGATACCGGTCAGGTCCGTGATAAAGGGCGGTAGGGTCCTCCCCGGCGACAGGCGGATGAGATCGTCGATGGCGGCTGTCTCTCCTTCCGCTGTCAGGCACACGGCTCCCAGCTCGATGATCTCGTCATGGACAAAGTCAATACCGGTGGTCTCGGTGTCAAACACCACAATGCGGTCAAATTGCTTCAGCAGCCGTGTGGTCATAGCGGTCCCCCCTGTCGAAATTCGTCTCATTCAGGATAGGGCGGCGGGGTGGGTTTGTCAAGAGGCCCCGCATATGTAAAGCGGAGGACCTCTGTCCCCCGCTTCACCTGCTCAGTAATTGAATTTGTCGATAGCCACACTCTCGCAGAAGTCCGCCTTCAACGCCTGGAGCTTGGCGAACAGCTCCGTCTGACAGTGGGCCTGCTGCAGCTCCGGTGTCTCCCAAGTCTCCACCAGCAGCAAGGCGTCCGGGTCCTGGGCGTCGAAGTAGTAATCATATTTGACGTTGCCGGCCTCCTGGCGAGAGTTGGCCCGAACCCCCAGGTCCGTGACTGCCTGATAGAAGGCGTCCCGCTTTCCGCTCTTGCAGTGATAGGTGACGTTCCAGGTTAACATAAAGTATCTCCTTCCTGCGCCCTCAGCGCTTAAAAAATCGATGGATGATCTCCCTCTGGCGGCATCACCAGCCTGCACATGTCCGGCGGCAGAGGTGCCGTCAGGCGGAGAGCCTCTCCGGTGACCGGGTGGATCATGGCGATGGCGCAGGCGTGGAGCGCCGGTCGGGGAATCAGGTCCGGATCCTCCGTACCGTAAAGCCAGTCCCCTGCCAGGGGGCAACCCAGGTACGCCATATGGACCCGAATCTGGTGGGTACGGCCGGTCTGAGGCAGCACCCGCAGCAGCGACATCCCCGCTGCCTGTGCCAGCACCTGGTAATCCGTCCGGGCGGCGGCACCGTCAGGGCGGACCCGGCGGCGGACCGGGGAGGGCTCGTCCCGGCCGATGGGAGCATCCACGGTGCCCTCCGGCGGCTCCGGGCAGCCCAGGCACACTGCCCGGTATTCCCGGCGGAAGTCCGGTGTGTGAAGGGCCCGGCGCAGCAGATCGTGGACATAGCCGCTCTTGGCCACTGCCATGAGGCCGGTGGTTCCCTTGTCCAGCCGGTTCACCGGGTGGAAGATGAAGTCGGTCCCCCGCTCCCAGGCCAGAGCCCCGGCCACAGTGGGGGTATCCGGCAGAAAGCTGGAGGCGTGGGCCACCATGCCGGCGGGCTTGTTGACCACCAGCAGATGGCCGTCCTCCCACACCACCGGCAACGGCCAGTTTCCGGAAATCACATCCGCTTTTGAGGGCCGGTGATCTCCGGTCTCCACCGTCAGCACATCGCCGGGACGGAGGATCTGCGTGGTGCGGGCATGGAGGCCGTTGACCAGAATGCCGGTCTCCGCATGGGCCAGGCGGGAGACGGCATGGGCGGAAAAATGCAGCTTTGCCCGCAGGATATGGCGGACAGTTGCCCCTGCCAGCTCCGGTGGCAGGGTATAGGAAATGGTCTCCATGGCCGGCCCCCCCCTCTCTTGCTCTTCAGGATACCACAAAACACCGCCCCTGAAAAGTCCCCGGCGGCACGATTGCGGTTTGCCGCCGCCTGTGATACAATGGAAAAAGTTTTGACAGGAGGAATCCCTATGCTCTTATCCGCGGAACACCTCTCCATCAATTTTGGCAGCCGGCAGTTGCTGGATGACGTGAATCTCTATCTGAATGAGGGAGACAAAATCGGTGTCATCGGTATCAACGGCACCGGCAAGTCCACCTTTTTGAAGGTTCTCTCCGGCGTCATAGAGCCGGACAGCGGCACGCTGTCCCGAAATCCCAACGTTCAGATCAGTTTCCTCAGCCAGAACCCGGTCATGGAGCCCACCGCCACAGCCCTGGAACAGGTATTTCTCCACTACCCGGCGGAATTTCGTCAGCTAAACGAATACGAGGCCAAGGCCATGCTGGACCGGCTGGGTATCCCGGACTGCAACCAACCGGTGGGAGAGCTCTCCGGCGGGCAGCGCAAGCGGGTGGCCCTGGCGGCAGCGCTGATCCACCCGGCGGACGTACTGGTACTGGATGAGCCCACCAACCATCTGGACAGCGAGATGGTGGCCTGGCTGGAGGATTGGCTGCGCCGCTTCAAGGGCGGGCTCATCATGGTGACCCACGACCGCTACTTCCTGGAGCGGGTAGTCAATCACATCACGGAGCTGGACCGGGGCAAGCTCTATCACTATGAGGCCAACTACTCCAAGTACCTGGAGCTGAAGGCGGAGCGGCTGGAAATGGCAGAGGCCAGCGAGCGCAAGCGCCAGGCCATTCTCCGGGTGGAGCGGGAGTGGATCATGCGGGGCTGCCGGGCCCGGACCACCAAGTCCAAGGAACGCATCCAGCGATATGAGACTCTTTTGAACCAGGACGCCCCGGAGACGGACAGTACCGTACAGATGGCGGCGGCCTCCAGCCGCCTGGGGAAGAAGATCATTGAACTGACTGACGTGTCCAAGGCCTACGGGGACCGAACCGTGGTATCTCACTTCTCCTACAATCTGCTGCGCCGGGACCGCATCGGCATCGTGGGCCGCAACGGCGCCGGAAAGACCACGCTGCTGCGGCTGCTGACCGGAGAACTGCCGCCGGACAGCGGCATTGTGGAGATCGGCGCCACAGTAAAAATTGGCCACTTCTCCCAGGAGGGCCGGGAGCTGGACCTGAACCAACGGGTCTACGACTTTATCCACGACATCGCCGACGAGGTGAAGACCGACCAGGGTACCTTCTCCGCCAACCAGATGATGGAGCGTTTCTTGTTCCCCGGCGATTTGCAGTCGGTACCCATCGGGCGCCTCTCCGGCGGAGAGCGGCGGCGGCTGTACCTGCTCTCCGTGCTGATGGCAGCGCCCAACGTGCTGGTACTGGACGAGCCCACCAATGACCTGGATGTGACCACATTGTCCATTCTGGAGGACTATTTACAGGACTTTCCCGGGCCGGTGCTGGCGGTATCCCATGACCGCTTCTTCCTGGACAAGCTGGCGGAGCAGATCTTCGAGGTCCATGGGGATGGCCAGATCCTCCGCCATACCGGCAACTGGTCCGACTGGAACCGGGACCGGAAAGCGGAGGAAACCACCGCACCCCGTCAAGAAATTGCAAAAGAGAAGCCGCAGGAGCGGCCCCGGGAAAAGAAGCTGAAATTCAGCTTCAAGGAACAGCGGGAATTCGAGACCATCGACGCTGATCTGGCGGCCCTGGAGGAACAGGTGGCCGCCTGTCGGGCCCAAGAGGCCGCCTGCGGCAGCGATTACGTCCGCCTCCAGGAGGTCCAGGCGCGCCTGGCGGAGCTGGAGGCCGCTCTGGAGGAAAAGACGGAGCGGTGGATGTACCTCAATGAATTGAAAGAGAAGATCGACAACGGCGGCTGAGCCGCCGGAAACAGCAGCAGCGG
>URXS01000040.1 GCA_900551885.1 uncultured Oscillibacter sp.
GCGGGCAGTGGCCGTTGCGGTGGTGATCGTGGCCGCCTGCGTGGGCATCTATCTGTTGAACCAACTGGGCATATTCGGGCGCTGAGCCCATGAGACCATAATAGGGGGACTTCCTTTGCTGAGCTATCTGCTGCGACAACTGACCAATTCCTTGGGGATTTTCTTCCGCACCATCCGGGCCTTTTTCACCCGGAAGCTGGTGGGGGCCTGGTCCTATCTGCGCCGCATCACCAATTTCTCCCGCCAGGCCACCAAGGTCGCCACCACCTCCTTCCAGGGGGCGGCAGCGGCGGTGAAGAAGCCCACCAAGCGGGAGGACTATATTGAAACTCAGCGGCTGTTTATCTCCAAGTCCTTTCTGATCTTTCTGGCGGTAGGCCTGGTGCTGGCGGTCCTGCTGGTCTACTTTGTGGTCTGGCCCTTTCTGCTCAGCCACTTCTTCACCGCCAAGTTCTACCAGGAGGATGAGAAGCTGGACAACTGGTCCGGGCGGGTGATCGTCTACTATGACCCGGAAAAGGAAACCCCCATGTACCAGGGCACCCTGGAGGAGGGCCTGCTCCAGGGCAAGGGCAGGGAATATGACCAGGACGGCCTGCTGCTCTACGAGGGAAATTTTGTGGACGGCGTGCGCAGCGGCGAGGGCAGCCTCTATGCGGCGGGTGTACTGGTCTACGAAGGCCAGTTCGCCGGAGGCCTTGCCAACGGCATGGGCGCGGCCTATGACGGCGGGGCCAAATGCTATCAGGGTGCCTTTGTGGACGGTCTCTATGAAGGAGAGGGGATCGCATACTACCCCAACGGACAGCGGGCCTATGCCGGCTCCTTTGCCGCAGGCCTGTACGAGGGTGAGGGCACCGAATACAGTGAGAACGGCCAGGTGCGCTACAAGGGCTCTTTTTCGGAGGGTCTGTACGATGGAAGCGGTACCGTCTATCTGGAGGACGGCAGCACCATCCGGACGGAATTCACCGCCGGGGTATCCAACGGCGCCATCCAGTGGTACCAGGAAGGCAAACTCTGGTACGACGGCAGCGCGGACGATCTGACCCCCGACGGCTTCGGCACCCTCTATGCCGAAAACGGCAAGGTGGTCTACACCGGCGAATTCGACCAGGGCACCCTGGACGGGGCCTGGCTGCTGAGCCTGACCGCCAGCGAACTGCGGGAGGCCTTCGGAGAAGCACCGCTTACCGAATCCGACAGCAGCGGCGGCTTTCTGGTGGAAAACGATACCATTGGCCTGACGGCCCTTTGCAGCTACCAGCAGGAGGATGCGGAAGCCCAGGCCTACCGGCTGTGGTTCGCCCCCCAGGCGGACAGTGTCTGGGCGGCGCTCCTCCCCTGGGCCAGCGGCAGCCAGGCCGCCCGCTGGGCTCTTCTGAACCGGGAGGAGACGCCCCAGGAGACCCTGTACCAGGGAGCGGTCCTCCAGCCGGACGGTGCGGTGGACGGCGACTGGTACCAGCGGCAGTACCGCTATGGGGACTATGTGTGTACCCTGCTCAGTGTGCAGGCCCAGGACCCACCCAGCCAGCTCTACTGGAGCCGGGATATGACGCAGGCCGGCGGTCTGGTGGTGGATCCCACATCCGCTCAGGCACAGGAACGGCTGGAGGAACTGCTCTCCGCCCTGGATGGGGTGGGTGGCTTCTCCGGCGGCGGGCAGAGTGAAGCCGACCAGGAGGATGTGGCGCGGCTGTTGGGGCTGATGCTCACCGCCCAGGACGGTGAGGATCTGATGGACGCCCTGATCGACTGCTATGTATACGGACAGATGGCCGCCTGTCTGGAAGCCAGCCAGTCCCTTCTCCAGCAGGAGGTGGCGGAGGCACAGAGCAAGCTGCAGCGGGGTGAGGGAACTCAGGAAGCCGCAGACGCGGCTCAGGCCGACCTGGACAGTCTGGACCGGCGGCTGGCCCAGTACCGGACGGCCCGGGAGCAAGCCGCTCTCACTGTCCAGGAGCTGAGCAAACTGGACCCCCACGACTACGACCTGGAGGCGGTGCTTCTCACCTTCGATCCGGTGGAGCTGAACGTCTCTGCCCTGTATGACGCGGCCCTGGACTACGCCCAGGGCGTGGCCGCCGGCCAGCAGGAGGTGGATGAGGCTGCCCTGGAACGAGAGATCAAATCGGCTGTACTGGAGCTGGGGTTGTCCTATGAATCCATCCGCTCCGCCCGGTCCGCGGCGGAATCCGCCGCCGCCAAGGCGGAAGAGATGACCCAGGCCTACGCCAGGGGAACCGTGGACAAGAGCGCCCTGTATGACGCCCAGTGCGCCCGGGACGAAGCGGCCGCTGCGCTGTACCAGGCCGCGGGCACCTTCGCCCACCAGGTCAACGCCCTCAATACTCTCTCCGGCGGCTGGCTGGCCAGCGAATACGATTGGATGGCGGACACTTTTGCCACCCTGTTCCAAAGCGAGCTGCTCCGGGCAGAGGCGGCGGTCCAGGATGACCGGGCCCAGCGGGAGGAGGAAGCTGCTCAGGCCATTGCAGAGGAACAGGAAACCCAGACAACTGCGGGAACCGCCCCGTCCCAATCCGGGACGGTGGCCGGTGGCTGAGAGAAAGGAGACGGCGCAATGGCGGACTATACCGCACTGGTGGAGGCAGGCAGCGCCCTGGTGGAGCTGCTCCGGGACAATCTGACCCCGGAGCCCATCGGCAATCGGGAGCTGATCGCCCTGTGCTCTCCCCACGAGAGCGAAAACAACCAGCTCACCCTCTATCTCTACCAGGTGGAGGAGGACACCCAGGGAGCCCAGAGCGGCTATTACCAGGCGAGCCGGGAGGTGGAGCGCATCCGACCCACCCGGTATAACCTGCGCTTTCTGGTCACCGCCCACTCCAAGGCCCCGGCCCAGTTGAAGGAAGCCGACCAGTACCGCATGGTGGGGGCGGCCCTCCAGGTGCTCCGAGACCACCCGGTCATTGACCAACAGTACCTGACCGGCTCTCTGGCGGAGCAAAATGCCCGGATCCACGTAGTCCTGGAGAAAACCACCCAGGACCAGCTTCTGAAGATCTGGAACAACACCTCCACCGCCTACAAGCTGTCCTTCGTGGTGCTGCTGACCGGGGTGGAGATCGACTCCAAGCGGGAGCGCCGCTTCACCCGGGTCACCGATGTGTCCATCGACACGCAGCAGAAGCCGGGAGGTGTGGGACGATGATCACCTTCCACGCCAGCACCGTCTTTCATATCCGGGACGGCTACACAGGCCGGCCGCTGGAGGTCTCCGCCCTGCTGTGCATGCTGGATGGCGCCCCAGTGCGGCCTCTGGCCAAGCCGGATGGATATCTGGTGCTGCTGAACCTGACCGAGGGAAAACACCGGCTGGCCCTGCGGAGCCACGGCTACCAGGAAGAGTGGGTGGACTTTCAGGCCGGTCCTGGCACCCTGGAGCTGGAGGTCACCATGAAGCCGGGAACGCACTATCCCTTCCGGGAGGAGGTCACCCGGTTGGAACTCACTGTGACGGAGAAGGGCATTCCTGCCGCCGGGCGGCAGCTCTGGCTGGCCGCCCCCGCCCAGTGGGATCTGAAGATCGCCCAGGCCAAGGCGGAGACGGGGACAGAACGGTTCCGCCTGTACTGCAAGGGCCCCCAGGCCGCTGTCCCTTCGGGAGCCTATCTTATCGCCGACGGCGGAGACAGCGAGATCGTTTTCCTGCGAGGCCTGGAGGAGGAACTGGTCACACTGACCGCTCCCCTGCTCCACAGTCACAGCCGGAGCCGTCCCCTTCTGCCCGCCCAGCGCTATCATACGGACGGTAATGGACGGCTGTCCGCCGTGTTTCAGATCCCCTGCACTCTGGAGGTCTACTCGGAAGCGGAGGGACTTCTGGCCAGTCTGCCTCTGGAGCGGGGAATCAACCATCAGACCATCCATCTGTGAGCCTGGCTGTAAATCCATGATACAAGGAGAGCGCGTATGGCAAATCCAGTTGTTCAAACGGCGGTATGCACCTGCCCCTTCGGTGCAGCGCCCGCCACCATTACCGTGACCAGTCAGCAGACGGTGACCATGTGCAAGATGCCCGCGGCCACCATTCTGGACGGAGCCCCCATGACCAATGTGCCCACCTTCGGCATGTGCTCCAACCCCGCCAACCCAACGGTGGCTGCGGCCACCGCGGCGGCCATGGGGGTACTCACCCCCATGCCCTGCGTACCCGCCACCATGAGCTGGGTGCCCGGCTGCCCCACAGTGCTGGTATGCAAGCGCCCGTTGCTGAACAATACCAGCAAGCTCATGTGCTCCTACGGAGGCGTCATCCAGGTGAGCTTCACCCCGGCCATGACCGTGAAGGTGCCTTGATGGCCAGACTTCTATGGGAAAGGAGGTCGAACCATGGAGGAATATGACCTGCGGGATGTAGCCTATGAAAAAATCAACCGGGGCTATGCAAGCCAGTGGGACCTGATGGCTGACCTGTTTGCCTGGCTGGATCTGCGGCTGTACTTTTTCTACAAGCACCACCAGTGGTTGGGCCCGAAAAACGATATGCGGAACATGATGGGCCTGGTGGTCAGCCGGGAGGAATTTGAGCACAATTTGGCCAAAGCGGCTCAACTGGGTCTGGCGGCCCATCTGGATGGAGAGGAAATCGCCCAGTTGGAATCCTCCGGCACCGCTATCCAGGCCAGATTGGCCCGCACCCAAGCAGACTTCCCCCTTCTCCGGCTCATCCAGCGCTGCGGTCTGGACGAGTTTGAGCAGAGCTGTGTCGTGCTGGCCTACGCCGGGGTGCTGGACCAGAAGTACGAAAAGCTCTTTGCTTATCTCCAGGACGACATCACCCGAAAAGCTCCCTCCCCGGCCCTGGCGGTACAGCTCTTTCTCCCCCTGGGCCATACCATGGAGGAGTACCTCTCCCGTTTCGCCCGGCGGGATCCGTTTACCAGCCTCTTTGACCGGGAGCGGCTGTCGGCAGGGCAACTGGTCCTGTGTCCCGCGGTGCTGGAGTTCCTCAGCACCGGCACGGTGGCTCCCCTGCCCGGCCTGCGGCTGTTGGACGGAGCGTCGGAGCAGCCCTCCGGCCCCCTGGTCATCGGTCAGCAGGTGGCCCGGCGGCTGGAAGCGCTGTTCCAGGAACCGGGACAGCGGGTCATCTGCCTTACCGGCGGTCCGGGTGCGGGCAAGCGCTTCCAGGTGGAGCATCTGATGGCCCGAACCGGCCAGCGGTGTGTCTTCCTCTCTCTGGACTGTGACTGCCCGGAGGAGCGGGTCCAGGAGGGTGTACTGGTGGCCCGGCTGACCGGCGCCTGTCTTTGCTGTGGCCATATGGAGGGTCGGGACGGCGATGGTAAGCTCCTGCCACCGGAGGAAAGGCTTCTCCAGTCGATTCTGGACCTGGAGCCCGCCCATGAGAAGGTGTTCTTTCTCTCCCAGCTTCCCATCCGGGCCCGCCTGCGCCGTTTGACGGTGGAACTGGAGCTGCCGGACACCACCGAGAACGAGCGGATCGCTCTCTTCCGGGCCTTTCTGGGAAGCACCCTTCTGAAAGACGGTCTGACGGTGGAGGAGCTGGCCTCCAAGTTCCGCTTCTCCCCCCGGCAGGTGGAGCTGGCCTGCCGTCAGGCGGTAGGGCTGGCCCGTCTGGATAGCCAGACGGCCATCTCCAGCCGGGAAATGCATCAGTGCTGCTACCACCAGGTGGTCCATAAACTGGGGGATCTGGCCACGCCGGTGCGCCCCGCCTTCGGCTGGGACGACGTGGTGATGCCCCAGGCCCAGAAGCGGCTTTTGCAGCACGCATGCAGCCACATCAAGTTCCGCCATAAGGTATACAGCGACTGGGGCTTTGACCGGAAGGTGACCTACGGCCGGGGTCTCTCCATTCTCTTTGCCGGCGCCCCCGGCACCGGCAAGACCATGTGCGCCCAGGTCATTGCCAATGAGCTGAACATGGAGATGTACAAAATCAACATTTCCCAGATCGTCAGCAAGTACATCGGTGAGACGGAGAAAAACCTCCAGGCGGTGTTCTCCGAGGCAAAAAAGTCCAACTGCATCCTGTTCTTTGACGAGTGTGACGCCATCTTCGGCAAGCGCAGCGAGGTGAAGGACGCCCACGACCGCAACGCCAATGTAGAAGTGGCCTATCTGCTCCAGCAGATCGAGGAGCATGACGGGGTGTGCATCATGGCCACCAACCTGATCGGCAATATCGACGCGGCCTTCATGCGCCGCATCACCTACGTGGTCCACTTCCCCTTCCCCGACCCGGCCATGCGGGAAGAGATCTACCGCCGCACCATCCCCCAGAAGGCTCCGATGTCCGACGACGTGGACTGGGCCTTCCTGGCAGAGAAGTTCGAGCTCTCCGGCGGCCACATCAAAAACATCGTCCTCTCCGCCGCCTTCCTGGCGGCCCTGGAGGGCCAGCCCATCGGCATGTCCCAGTTGCTGCGGGCGGCGGTGGGCGAGCTGAAGAAAAATGAGATCGTCGTGGTCCGGGAAGATCTGCGGGAGTACGCAGACCTGCTGGACGAGTAACTTGCCTCCCGGTTTGCAGAGGCAGAAACGAGGTGGACCGTCCTTGAAACGGAATACACGCTTTACATTGGGAAGAAAGCTGCTGCTCATGGTACTGGTCATGAGCCTGATCCTCTGCGCTGCCGCCCTGGCCATGAGCTACCGCACCTATCTGCGGGATACCCGGGCGCTGTATGGGCAGCAAGGCCACGCGCTGGCCCAGGAGCTGGCCGATCAGGCGCAGGCGGAGGACATGGCAGGCGGCAGTGCTCTCCAGCAGGCCCTGTCGGCGGCGGCAGACCAGGACGGCGTGTCCTTTGCCGCCACGGTCCATCCCCTGGAGGATGGGCTGGAGATCCTGCTGTGCGCCGGTGACCGGCGGGAGGAGCATCTGCTGGCGCCGGGTGACCTTTGGAATCCAGAGGGGCTGGAACCTGCCACCCTGGAGGCGTTGCTGGAGGACGGACAGTTGGAGCCTGTCCTGTGGCGGGACCAGGCCCTGGGCTGGCGGATGCTGGCCGCCGCTCCGGTCTACCAGACGGGAGGCGCTGTGTCCTCCTATGTGGTGGTGGAGCTGGAGATGGACCAGGCAATGGCCAACGAGCAAAGCTTCCTGGTAAGCATAGGCGTGCTGCTGGCCTGTCTGGCGGCGGTGCTGATTGCGGCCTTCATGCTGGTGATCCGGCGCATTCTTATCCAGCCCATCCGCCTTTTGACCAAGGCAGCCCAGGACTATGAGGGCGGGGAAAATCAATCTCCCTTTACCAAGGTGAAGATCAAGAGCCACGACGAGCTGCGCACGTTGTCCGACGCCTTCCGAATGATGCTGGTGGAGATCGACCTAAACAACTTCGAGCAGAAGGAGCTGGCGGTGCGGGAGCAAAAGCTGGAGATCGAGCTGCAGTTGGCCAACGAGCTCAACCGCTCCATGCTGCCCAAGGAGCTGCCCCAACGGGAGCAGGGCTATGAGTTTGACGTGCACGGCCTGCTGTGCCGGGGCCGGGAGGTGGAATACGACTTTTACGACTATTTCATGCTGGACCAGGACCGGCTGTGCGTGGTGATCGGTGCGGTGCCCGGTGAGGGAATTCCCCAGGCCCTCTACACCGTCATGGCCCAGACGGCCATCAAGAGCCAACTGCGCTCAGGAGCATCTCTGGCCGCGTCCATGACCGCCGCCAACAGCCAGCTCCACGAGATGAGCGGTGCCTTCGTCCTCCACGCCCTGGTGGGTGTGCTGGACGGGATGACGGGGAAATTCTCCTGCATCAACGCCGGACAGGAGGTGCCCCTGCTCATGCGCAGCCAGGACCGGTACGAGTGGGTGCAGGCCCCGCCCTATGCTCCCCTGGGCCAAAACGAAAACGTGGTCTACCAGGTGCTGGAGCTGGAGTTGCGGCAGGGCGACCGGATGTTCTTCCACACCCGGGCCCTGGGAGAGATCCGGAATGAGCGGGGTAAGCCCTTCGCCGAGGACCAACTGCGGGCAACGCTGAACCTCAGCCAAAGCCGGGCCCAAGGGGTTGCACGGCAGTTGGCGTTTGTGCGGGACGCGGCAGGGGCCTATTCCCATCAGGTCCAGGTGGACAGCTATGCCATGCTGGCCCTGGAGTACCGCCGGAGAGACCGGGCCATGGCCCACTGCGTCCTGCCCGCCGGGCAGGAGGGAGAGCGGCGGCTTTTGGACTTTCTCCGGGGACAGTTGGGTGCCAACGGTTTTACCCGGCAGCAAATTGCCGAGATGGCGGTACTGGCCGACGAACTGTTCATCCTGTGCTGCAGCCAGGCGGAGTCCGACGCCCGGTTTCTGGCCCAGTGCGCCGTGACAGAGGAGACGGGAACCGTGTTGCTCCAGGTGAAGGGCCCTATGGGGGGGAGGAATCCCCTGGAGCGCACCCGAGGCGAAGTGTCCGCCCGGGCGGCGGCCTACATCCGGAAAAACACCCAGCGTGTGACCTTTGAAGCCATGGACGGCATGGATATCATCACCGTGACCCGGCATCTGGAGGCAGGCACCTCCGACCGCAGCGGGCTGAAGCAGCAGATGAGGAGATAACACGTATGACAGAAAAACGTTTCCCAGCGGTTCTGGACCAATTGGAACCCGTGCAGATCTTTGTGCTGGACCAACTGAAGGACTTCCCCTACTCCGAGCGAGTCAGGGCACAGTTGGATGTGGCGGTGGAAGAAATCTTTGTGAACATCGCCCGCTACGCCTATCCCCCGGACCAGCCGGGGTGGGTGCTGATCCGCTGTCAGGTGGATCGGGGGCCCCTTCGAATCACGCTGCAGTTTGTGGACAGCGGCGTGCCCTTCAATCCTCTGGCAAAGCGGGACGCGGACATCACGCTCTCCGCAGAGGACCGGCAGATCGGCGGTCTGGGCATCCTGATGGTCAAGCGCTCCATGGATGAAATGGACTATACATATGAGAACGGGCAGAATCTCCTGACCCTGGTCAAAAAAATCTGAGAAACGAGGTAACACGAAATGACCATTACAAAAACGCAGGATCATAGCGCACTCACCCTATTCCTGGAGGGCCGGCTGGACACCACCACCTCTCCCCAGTTGGAGGCGGAATTATCCGCATCCTTGGACGGCGTCACACAGTTGACGCTGGATCTGGAAAAGCTGGCCTATCTCTCCTCGGCGGGACTGCGGGTGATCCTGGCCGCTCAAAAGCGAATGAACAAGCAGGGGAAAATGGTGGTGCGCCACGTGAACGACACCATCATGGAAGTCTTTGAAGTGACTGGCTTCGTGGATATTCTGACGATCGAGTAATCAGTCAAGGGAGCATTTATGTTAGATCACATACAGCAGCGCTGTCGGCCAGTCCGACTGGAGGATCAGCCGGTCATCGATTCGATTCGTGCGGAAGCCGGACATATCACCAGTGCTCACTCCTTTGTCTCCCTGTTTTTGTGGCAGGGCCGGATGGGCCTGTCTGTCTGCCTGGAGGACCATGCTTTTTTTGTCCATTTTTTTCAGCGAGGAAAAAACGCCTGGTTCTACCCCTGCGGCAGCCGGGAGGCCCAGCTCCGCTTCGTGCAGGCGGGACTGGACTGTCCTGATTTCTCCCTGCATTACATACGCCGGGAGGATCTGGACTTCCTGCAGGATCAGTTTCCAGGCCGATTCCGCTTTGAGGAGGCCCGAGGAGACTGGGAGTACATCTGCAGCCGCCAGAACCAGGAGGAACTGCCGGGCAAATCCTTCCGCAACCTGCGGGCCAAGGTACACAAGGCTCAGAAGCGATTCGACTGGACGGTGACCCCCTTGCACGCAAACTGCCGGAAGGCAGCGGAGCAGGTGATCCGGCAATGGGAGGCCGGTCGGGAGACGGCGGGCGACGGCGAGGTGATCATGACTGGAATGGACTTTTTTGAGCAGTTGGGCCTACAGGGCATTCTGCTCTCCGATGAGGAGGGCCCGAAGGCCATGGCCTTCGGCTCTGTAATCGCCCCGGGGATCTTCGACCTGCACGCCACAAAGACGCTGATACCCCGCATTGACAGCTACCTGAAGTGGGAGCTTTACCGACGCCTGCCCCCGGAGGTGCTTTGGATCAATCAGGAGGAGGACCTGGACATTCCGGGACTGCGGACAAACAAGGAGGAGTCCGTGCCGGACCACATGATCCCACTCTGGAAGGGATTTCTGATATGAGAGAAGGCAATTTTACAAGGAAGATATTCTACCGCTTTTTCTTCCCGGCGGTAGCTGCCTCGGTGTGCCTGGGGCTGGCCAATCTGGCCGATTCTCTATGCGTGGGCATGGTGATGGGCGAATCGGCTCTGGCCGCCATCAGCCTGGTATCTCCCATCTACATGGTGTTCAACGTGCTGCACCTGGGCATGGCTGTAGGCGGCTCAGTGACTTTTGCCCAGTTGATGGGCAGCGGCAAGGTCAAGCAGGCGGTGAACGTGTTCCGCCAGATGCTGCTGCTGGCGCTGATGGTAAGCGTGGCCCTGGCTATTCTGGGGGAACTGTTTGTGGAGCCCCTGATTCTCCTTCTGGGAGCCGATCCCGGCCAGGGAGAGGTCTACGAGATGACCAAATCCTATGCCGTGCGCCTGCTGGCCGCCGCGCCGCTGTTTTTCCTGAACATGATCTTCTACTACTTCCTGCGCTGCGACGATGGGGAGTGCCGGGCCAGCGTAGGTCTGGCGGTATCCAACCTGCTGGACGTGGGGCTGTCCTTTGTGTTCGTGCTGGGCTTTGGCATGGGCATCAACGGCGCGGTATACTCCACCATCGTGGGGGTGGGCGCGGCAGTGCTGATCTACCTGCCCCACTTCTTCCGGAAGGCCAATATCCTCAGCCTGCGGCTGAACCGGCCCGACTTCAAGGTGATGTTCCAGTGCTACCGCACCGGTTTTTCCAGCTCCTCCCAATACATTTGGCAGTTTTTGTTCTTCCTGATCATCAATAACCTGCTGATCAGCCGCCACGGAGAGAGTGGACTGGCGGTGTTCAACGTGGTGCTGAACATCTCCTACCTGGTGGTGGGCCTGTTCGACGGTGTGGCCGCCACCATTCAGCCTCTGGCAGCCACCTTTCACGGGGAGCGCAACCGGCAGGCGGAGCGGGACACGCTGCGCCTGGGGCTGAAGTGGGGGGGAGCTCTGGGGTTTGTGCTGCTGGCGGCAGTGGCGCTCTTTGCCCCGCAGGTGGCCCGGCTGTTCGGCCTGTCCCAGGAGATGGTGGGCATGGGCGCCCTGGCCCTGCGGCTGTACTGCGTGGGCGGTGTAGGCGTAGGCGCCAGCATGCTGCTGTCGGCCTACTGGCAGGCCATCGGAAAGGAATCCCAGACCATGGTGCTCACGTTCCTGCGCTCCTTTGCGGTGTATCTGGCCTTTGCCGTGCCCCTGGCCATGGGGCCGCTGACCTTTTTCTGGCTGGTCTATCCCGCCACAGAAGGTCTCTCCCTGGCCATCGTAGGGGTATGGCAAATGGTGGCCAATGGCCGGAAGCGGCGGCAGTTCGCCGATCTGGAAGAGGCTCCCATCTTCCACCGCATGCTTCAGCAGGACAACCAGGAGCTGTCCGGGCTGCTGGAGGAGTGTGAGGAATTCTGTGCCATGCAGGGGGCCAAAATGCAGCAGACCTTTTTCGTCACCATGGCGGTGGAGGAAATGAGCCAGGCCATTTTTGCCCACGCCCGGGAATCCGGCCGCAGCGGAATCTACATCCAGATCACGCTGTTTCAGTCGGAGCCGGGGGTCTTTGACCTTCACATCCGGGACAACGCCATGGCCTTCGATCCCTTCTCCCTGCACACCAACAAGATCTCCGAGGCGGACAGCGAGGAGATGGCCATGGACAGCATGGGCGTGCTCATGGTGAAGGAAAAAGCCAAGGAGTTCTATTACCGTCACTTCCAGGGATTCAATACCCTGCTGGTACGTATTTGAGAGGATGATCTTGTGATTGCGCAAGGGACCCCGCAGATGATCCCCGCCCTGAGCCGGATCTGGGAGGCCTGCTTCGGCGACAGCCCGGAATACATCCGCTTTTTTATGGAGAGGCGCTTTTCCTCCTGCCGCTGCTTTGTTTGGCTGGAGGGGGAGGAGCCGGTAGGGGCCGCTTACCTGCTGCCCTGCACCCTTGGAGGACGCCCGGCCTACTACGGATATGCGGTGGGCGTTTGCCCTGAATTTCAGCGCCGCGGTATCTGCGCTGAGATCCTGCGCTCCGCAGAGGACTACTGCCGGCAGGAGGGGGCGGTGTTTTTTGTCCTGCCTCGTCCCGGAGTGGAAAAATACTATATGGAGCGAGGCTTTTTCCCCGCCTTTTTTCACCAATTTCACCGGTTTATTCCGGTGGGAGCGCCGGTGTCTGGGGTGGAACTTTCTCAGGTAGGTGCGGAGGAATACCTCTTTCTGCGGAATTCGTTCTTCCGGGGACCAGGTTCCGTCACTTGGGACATGGAGGCGGTGGCCTACGCCCTGGAGGAGCAAAGAATCTGCGGTGGATTTGCCCATGTGTTGTGCTGGCAGGGAAACCGGTATCTCTTGTTTGGGTCGAAGCAGAAAGAGACCCTTTCCATACGGGAGACCACCTTGCCGCTGAAAGAGCTAGAATCTCTGGTTCCGACGCTGTGCGCGCACTACGGTGTATCAGCGTTGGTGGTGGAGTGTCCAGCAGATTCCCTTGAGGAAGGTGTACCGAGAGGCTGCTGCTGGAATTTCGTCTTAGATGTGCCCGGATGGCTGGGCCTTGATTTGGCGTAAATAAGTTTGTTTGAGGGAGGAGAGAGCCATGAAGATATCACTGCGTATGAAAGCGGTGCTAGGAATCATTTGTATGAGCGTGATCATCAGTGCGACCGCGGTCGCATTGTCTTACCACACCTATGCCGACACGATGGATGAACACTACATGACCCTGGCCACCGACCTAGCGTACACAGCGTCTGAAATGGTAGATGAAGAGAAGATACAACAGTATGTCCAAACACTGACACAGGACGACGAGTATGACAAGCAATTGGACATTCTCCGGCGGATTCAGTCGGCCAACAACGTGGACTGCATCTATATTTTAGAGATGCGTGAAACTGAGACCTGCACCATTATGGATACCGACCCGGAGATGGAGTTTGGTCATGTAGACCCCTTGGTCCAGCCAATGGCGCAAGAGGATGACGCACTGGTCTACATCAGCAATACGGACAGCTACGGGTGGCTATGTTCCTCAATGGTATGGATGCGGGATGATTCCGGCCATGGTTATGCGGTGATGTGCGTCGATATCTCCATGAACGATGTGATGGCGGACCGGATGGAGTTCTTGCGGGTCGTCCTGATCGCGATCCTGCTGGCCATGATCGCCGCCTGCATTGTCCTGGTGCTGCTGGTCAATCGCTTTGTGGTCAATCCCATCAACCAGGTAGCCCGGGCCGCCCTGCAGTATGTGTCTGACCGGCGCACCAGCGAGGGAAACAGCACCTCTACCGCCCCTCGCCGCACGGTATCCGGCGGAAGTAGCGAAGAGCGCTCTGCCATCTCCCAACTGAACATTCACACCGGTGATGAGATTCAGGCCCTGTCTGAAGCCATCAAGACCATGGAGCTGGAAATCAATGAGTACATCCAGGACCTGACCACCGTCACTGCAGAGAAGGAGCGCATCGGCGCGGAGTTGAACGTGGCCACCCAGATCCAGGCGGACATGCTGCCCCGGATCTTCCCTGCCTTCCCCGAGCGCACGGAGTTTGACATCTACGCCACCATGAACCCGGCCAAGGAGGTGGGGGGTGATTTTTACGACTTCTTCCTGGTGGATGACGACCACCTGGCAGTGGTCATCGCCGACGTGTCGGGCAAGGGTGTGCCTGCCGCTTTGTTTATGGTGATTGCCAAGACCCTGATCAAGAACCACGCTCAAAACAAGGAGAACCCTGGAGCGGTATTCACCCAAACCAATGAGCAACTGTGCGAGGGCAATGACGCCGGCTTGTTCGTCACCGCCTGGATGGGCATTCTGCAGATCAGCACCGGCAAGTTCACCTATGTGAACGCCGGCCACAACCCGCCCCTGCTCAAGCGGGCGGGTGGCCAGTTTGAGTGGCTCAAGAGCCGCCCCGGCTTCGTGCTGGCCGGCATGGAGGGGGTGCGCTACCGGGAGAACACCCTGCATCTGGGGCCCAGTGACCGGTTGTACCTCTATACTGACGGCGTCACCGAGGCCACCAACGGAGCTCAGGAGCTCTTCGGAGAGGAGCGGCTCCAGCAGGCGCTGAATGACAATCCCGATCTGCCGGTGGAGGAACTGCTGCCCAAAATCAAGCGCAGCATCGATACCTTTGTGGGGGATGCGGACCAGTTTGACGACATCACCATGCTGGGACTGTCCTACAAGGGGGTATGAACCATGTCGGAAAGAATCTTTCCCGCAACCCTGGATCAGTTGGAGCAGGTGCAGGCATTTGTTGCACAGCAGTTGGAGGGCTATCCCTGTTCTGGGAAAGTGAAATTTCAGTTGGACGTGGCGGTGGAGGAGATCTTCGTCAACATCGCCCATTATGCCTTCCACTCGGAAGAAAAGGGCGAGGCCACCGTCCGCTGCTGCGTGGGCGGTTCTCCCCTTCAGGTGACCATACAGTTCCTGGATAATGGAAAGCCCTTCAATCCCCTGGCCAAGGAGGACGCGGATACCACCCTCTCCGCCGAGGAACGCCAGATCGGGGGCCTGGGTATCCTGATGGTCAAAAAGAGCATGGACGCGGTGGATTATGCCTACGAGGACGGCAAAAATATCCTGACCATCAAAAAAAGTATCTGACGGCGCAAACAGGGTCCAAGGGTTGCAGAATGCAGCCCCGGGCCGTGGGAGGCATGATACAATAAAGGCAGAGAACAACGGAAGGAGGCGGCGCCATGGAGCGGCTGACCCTGCGGCTGATCGGACCGGAAGACACGGCCTTCCTGCAGTATGTGCCCGGTAACTTCCGCTCCCTGCCGGGGCAGGACGAAGCGGTGTGCGTAGGCGCCGCATACGGCCGCGCCGCCTGCGGCGCGGCCCTGGCCCAGCAGGACCGTTGGGGCACGTACGATCTCCGCTATATCTTCGTGGACCCCAAGGCCCGGCTGTGCGGACTGGGAACGTATCTGCTCCGGGGGCTGCTGGGGCAGATCCAGTCCCGGGGCGGCACCCAGGTCCGGGCGCTCTACTCCCCCAGTATGCTGGAAGACGGGCGGCAGACCCTGGGCATTCTGGAGCGGGCGGGCTTTTCTCGGCCGGAGCCGGTGTCCACCGGCTTTTCCACCCGGCTGGGAGACATTCCGGACCTGCGGATCACCCCTCCCCCGGAGCTGGCGGTATACAGCGCCCTGGAGGCCCCCGAAGGGGTGCAGGACGCCTATCTGGCCCTGCTGGAGGCCGGAGCGCTGCCGGGCTTTGCCGACGCGGAGGAATTAGTCCATCCCTGGGGGGAACTGTCCAGCTTCTGTACGGAAAACGGCACCCTGTCCGGCTGGTTTCTGATCGATCATAAGGGGGAGGGCTGCCATCTGGCGGGACTGTATGTGCCGCCGGAGTTCCGGGGTGGTCGGACGGCAGCGGCCTTGATCGCCCGGAGCATTCGGGCCGCCAAAGCCATGCTGCCGCCGGAGACGGAGGTGTGGACCTCCGCTATCGACCGCAATGCCTTTTCCCTGTGCGACAAACTGCTGCGCCTGGGAGACGGGGCGGTGAAAGAGACGGAGTTCTGTGCCGTCTACACATTCTGAAAAGGGGGACATGTGAGATGCAGACCTATATGAACAAGCGCAAGACCCCGGACCGGGCCGTGCCGCCTGTCCAGGCGGCAGCGCCCTCCCGGAGTGAAATGCTGCACATGTCCGGTGCCGGCGCGCCCCAGCCCATGTCGCCCCAGTTGCGGGAGAAATTCGAGCCGGGCTTCGGCGCGGACTTTTCCAACATCCGCATCAGTCGGGGCCACATCCCCGAGGAAATGGGCGTGGAGGCCGTGGCCCAGGGCACGGACATCCTGCTGGACGAGGGCGCCGGTATGGACGTGCTGGGCCATGAGCTGGCCCATGTGGTCCAGCAGGCCCAGGGCCGGGTGGCCGGCGGCTTCCCGGTGGTGGAAAACGCCGCGTTGGAGCAGGAGGCCGACGTGATGGGGGCCCGGGTGGCCTCCGGCCTTACGGCTCAGGCCGGGCCCCAGAACGGCTTTGG
>URXS01000041.1 GCA_900551885.1 uncultured Oscillibacter sp.
CTCTCGATCCCCTCGCCGCCCAGCAGCAGGCCGCACAGGTTCACGCCCAGCTCGTTGGCCAGGTCGCGGCCCTTGGAGATCAGCTCGAAATCGGTGGGCATCAGCTTGCCCTCACGCTGCTCGCAGAACACCCATACGTCCTTGAAAGCAGCGATATCAGCACTGTTGAAGTTAGACATTGTCGTTTCTTCCCCTTTCCTTAGATAATGTGCTTGTCGATCAGAATGCCAGCCAGCTTCTCGCAGGTCTCCTTGCCGTTGCCTTCCAGCATCATGCCCACGCCCTTGGCAGGCGGAGTGAAGCTCTTGAAGATGTTGGTGGGAGAGCCCTTCAGACCGATGGTCGTAGCGTCGATCAGGGGATGATCCTTCAGCTTCTCGTAATCATAGGTCTCCAGCGGCTTGTTGTAGGTAGCATAGATGCCGCCGATGCTCATGTAGCGAGGCTGGTTCAGTTCCTTGATGCAGGTGATCAGGCAGGGGGTCTTGACCTTGATGGTCATGTAGCCGTCCTCCAGCATGCGCTTGACGGTGATGGTGTCGCCGTCCTTCTGGATGTCGGCGGCATAGGTCACCTGGGGCAGGTGCAGCTTCTCGGCGATCTGGGGGCCAACCTGGGCGGTGTCGCCGTCGATGGCCTGCCGGCCGCACATGACGATATCGTCCTTCTCCACGCCGATCTTGTTGATGGCGGCGGCCAGGATCTGAGAGGTGGCATAAGTATCGGAGCCGCCGAACTCGCGGGCGGACACCAGGACCGCCTCGTCGGCGCCCATGGCCAGAGCCTCACGCAGCATGCCGGCGGCGGGAGCGGGGCCCATGGTGACCACGATGACCTTGCAACCGGTGGCGTCCTTGATCTGCAGGGCGGCCTCCAAAGCGTTCATGTCGTCGGGGTTGGTGATGGTCTGCATGGACGCACGGTTCAGCGTACCGTCGGGATTCACCGCCACCTTGCCGGAGGTATCGGGAACCTGCTTAATAGAAACAATGATTTTCATTTTAACCTTTACCTCCTATGTTACTTCACGCCCAGATGGCTGGCGATGACCATGCGCTGGACCTCGGATGTACCCTCGTAGATCTCGGTGATCTTGGCGTCGCGCATCATGCGCTCCACGGGATACTCACGGGTGTAGCCATAGCCGCCGAAGAGCTGGACCGCCCGGCGGGTCACATCGGAGGCAGCCTCTGCCGCGAAGAGCTTGGCCATGGAGGCGTCCATGGAATAGTCCTCATGGAGCTGCTTCTTGCAGGCAGCGGCGTAAACCAGATACTGCGCGGCCTGCATGCGGCAGTGCATGTCGGCCAACTGGAACTGGGTGTTCTGGAACTGGCTCAGGCGCTTGCCGAACTGCACACGCTCCTTGGTGTACTTGACAGCCTCGTTGACGGCGCCCTCGCCCAGGCCCAGGGCCTGCGCGGCAATGCCGATACGGCCGCCGTCCAGGGTCATCATGGCGATCTTGAAGCCCTTGCCCTCTTTGCCCAGCAGGTTCTCCTTGGGGACGATGCAGTCCTCAAAGATCAGGTCGCAGGTGGAGGAGCCACGGATACCCATCTTCTTTTCGTGCTTGCCGGTGGAAAAACCGGGGAAGCTCTTTTCCACGATGAAGGCGGAGATGCCGTGGTTGCCCTTAGTCTTATCGGTCATGGCAAAGACCACGAAAGTGTCAGCCACGTTGCCGTTGGTGATGAAGCACTTGGAGCCGTTGAGGACGTAGTGGTCGCCCTCCAGCACGGCGGTGGTCTGCTGGCCGGAAGCGTCGGTACCGGCGTTGGGCTCGGTCAGACCGAAGGCGCCGATCTTGCGGCCGGACAGCAGGTCGGGCAGATACTTTCTCTTCTGCTCCTCGGTGCCGTGCTCAAAGATGGGAGCGCAGCACAGAGAGGTGTGGGCGGAGACGATGACGGCGGTGGTACCGCAGACCTTGGCCAGCTCCTCCACGCACATGGCATAGGACAGGACGTCGCCGCCGGCGCCGCCGTACTCCTTGGGGAAGTAGATACCCATCATGCCCAGCTTGGCCATCTTCTCCACGGTCTCCATGGGGAAGCGCTCCTCTTCGTCGATCTCCTCGGCCAGGGGCTTGACTTCGTTCTCGGCAAACTCCCGGTACATCTTACGGAGCATCAACTGCTCGTTTGTCAGATGAAAATCCATTACCATTTACTCCTTTACTTCTTTGCTGAGGCGGTTTACTTGGAATAATCGTAGAAGCCCTTGCCGGACTTGCGGCCCAGCAGACCGCCGCGGACCATCTTGCGCAGCAGCAAGGCGGGACGATACTTGGAATCACCGGTCTCGTTGTACAGGGTCTCCATGATGGCCAGGCACACGTCCAGGCCGATGAAGTCGCCCAGAGCCAAGGGGCCCATGGGATGGTTGGCGCCCAGCATCATGGCCTTGTCGATGTCGGCCACGGAAGCCACGCCGGTCTCCACCAGACCGATGGCCTCGTTGATCATGGGGATCAGGATCTTGTTGACCACGAAACCGGGAGCCTCGGCGACCTCAACGGGATCCTTGCCGATCTCCTTAGCCAGATTGTAGATAAAGTCAAAGGTCTCCTGGGTGGTGTTGGCGCCCCGGATGATCTCCACCAGCTTCATGCTGGGGACGGGATTGAAGAAGTGCATGCCGATGACGGGATGCTTCAGGCCGTTGCCCATCTCGGTGACAGACAGAGAAGAGGTGTTGGTGGCGAAGATGGCCTCGGGCTTGCACATGGCGTCCAGCTCACCCAGCAGCTCCTTCTTAGTGGCCATATCTTCCTTGACGCACTCGATGATCAGATCGGCGTCGGCGCAGGCGGACTTCTCCTCCACCAGCACATTGGCAAGCAATGCATCAACAGCCTCCTGGGTCATCTTGCCCTTGGCCACACGCTTGGCCAGGGACGCAGCCAGCTTGTCCTTGTGCTTCTGTGCAGAAGCGACGGAACTGGCGTACATCAGGGCGGTGTGGCCCTTGGCCGCGAAGACCTGCGCGATGCCGCTGCCCATGGTACCAGCGCCAAAAATAGCAACCTTCATGATGATTCCTCCTGTATGTGTTTTGTTAAATTTCTGGTTTTTACTGTAGGTACTTCCGTAGAGAAAAACGAGAAAAATGGGGAGTAAACACCGACATTGCCAATTTACTCACAATCTCTATTATAGGTGGCCGCTACCTAATTATCAAGCCTAAATTATGACACGGCACCCCTGTTTTTTGCTTTTTTACACTTCCCACAAAATACTCGTTAAATTTTATACAATTTTGTTAAGGTATTAACAGAGCTGGTATTAAAAAGCCTTGTGCCGCCGTCCCCGGCAGTCCGAAAATTTCATTTACACAGCCGTTTTCCTGTGGTAGAATAGGCGGGACACCACAAGTTCTTGTGGAATATGACGATTTCACCGTCGTGGCGCAGGAGAGGCTCCTCCTCTGCCCTGCTGGCGGAATGAACCTGGGAGGTCCCCCTATGCGGATGCGGAAGAAAAAGAACCTGATTCCCCGGATGGAGCGGTGCAGCGACCGTCTGATCCGGGACCCCTACGACCGCCGGGGGCATTGGCGGGAGCTGATGCCTCAGGCCCGGGAAATCCATCTGGAACTGGGCTGTGGCAAAGGCCGTTTCACCGCCGGCACCGCCGCGGCGGAGCCGGACGTGCTGCTGATTGCCGTGGAGGTAGTACCGGATGCCATGGTGGTGGCCATGGAGCGGTGTGTGGCGGCCGGGCTCACCAATGTCTTTTTCGTGGACGCCAACGCTGACCAGCTCCCCAGCTTTTTTGCCCCCGGGGAGATCGACCGCATTTATATCAATTTCTGCGACCCCTGGCCCAGCAACCGCCACGCCAAGCGGCGGCTGACCCACGGCAATTTTCTGCGGCTGTACCGGCAGGTGCTGAAAGAGGGCGGTCAGATCCACTTCAAGACCGACAACCAGCCCCTGTTCGAGTTCTCCGTGGAGGAACTGCCCCGGTTTGGCTTTGAACTGTCGGAGGTGACCCGGGACCTCCACGCAAACGGGCCTGTGGGCATTATGACCGACTACGAGGCCAAATTTTATGACCTGGGCCAGCCCATCAACCGGTGCGTGGGTACCATGGTGCCCTGGGTGGAGCCCTTCCCCACGGACATCAAGACCGTGAAGAACCGCTGGCTGGACACCTTCGCCGCCGGCGTGTCGGAGGAGGATCTGGGAAAGCGGGTGCTGTCGGCAGGCAACTACCTCTGGCACATCTTCTCCTGGGAGCTGGTGTCCTGCTTAAGTGGGGACGCGGCCCGACAGGCCCTGGCAGAGCATGCTGGGGAGGAGATCTACCTCTTTTATTATGAGTATCCGCCGGAGGGCGAGCCTCTGGTCCGTCCGGTGACACCGGAGGAGCTGGCGGCTCTGCCCGCGGACCGCGGAGCCGTTCCCGGCAGCGACTGGTACGTGGTGGACAAGGACTTCACCTGGACTTACGTCCAGACCCACGAGGAGGACTGCGGCCCCTACTTCTGCCAGGCGCCTCAATCATAATCGAACAGGCGGGCTTCCCGAACCGGGAGGCCCGCCTGTTTTCTTACGGTGAAGGACAAAAAAGCCCCGGAAGTCTTCCGGGGCTTTTCAAGCGATGATAGATTGACCGCTCAGGCCTTCTTGGCGATCTCGGTGAGCTGGGTGAAAGCAGCGGGGTCGCTGATGGCCAGCTCGGAGAGCATCTTGCGGTTGATCTCGATGCCGGCAGTCTTCAGACCATGCATGAAGCTGGAGTAGTTCATGCCGTTGAGCTTGCAGGCGGCGGAGATCCGGGTGATCCACAGGGAGCGGAAGTCACGTTTCTTCAGCCGACGACCGGTATAGGCGTAGCTGAGGGACTTCATCACCGCCTGGTTGGCAACGCGGAAATGCTTGGACTTGGAGCCCCAGTAGCCCTTGGCCATCTTCAGGGTTTTATTTCTTCTCTTGCGCGTCATCATTGCGCCTTTAACTCTAGCCATTGTAAAAGCCTCCTATTTGAAACGTCTCGTGTCTTACTTGTAAGGGATCATCTTGCGGACAGCGTCCATATTGGTAACGTCCGCATAACCGCCGGCACGCAGACGACGAGTGCGCTTAGTGTCCTTCTTGGTGAGAATGTGGCTCTTAAAGGCCTTGGCGCGCTTGACCTTGCCGGTCTTGGTGAGGTTGAATCTTTTCTTTGCACCGCTATGGGTCTTCAGTTTCGGCATCGTAATAGCTCCTTCCGTGTGTTTGAAAATCTCAGGTCTTTATTTGCTGGGCTTGGGAGAGAGGAAGATGGACATCATCCGTCCCTCCAGCTTGGCGGGTTTGTCCAGATTGGCGGTCTCGGCGCATTGAGCGGCGAAGCGCTCCAACAGGTCCCGACCAATGTCGGTGTGCGCCATCTCGCGGCCCCGGAAGCGAACGGATACTTTGACCCGGTTGCCGTCGGCGATGAACTTCTGCGCATTCTTGAGCTTCGTGTTGAAGTCTCCAACATCAATGCCCGGAGACATCCGAATCTCCTTGATCTCCACCACGTGCTGGTTCTTTCTGGCTTCCTTTTCCCGCTTGCTCTGCTCGAACCGGTATTTGCCGTAATTCATCAGCTTGCACACCGGGGGAACGGCCTGAGGCGAGATCTTCACCAGGTCCAGACCCTGCTCATCGGCAATCTTCAGGGCCTCCGCCGCGGACATGATGCCCAACTGCTCACCCTGTTCACCGATCAGCCGGATCTCCCTGTCGCGGATATCCTCGTTCAGTTCATGCACTAACTTAGCTATGGTCAAAGCACCTCCATTCAAAAATCACAAAACGCGGATACCATCCATGGCATCCGCGCAACAACAAACCACCCGTAGGCGGCCTGCTTGAAACGTTGTGAACCTCTTTGCCAATGGCGGGAGGTGAGGCGGATGCGATCAGCCTTCTTTGTTTTGCGGAATCAGTATACCAGAGGGTTCTTTCTTTGTCAACCATAATTTTTTCCTCTCCGGTGAATAATTTCCGCCGTTCCGGTCAGAATACCACCGTACTCAGGCATGTGAAAGGAGGTGTCCTCATGCAGAGCGACAACCGTAGCCAGAAGGAGAACCGCAATCAGAAGGAAAACCGCGGCCAGACTCAGCAGACCAACCAGAAGGAAAACCGCAATCAGAAGGAAAACTGCAAGTAATTCCCTCTCTTTCCCCGATAGCGGCGGGGCGAAGTGCCCCGCCGCGTTTTCCATACGCGAAAGGCGCCCCTTCTGGGTTTCTTTCGTAACTTTCTTCCTTCCCGTCACCCAGGTCTTGCGTTTTATCAGCAAACCGAGCGCCCGGAGGCTGTGCCTCCGGGCGCTTTGTTCGTTCTGTTACCGGCGGATGAATTGGATGTTGGCATCCACCTTGGTGGTCGTGCCGTCGCCGATACCGGCGATGGGGCAACTGCTGGAGAACTGCCAGTAGTCCATCTGATAGTACAATGTGGGATACAGGCTGGTCGAAGACGTGCTCTTGTACTCCGGATACCAGCTCAGATACGGCGCCAGGGCCCCCTGATCGTACTTGATGTAGCTGACGTACTGTCCGGCGTAGACCATGGCGTCATAACCGGCCTCCTCGATCCGCCGGCAGAAGGCAATGGCGCAGGCAGTGGCCATCTCCGGCGTGGTGCCGTAGACCCGGTAGGTGGAGTCGTGCATCTCCCAGTCGTAGGCCACGGGGCCGTTAATCTCATGGCCCTCCAGCAAGTCCAGGACGAACTCCGCCTCCTCGATGGCCTCCTCCACAGTGATGGCCTGGGCAAAGAAGTAGACACCGGTCTCGATGCCGGCGGCCATGGCGCCCTCAATGTTTTGCTGATAGAAAGCGTCGGCATTCAGGCCGCCGGTAGAGTAACCCCGCAGACCGATGCGGACCATGGCAAATTCCACGCCGTCGTTACGGACGGCCTGCCAATCAATGGTGTTGTTGACGCACGCCCGGTTCTGGTAGGCAGACACATCGATGCCGAAGCGAGTGTCAAACTCCCGGCCCACATACTCCAGCCGCCCCGGGTGCTCCGTGCTCCAGACAAAGTCCCCCTGAGACAACTGGTTCTCCTCCACCCCGGCATAGATGGGAATCTGCTGGTTGCTGTAAGTGATGAACTGGCCGGTGGTGGGAGAAGGCGTGTAAATTTCACTGGGCTGGATGCCGGGAGACACGGGGGTGCTGGGATCAGGCGGATTCTCAGAAGTCCCGGGCTCCTCAGTTTCCCCGGGGATATCCACCACCGTCAGCTCCACACCGCTGAGATTCTGAATCGTGCCAGCTACATTGACCCGCTCCAGTACCACGGCCCCGGAGACACCCGGCGCCAGGATCAGGTCGCCGGCCACGGTCAGATCCTTCAGGTAGGCTCCATCTGTGGCGTTGATCATCAACGTACCATTCACGGTACCGGTGTAGACGGTACTCTCCTGACCCAGCGTATTGATCATGTTATTGAGGATATTGACGATCTCCGCCCGGGTGATGGGCTCCGTGGGGCGGAAGCGGCCGTCGGGGCAGTCGGTGATGTAGCCCCGGGCGGTCATCTCCGCCACGGGCGCCTGGGCATAGGAGGCCACATTGGCGGCGTCGCTGTAGCTCAGGGCTGTAGAGGTGCCGGTGATACCGAAGGCCCGGGCGATCATAGTCACAGCCTGCTGGCGGGTAATGGTGTCCCCTGCCAGGGCCTTGCCGCCGTTGCCCAGATACACGCCGGCCGCGTGGAGTTTCAGGATCTCCTGCTCCCAGTAAGTACCCGCCGTGTCAGAGAACGTATTCGCCGGGGAGATGGCCTGGAACTTCAAAAACCGGTCCAGAATCCCGGCAAAAGCCCCTCGTGTAATACTGTTGTCTGGCCGGAAGGTACCGTCCTCATATCCCTGGATGATACCGTACTCCTGGCTCCACTTGTCGATAGCGCTCTCTGCCCAATGTCCGGTAGTATCGGAGAAGGCGGCACCTGCCGGCAAATACATGCCCGCCGCCAGAGCCAGCGCCGTCAGCGCCGCCGCAATGCGTTTTCTTCTCATGGCTGGTGTTTCCTTTCGTCAAGATTCGACGCCATGCGCCTGAAAAAAGAGGCTCCACCCATAGGAAGCCTCACTTTATTTGGTTTACATATTACCATACCCGCTCTCCCCTGTCAACCGCCGGTATCCTTCAGGCGGAGATTTCCAGAAAAAACATCAAAAAGCCGCCCGTGCGGAGAGCATGGGCGGCTTTGCATTGATTCCACAGTGACGGATTTTGCCAGGTTTCGGGGCTTGTCGATGTCACAGCCTCTTTGCAGCACCCCCCACAAAAGCTCCGCTTTTGCGGGAACCCCACATTTGACTCGAATTGTCCAAAGTGAATTTGGCCAATTTGAAGGTTTTGCTGTGCAAAACGCTTCACGCGCCACCTGGCGCGTTGTGGCACTGCCAGATGTGAGCTCACTCCACAGTGACGGATTTTGCCAGGTTCCGGGGCTTGTCGATGTCACAGCCTCTTTGCAGCGCCACATAGTAAGCGAAGAGCTGCAGGGGCACCACGCCCAGAGAGGGCTGGAGAACCGGATGCACCTCCGGCACGGCGATGACGCCGTCGGCGGTTTTGGCCATCTTCTCCCGGAAGGGCTCGGTGGTCAGTGCCAGTACCTCGGCACCCCGGGCTTTTACCTCCACCACGTTGCTCATGGCCTTGTCGAACAGCGGTGTATAGGTGCCCAGAGCCACCACCAGGGTCCCCTCCTCGATCAGAGAGATGGTACCGTGCTTCAGCTCGCCGGAGGCGTATGCCTCCGAGTGGATGTAGCTGATCTCCTTCAGCTTCAGGGAGCCCTCCAGACCCATGGCATAGTCCAGGTTCCGGCCAATGAAGAAGATGGAATCGTGGTTGAAATAGCGGGAGGCAAAATAGGGGATCTCCTCTGTGTGCTCCAGAAACCGCTGCATCAGGTCCGGCAGGGTCTGGACCTGAGTGACAATGGTATCGTACTCCGCAGCGTCCACGGTGCCTAGCAGATCAGCCAGGTACAGCCCCACCAGGTCCATCAGCACCAACTGAGTGGAATAGGCCTTGGTGGTGGCCACGGCGATCTCCGGGCCGGCCCAGGTATAGAGCACATCATCAGCCTCCCGAGCGATGGAGGAGCCCACCACGTTGACGATGGCCAGGGTCCTGCCGCCCCGGCGCTTGGCCTCCCGCATGGCGGCCATGGTGTCCAGGGTCTCGCCGGACTGGCTGATGACGATCACCAGCGTCCGCTCATCCACCAGCGGGTCGCAGTAGCGGAACTCGCTGGCCAGCACCACCTCCACCGGGCGGCGCAGCAGCTTTTCCCAGTTGTACTTGCTGACCATACCCACGTGGTAGCTGGACCCGCAGGCAATGACGAAAATACGGGAGATGTTCCGGACATAGTCCTCCGGCAGATGCAGGTCATCCAGCACCACGCGCCCGTCCCGGATGCGGGGAGAGACGGTCTTGCGAATGGCCTCCGGCTGCTCCATGATCTCCTTGAGCATGAAGTGGGGATAGCCCCCCTTCTCCGCCGCGGATACATCCCAGTCCACCTGGCTGCGCTTCTTCTCCACCGGCACCAGCTCGTCGTCGAACACGTCCACGGAATCGGCGGTCAGCACCGCGATCTCCCCGTCGTCCATGTAGCTGACGGTGCGGGTGTATTTCAGCACCGCCGTCACGTCGGAGGCGATGAAGTTGCACCCATCCCCGTAACCGATGATCAGGGGACTGTCCTTCCGGGCGGCGATCAGGGCGTTGGGATAGTCGGCGCAGATGATGCCGAAGGCATAGGAGCCCTCGATCCGCCGCAGGCAGCGGCCCACAGCCTCCAGCATATTGCCGCACTCATTGTAGTGGAACTCCAGCAACTGGGCCACCACCTCCGAGTCCGTATCGGACTGAAAGGTAACCCCCTGCTTCAACAGGTGCTCCTTCAGCTCCAGGTAGTTTTCAATGATGCCGTTGTGCACCAGGGCGATCCGCCCGTTCTCACTGACGTGAGGATGAGCGTTGATGTCGTTGGGTTCCCCGTGAGTGGCCCAGCGGGTGTGGCCGATACCCAAGGTCCCCTCCAGGTCGGCGCCACCGTGGATCATATCGGAGAGCACCTTCAGCCGGCCCTTGGCCTTTTTCACCTGAAGCCCCTTCGTCTCGGACCGCACCGCCACACCGGCGGAGTCGTAGCCCCGGTACTCCATCCGTGCCAAGCCGTCCAGCAAGATCGGAGCGGCCTGCTCCCAGCCCACAAATCCAATGATTCCGCACATATATAAAAGTTCCTCCTGAATGATTCTAATCTGCAAGAGGCCGAACGCGCAGCCGTCCGTCCCTCTCCCCGCGGTCACGATCCCTTTGTTCCGCGGTTGCCCGCGCGTTTTCCAGACCGTGTTTCGCGCCCGCGGGCGCGGAGGGGCATCCGCCGAATGCTTCGATACTCCCCTCTCCTCGTCATCCTGTAAAGTATTTTCCCGTTACAGGACCAGGCGCTTCTGATGGGCGCTGCCCATGGTCCTCCTTTCCTTCTGCGCATCTGGTGAGATATGAAAACGCCCCCGTGGGGGCCGTATCCCCGTATGGAAACCCACCGCCGGAGCAATACTATCCGGCAGGAGGTGACCGCCTGTGATGACCGCCTTTGCCCGGGCCTTCATCCTGTACTTTCTCATTATGATCGGCCTGCGGCTGATGGGCAAGCGTCAGATCGGTGAACTGGAGCCCAGCGAGCTGGTACTGACCATGATGATCTCGGATCTGGCCACCGTCCCCATGCAGGACTTCGGCATCCCACTGCTGGCAGGCGTGGTGCCCATTCTGACGCTGTTGTCTCTGTCTTTGCTGTTAAGTCAATTATCTTTACACCACTTGCGGTTGCGTGCTCTAATCTGCGGCACCCCGGCCATATTGATTGAAAAGGGCCGCATTTGTCAAACCGCCATGAAACAAAACCGCTACACCCTGGACGAGCTGCTGGAAGAGTTGCGGGAGCAGGGGTACAGCCGGGTGGCGGACGTGAAATACGCCGTGCTGGAGAACTCCGGCCAGTTGTCGGTCTTTCCCTGGACAGCCCAGCAGTCCCCCACCGCCCAACAGCTTGGGCTGGACCTTCAGGATGACGTGACGCTGCCCACGGTGATCATCAACGATGGACGGCTCCTGCGGCGGAATCTGACCGCCTGCGGCCGGGACGAGCAGTGGCTGAAAAAACAGCTTGCCCGGGAAAAGGCCGCCTCTCCCCGTGAGGTCTTCCTGATGACGCTGGACGAGGACGGCACCGTATTCTGCGTGAAAAAGGAGCGGACATCATGAGGCCCTATCTCAAGCCCCTGGCGGTGCTGGCAGCCATACTGGCCTTTGCCCTGTGGAACGGTGCCACCATGACCAGCCACACAGACCGGTGGCGGGCGCAGTTGGAACAGGCGGATGCTCTGGCCCAGGCGGAGGAGTGGAGCCAGGCGGTGGATGTGCTGACGGACAGCTACGCCGACTGGTGCAGCCGGCAGACTTACCTCCACATCGTCACAGAGCACGACGCCGTGGACGATGCCGAAGCCATGTACCGCCGTGCCATGGCCTTCGCCGCCACCCGGGAGATGACGGAATTCCGGGCGGAGCTGGCAGATCTGCGGGATCAGCTCCGGCTGCTGGCGGAGATGGAGCGGTTCAATGTGAAAAACGTTCTATAGAAGAGGTTTTACCGGTTGTCAGCCAGGAGCTTGTTCAGCTCCTCCATGAAGGTGTCGATGTCCTTGAACTGGCGGTAGACGGAGGCAAAGCGCACGTAGGCCACCTGGTCCACCTTCCGCAGCCGCTCCATGACCTTTTCACCGATGGCCTCGGTGCTGATCTCCCGGTCCATGGAATTCTGGAGATCCTGCTCGATCTCCCCGGCGATCCGCTCCAGCTCCGCCAGGGGCACCGGCCGCTTCTCACAGGCCCGGATCATGCCGCCCAGGACTTTGCGCCGGTCGAAGCTCTGGCGGCTGCCATCCTTTTTGACCACCACCATGGGCAGGCTCTCCACTGTCTCATAGGTGGTGAACCGCTTGCCGCAGGACAGGCACTCCCGCCGGCGGCGGATGCTGCTGTTCTCATCAGCGGGACGGGAATCAATGACCTTGCTCTCACTGTATCCGCAATAGGGGCATTTCATGGCTGACCTCCCGATTATCGCCGGCAATGCTCCGCCGGCAGTCTCTCTCCGGGGTGATCCAGGGTAGGCCCGGATGCAAGCGGTCCCAAACCAGCCGCCCGTACCTCTGACCGGGATATTTTTCCCGGTTCCGGGGCCGGACGCAAGATGTGGTGCCTGCTTGGGGGTATTATACCACACCTTTTGTGAATATGGTATACATAATTTATCTCTCCGTGGTCTTTTTCCGCGGCTTTTACAGCACCGGCTGCTCTTTCCCGTCAAAGGCGAACACCAGATACCGTTCCCCCCGGATCCGCCGGGGCTGGGCAAAGCAGAACAGCGGTGTCAGCGGCAGGGGCCGCCGGGAATCGTAAGGCACCGCCAGCAGCAACCTCTCTCTCTCCCGCCGCCACAGCGTTCCTTCCACACCCCGCAGCCGCTCCCGCAGGCCGGGAGAGCGGAACAGCGCGTCACCCTCCGCCGCAGCCCAATCCGTTTCACTCTCATTCGGTGCCGCCGCCGGACGCACCTCGCCGCGAAGCAGCCGCCCGACCGGGGCGGTCATACGATGGGAAAAGCGGCGGCTGATGACGCCCACGCCCTTCTGGGGCTCCAGAACGCCCAACCGCAGCTCTCCCCGGTCTCCCACTACCCAGGCACACCACAGACCCTCCTCCGGCAGGGTGCAGCAGGCCGAAAAGCAGGTGTACAGTGCCTCCCGCTCTGCCGTCAGCTCGCCCACGGCTTTCTCCTTCCACAGCAACGGAAACTTGTCCATACCCCGCTCCTTTCCAAAAAAACGCCCGTCTGCGCAATCCTATGCGCAGGCGGGCGCTGGTATGCAAACAAGCCCTCGTGCCAGGGCGGCAGGTGGACAGCGGCTGGCTCCGGACAAGCCGGATCCGCCGGTAAATCCCCCAAATCTCAGGCGATGGTATAGCTGCCCCGGACCAGCAGCTTGGTGGTGGCAGCGGTAGCCTTGACGCCCCGGCCCTCCACCGTCATCATGTACAGGTGGTTCTGCACCAGGGAACCGCCGTTGGAGAGAGTGGAACCGGCGCTCTCATCAATCAGGCCGGGTGCGGAGGGGGCCACACAGGTGGCGGTACCCACCCGCAGCATCACCTCACAGCCGATATCACCGGTCAGGGTCTGGCCGCTGGAGAGGGTCACCACGGTAAAGGTGGAGGCGGTGGTAGTTCCGCCAATGGAGGTCTGACCACCTAGTTCCTGGACGATCTGGCTGTTGCGCTGGGCGATTTTGGCGTCCACCTTCTCCATGATCTGTCCCAGGAAGGTGTCATTGAGGTAGCTGAGGGTTACCAGAGGGTCCTGGGAGGACCCGGCCTCCGCTGCCAGGGACACGGTGCAGTTCAGGGCCAGACTCAGCACCAGCAGCACCGTCATCCGCAGAAACCAACGATTCTTCTTCATATGTACCTTCCTTTCCGCCCGACGCCGGGCCTGTCCGCTTTTGCGGCCAAACGCCGCCGCGCCGGGTCGGCGCGTATTCTGAGGTCCCCCTGAAAAGGGGCCGCCCTTTTCAGGGGAACCATCTCTCAGACCAACTGGTCGTGAGGCAGTCCGAAGCTCACCGCGATGGCCAGGTCCACCTGCTCCATCACACTTTCCTCCACATGGCCCATTTTCTCCCGCAGCCGCTTTTTGTCCAGGGTCCGCACCTGCTCCAGCAGGACGATGGAATCCCGGCTCAGGCCGCAGCTCCGGTTCACGGGGAGGTCGATATGTGTGGGCAGCCGGGCCTTCCCGGTCTGGGAAGTGATGGCCGCCGCGATGACGGTGGGACTGTAACGGTTTCCGGTGTCGTTCTGGATGATCAGGACCGGCCGGACGCCGCCCTGCTCACTGCCCACCACCGGGGAGAGATCGGCATAGTAAATATCGCCGCGCTTGACACTCGTATCCACAAAGTTCACACTCCGCCGAAATGAAGTACCCGTCACCGGACGAATCCGTCCGGTGAGGCCACTCTCATTCTCCCACGCAGAATCGGAATTTATACTCCGTCGGCTGGGCAAAATTCCGGCGTCCTCGCCCCGCAATATCCTATGCGGAAGCAGTGCGAAAGGTGACGTTACTGGATACGCAGAGTCCGCTCCACCACCTGACCGTCTCGCAGGTACACACGAGGCACCCGCTTGCTGACGGCGCAGAGGAGCTCATAGGAAATCGTGTTCAGGATCTCGGCCAGGCAGTCCACGCTCTGCCGCCGGCCGAAGATCTCCACCTCACTGCCCACCTTCACGTCAGGCAGGCCCGTCAGGTCCACCATGGTCATGTCCATGCAGATACGACCCCGGATGGGGGCGGGCCCCTGGTCCGTCACCACCGAGAGGCGGTTGGACAGCCCCCGGAACAGTCCGTCGGCGTAGCCGATGGGCAGCACGCCGATCCGGGCCTTCCCTTCCGTGCGGTAGGTGCGGCCATAGCTGATGTCGGTATCGGGGTCGAAGATCTTGATGGTGGACACGCTGGATTTCAGCGTCATCACCGGCCGCAGGTCCAGCCGCTCCGCGTCGGCGCCCACGCCGTACAGGGCGATGCCGGGGCGCACCATGTCCAGGTACATCTCCGGGTACCGGGCCAGGGCGCCGCTGTTGGCGCAGTGGCGGATGGCAAAGGTCCTCCCCTTCTCCGCCAGAGCATCCAGCACCCGCATAAACAGGGTGAACTGCTCCCGGGTGTAGCCCTCGCTGTCGGAATCGTCCTCGTCGGAGACTGCGAAGTGGGTGAAAATGCCCTCCGCCTCCAGCCCCGGCAACGCACAGGAGGCGGCGATGGCCGCAACGCCGCCGTCAAAGTGGCCGTCCCGGACCAGGAAGCCCAGCCGGGACATACCGGTATCCACCTTGATATGGACTTTCAGGGTTCCGCCGCAGGCGAGCGCCGCGGCGCTGTATGCCTCCGCCTTGGCCTGGGCGGACACCGCCTGGGTGATGTGGTACCGGATCAGCTCCGGCACCATCTCCGGCGGTGTGTGCCCCAGGATCAAGATCGGGGCGTTGATGCCGCCATGACGCAGTTCCCGGGCCTCGTCCAGACTGGATACCGCCAGATAATCGGCCCCCAGCTCCTCCAGCCGCTCCGCCACCTGGACGGCGCCGTGGCCGTAGGCATCGGCCTTCACCACGCCCAGATACCGCACGCCGGGCCCCGTCAGCTCCCGGGCCCGCCGGTAGTTGTGGGCCAGGGCGTCCAGATCAATCTCCGCCCAGGTGCGTCGTAAAATCGTATCTTCCATACTTGTTGGGTCACCTTCTGACTGTATATGCGGCCCACGGCCGCAGAGTGCAGGCTCCCTATCCAGCCTGCTCAACAGGCTTCATTGTATCATAAAAGGAAAAGCCCGTAAAGTCCGCCGTCAAAATGATTTCATCGTCCACTGCGATCTCTCCCCGCACCGGCGTGCCGTCGGCGGTGTTCAGCCACAGCGTGGAGAGGATTTTCCCCTCCTGGGTGCCGCTCTGGTCCACCGTCAGCCGCACACAGGGGATCTCGTTCCAGTCCTCCCGGTTCTCCTCCAGGAGCCAGCCGTCCCGCAGGGCACTCATCAGCCGGGGAAGGCACGCCATGGGGCTCACCTGCTGGGAACTGAGGGTCCCTGCCCCCAGGCACAGGTCCTCGTACTCCAGTTTCAGATCCTCTCCGGTCACCACCGCCCGGACACCGGCGATGGTCTCCGGCGACAGCACCTCCACCGTGGTCTCCCCGTCGGGGACGTACTCACAGCGGACCTCCGCCCGCCACTCCTGGTCCCCTTCGCTCCAGACGATCTCCGCCTCCATCTCACAGCCCGCCATGTTGGCGTAAGGTGCCCGCAGTGCCGCGGCATCCGCTTCCTCTCCCGCTCCCGTGCCGCCGGCGCAGCCGGCC
>URXS01000042.1 GCA_900551885.1 uncultured Oscillibacter sp.
CCAGCCTCGCCGGGGCCGTTGACGGCGCAGCCCATCACCGCCACGGTGATGTTCTTCTTACAATTCGCCAGCCGCCGCTCCACCTCCTCGGCCATGGGGATCAGGTCGATACGGGTGCGGCCGCAGGTGGGACAGGCAATCAGATTCACGCCCTCTTTGCGCAGTCCGGCCGCCTTCAAAATCTTCTTGGCGGCGTAAATCTCCTCCACCGGGTCCGCGGTCAGCGTCACCCGGATGGTGTCGCCGATGCCCATGCACAAAAGGCCCCCGATGCCCATGGCGGACTTGATCATCCCCATGGAAGGGGTTCCCGCCTCGGTAACACCCAGGTGCAGAGGATAGTCGGTCTGCTCACTGAGCAGCCGGTAAGCTGCCATGGTCAGCGGCACGTCGGAGCATTTGACGGAGATGCAGATATCGTCAAAATCGAATTTATTCAGCAAAGCCACGTGGCCCATGGCGCTCTCCACCAGCGCTTCGGCGGTGACGCTGCCGTATTTGGCCCGGAGGTCCTTCTCCAGGGACCCGCCGTTAACGCCGATACGGATGGGGATGTTCTTTTTCCGACACATGTCCGCCACAGCCTTGACCTTGTCCTCCCCGCCGATGTTGCCGGGGTTGATGCGGATGGCGTCGATGCCTCGCTCCGCACATTCCAGGGCGTACTTGTAGTTGAAGTGGATGTCAGCTACAAGAGGGATGTGGATGCGCTCTTTGATCTTGTCCACCGCCTCCGCCGCCGCCTGGTCGGGGATAGCCA
The DNA here is from genome assembly GCA_900551885.1 of uncultured Oscillibacter sp. Lineage (GTDB taxonomy): Bacteria > Bacillota > Clostridia > Oscillospirales > Oscillospiraceae > Oscillibacter. Next base: position 761 of record URXS01000042.1, read on the forward strand.
CCCGGATGATCTCGCACCCGGCAGCCTCCAAAGCCAAGGTCTGGGCCACGGTGGCCTCCACATCGTCGGTCTTTGTGTTGCACATGGATTGAATGGAAACGGGGGCGCCGCCGCCCACCGGCACGGCGCCCACCATCAGCCGCTTGGTCATCGTTCTGCCTCCTCTTTCAGTAACGCATAGACACAGGAATCCAAAATCTGTCCATCTTTGTACACGCTGGCCCGCTTAGTGCCCTCAAAAACGAAGCCGGCCTTCTCCAGCACTCGCCGGGAACCGCCATTGGGAGCAAATACCTCCCCGTGGATGCGGACGATGTCCCAGGTGGCGAAGACCTCCCGGCACATGCGCCGCACCGCCTCCGTCATGACGCCATTGCCCCAGAAGGGCCGGCCCAGCCAGTAGCCGATCTCGGCACTTTTGCGGTACACGTCGGCTCCCCGAGAGATGCTGATGCTGCCAATCGCCTCGCCGCTGATCACAATGGCCCGGCACATCTGTCCCTCCCGGGTCAGGCAATCCTGGATGAACCAGTCAGCGTCCGCCCGGGTATAGGGACAGGGAAACACGTCCCGCAGGTTGGCGGCAATGGCGGGGTCATTGGCATAGCGGGCCAGAGAGGCGGCATCCGATTCCCGCCAGGGCCGCAGCAGAAAGTCCGTCATGGGTCGTCTCTCCTCACCGGATCAACTTGAACACATCGTGGAAAGTGACTACCGCCATGAAGCCCATCAGCACCACAAAACCGGCGGTGTTGACGGCGATCTCGTACTTCTCCGGGATTTTCTTCCGGAACAGCCGAAGCGCAATGGTATCCACGATCAAAAAGAAGATCTTGCCGCCGTCCAGAGCGGGAATGGGCAGCAGGTTCATCACCGACAGGTTCACCGCCAGCATGGCGGCAAAGTACAGAATGTTCTCCACCGCGTCCCGGATACTGGCGGACTCCGCTCCCACCTGAGAAATGGCCGACACAATGCCCACCGGGCCGCTGAGATCATCCATCCCCGCCTGACCGGTGAAGAGCATCTGCAAGCTCAGCCGCACAATCCGCACAAAATCGATGGTGTTGAGCCAACTGGTGCGCAGTTTGGCCCAGAGGGTGGCCTCTTCCACCCGGATGGTCCAGCCCAGACCCTGGTAGGGCTCTCCGTTTTCATCCGTATAGGTACCGTAGGCCAAGGGGATCTCCCCCAGATCCACCAGCTCTCCATCCCGGCGGACCTCCATATCCACCATGCCGTCGCCATCCAGGCTCAGCAGCAGACTCACGTCACTGTACAGATACACCCGCTCGCCGTTGATGGACCAGATCTGGTCTCCCGGTTGGAGGCCGTCCTCCCCCTGGGCAGGAAACTCCGGGGCAAAGTCCATGACCTGGGTGGTGTAAAAGGCGGCGGTACCGCTGTACAGTGCCAGCACGATCAAAAAGCCCGCCAGGAAATTCATGCCGGACCCGGCGGCGAAGATCAGAAACTGCTTCCAGAAGCCCTGGCGGGTCAGGGACCGCTCATCGGTGGAGTCGCTGTCCTCCCCTTCCATAGCGCAGTAGCCTCCAATCGGCAGCACCCGCAGGGAATACTGGGTCTCTCCGGATGTCTTTCCCCAGATCTGGGGGCCCATGCCGATGGAGAACTCGTTGACCCGTACGCCGCAGAGTTTGGCTGTGATGAAGTGGCCGAACTCATGGACGGCGATCAACACGCCGAAGATCAAAATAGCCGCCAGGATATATACGATCATGGAAATGCTCCTTACAGTCAGAATTGTGCCCGCACCACGGCTCTGGCCGCGACGTCTGCCGCCAAAATCTCCTCCAGCGATGGCGATGGCCGGACGGCCACCGATGCCCGGGCCTGAGCCACCAGACGGGGAATGTCGTAAAAGTCGATCTTCTCCGCCAGAAACAGGCCCACCGCCTCCTCGTTGGCGGCATTCAGGATGGCGCAGGCGGTTCCCCCCTGCTCCGCGGCTTCCTCCGCCAGACGCAGACAGGGAAACACCTCCCGGTCGGGCTGGGCAAAGGTCAGGGGCGGACAGGCCAGCAAATCCAAAGGTTCCGCCAGATTCTCCCCGCGCTCCGGATATGTCATGGCATACCGGATGGGCAAACGCATGTCCGGTGTACCCAATTGAGCCAGCACCGCTCCGTCACAGTACTCCACCAGGGAGTGGACGATGGACTGGCGGTGAATGACCACGGATACCTGCGCCAGCGGCAACCGGTAGAGACGCATGGCCTCGATCACCTCCAGGCCCTTATTCATCAGGGTGGCGCAGTCCACAGTGATCTTGGGGCCCATGGTCCAGTTGGGATGACGCAGAGCAGCGGCTTTTGTCATTTTACCCGCTTCCGCTCGGCTCATGCCATAGAAGGGCCCACCGGAGCAAGTGAGAATCAGTCGTCGGATCTCCCGACGGTCGGCACAGCCTTGGAGACATTGGAAAATGGCAGAGTGTTCCGAATCCACCGGCACGATCTCCGCACCGAAGCGGTCCGCCGCGTCCATCACCAGCTCCCCGGCACAGACCAGGGTCTCCTTGTTGGCCAGGGCAATGCGCTTTTTTTCCCTGATGGCGGCCAGCGTGGGCTTTAGCCCCACCATACCTACCACAGCGGTAACGACAATATCCGCTTCCGGCAATATAGCCGCCTCTAGCAGTCCTTCCGGGCCGCCGACGACTTTGGTGGAGGTGTCTGCCAACCGCACCGCCAGATCCCGGGCAGCAGAAGTGTTGGTAAGAACTGCCAACTCTGGCCGGAACTTCCGAACCTGGGCCTCCAGCCGTTCCACGCTGGAATTGGCGGTCAAGGCCGCCACATGAAGGCCCATCTGCTCCGCCACATCCAGGGTCTGGCGGCCGATGGAACCGGTGGAGCCCAAAATGGAAATCGTCTTGCTCATAGCTCTATCCTATTCCTCAAAGCTGAAAACAATCCTAAGAACCTGCCGTTCCATACGCTTGCACGCAGATTCTCATATTGCAGAATTTTCATTGGTACATCTGCAGGGCCAGCCACACGAAAGGTGCCACAAAGGTGACACTGTCAAACCGATCCAGGATGCCCCCATGACCCGGCAGCAGATGGCCGTAGTCCTTGACACCGAACTCCCGTTTGATGACAGAAAAGCTCAGATCTCCAATCTGGCCCACTACGCTGCCCAAGAGGCCAAACAGCAGCACACCCGTCCAGTCTATCAGGGCTGCATCCAAAGCAGCTTCCCCGATCAGCTTGAACACCGCCATGCCGAACAGGCCGCCGATCAGGCCGCCGATGGCGCCCTCCACGGTCTTCTTGGGGCTGACCGGGGTCAGCTTGTGCTTGCCGCACAGCATCCCGGCAAAGAGGGCAAAAGTATCGCTGCCAAAAGAGATGCACAGCGGCAGAAACACCAGTGCCTGGCCATATTCCTCCAGGCGCAGCAGCAGCAGACAGGAGAGCATGGCCGGAAACACCAACCCGGCAAAGACGGCGGCGGTCAGATCGCCGAAGGGCACCGCCTTCTCCTTCCCATAGGACAGAATCGAATAGACAAACAAAGCGAGGATGAACACCAGCATCACCAGCGCCAGTCCCGAAAAGTGCCGGACAATGGCCCCCATACTCTGATCGGTGATCTCCCCCAAATGCTCCAGAAGGGTATCCGTCGGGTCCAAGAGCAGAAGTCTGCCATAGCTGTGGATATCTTGAATTTTATAGGGGATTATGACGGCCATGACAATGGGCAGGAACACCAGGGGATTGGACAGCAGCGCCCCCCGCTCTCCCCGCACGGCGTGCATCAGCTCCCAGGCGCCGATGGCGCACATACCTGCCGTCAGGAGCATTGTGCCCACAGGCGGAACCCACCCCAGCACCACAAGCAAAAGCGGGATGCCTACCACGGCCACCATCACTCGTTTGAACATAACATCAGCCCTTTAAACTATACAGGGATGTTCCTTTACATCTCCTGGTATTTCTCATTTTTTCACACCACCGAACCGGCGGTCCCGCTGGCGGTAGGCCGCAATGGCCCGGTCCAGCTCCGCCTCGTCAAAGTCCGGCCAGAGGGTGTCGGTGTAGTAAAACTCGGAGTAAGCACATTGCCACAGAAGGAAGTTGGAAAGCCGCAGCTCTCCGCTGGGCCGGATGATCAGATCCGGGTCCGGGATCCCCGCGGAATCCAGATAGGAGGAAAACAGGCTCTCGTCCAGGTCCTCTGGCTGTTTGGTCCCGGCGGCGCAGTCCGCAGCAAAGCGACGGGCCGCCCGCAGGATCTCGTCCCGGCCACCATAATTCAAACACACGTTGGCCTGGAAATCATCCTTGGACAGATGCTCCGTGATCTCGTCGGTCTCGTGGGCCAAAGCCCGCAGCTCCGGCGAGATGGGAGTCATATCCCCAAAGAAATGGAGCCGGATGTGGTCCCGCTCCATAGTATCCACCGCCTCCAGCAGGTACTTCTTCAGCAGAAGCATGATGGCGGAGACCTCGCTCTCGGAGCGCTTCCAGTTCTCCGTGGAGAAGGCGTAGACCGTCAGGTACTGAACACCGATGTTCTTGCAGTAGGTAGCGATACGGCGGAAGGTCTCCGCCCCGGCCTTGTGGCCGGCGGTACGGGGCAAGCCCCGCCGGGTGGCCCAACGGCCATTGCCGTCCATGATGATGGCAATGTGCCGGGGAACCCCCGGCATCTTCCCACCGGGTACCCCCATTTCCTTGGAACAGGGCAGGCCACCGGCCTGCCCTGTCTCAATTTGTTCCATACGCTCCGCCATCAGACCGCCATCAACTCTTTCTCTTTTTTGGCCAGCAGGTCATCCAGCTTCTTGCAGCTATCGTCGGTGAGCTTTTGCAGGTCCTTTTCCACCTGCTTCATCTCGTCCTCGGTGATCTCCGCCTTCTTCTCCTGCTTCTTGAAGTTGTCGATGGCGTCCCGCCGGATGTTGCGGATGGCCACCTTGCCGCCCTCAGCATACTTGCGAATCTGCTTGACCAGCTCCTTACGGCGCTCCTCCGTCAACTGAGGGAAGCTGAGCCGCAGACTACGGCCATCGTTCTGGGGGTTGATGCCCAGGTCGGAGTTCTGGATGGCCTTTTCAATGGACTTGACCGCAGTGGTATCCCAGGGCTGAATCATCAGCGTCCGGGGATCGGGAGAGGAGATGGCCGCGATCTGCTGGATGGGAGTGGGACTGCCATAGTAGTCCACCATGATCCGGTCCAACACGGCGGCATTGGCCCGGCCCGCCCGCACGGAGGCGAAGTCGGCAGCCACGGAGTCGATGCTCTTTTTCATCTTCTCCTCGTAAATCTTATACTCGTCCTTCAACATCCTGTGTTCCTTCCTTTCATATCGCAAACTTGGGAAAAACGGCAACGCCGCGTCATTCCTTCACGATGGTGCCCACCTTCTCCCCGCACAGGGCCCGAATGATGTTCCGGGGGTCCTTCAGGGCAAACAGCAGCACCGGGATATGGTTGTCCATGGAGAGGGACGTGGCCGTGGAGTCCATCACCATCAGGTGCTGGGCCAGCACGTCGTCGTAGCTGATGGAATCGTATTTCACAGCGGTAGGGTCCTTGACCGGATCAGCATTGTAAACGCCGTCCACATTCTTGGCCAGCAGGATCACGTCGGCCCCGATCTCCGCCGCCCGCAGCACTGCGGCCGTATCCGTGGAGAAAAAGGGATTGCCGGTACCGCAGCCGAAAATTACCACACGCCCTTTCTCCAGATGCCGGATGGCCCGGGAGCGAATGTAGGGCTCGGCGATGGCACGCATCTCGATGGCGGTCTGGACCCGGACGGGGATACCCTTCTGCTCGCACACATCGGCCACCGCCAGGCAGTTCAGCACGGTAGCCAGCATACCCATGTGGTCGGCCCGGGTGCGCTCCATCTTGCCGCCGCCATCCTTGACGCCCCGCCAAAAGTTGCCGCCGCCGATGACCAGTCCTACCTGGACGCCCATGTCCAGGCACTCCTTCAGAATATCGCAGACCTGGCCGATGACCTCAAAATCCAGGCCGGAGTGCTTGTCGCCGGCCAGAGCCTCGCCGCTGACCTTCAGCAGCACCCGCTTGTAAACAGGCTTTGCCATGGTAAAATCCTCCCTCTGCTTCGGTACATGATAACGGCTATATTTTACCGTATTTTTCACCGTTTGCATAGGGGGTATGAGAAGATTTTCCCGGAAAAAAGGAATGGGGGCCATCCAGCAAAGACAGCCCCTCCCCATTGCTTTGAAAAATACTCATGTCCCCCGCAGCGGAAAGTCTTCCGCCTCTTCCGACCCGTCCAGATGGAGCACTGTAGCCCGGACAGCGTCCTCCGCGAAGGACAAGTCGTAGATATAGCCGTCCTCCCCCAGATCGCAGCGGCCCAGAACCACACCGTCATAAGTAAAAATCTCCGCCCCACAGGCGTAAACCGCCGTGGTCAGATCATTGTTCCGCCAGATCAGGCTGACGCCCAAGATGTCCTTCTCAAATTCTGCCGTCGCCGTGTTGAAGATGCTGTAAAAGGCATTCTTAGGGCCGCCATGGCCCTCCACCACGATGTACTTTCCTGCCGGGGTACAGGAAATAATGGCGTTCACCGCCTGGCTGCGGTCCTGCAGGTCATAGTCCTTCCCCTGATAGGTGAATACCGTGCCCCGGAAGGACCAGCCGGTATCCGCCGGTTCCGCGGAGGCGCCCGCCAGAGCCAGATCGTCCCGGAAGTCCGCGCCGGGGCCTCCGCTGCGGAAATCGCCGTTCTCCGTGGTCAGCAGCAGGTCACCTGCATCCAGATAACGATGGACCTCTGTGAGAAAGTCCGCCACAGCCGGGTCCAGGTCCGCCAGACTCCACTCCCCGGTGGGAAGGAAGAAGGACACGCTGCCGGACCGCAGCAACTGCTCCTCCCCCGACGCATCCAGCGTGAAGAGCTCATAGCTGTAGCAGGCGCTGCCCATACTGACCCAGGGACTGTACCGCAGCAGGCAGTCCCGCCCCTCGGCCCGACAGGCAAAGAGGGACGCCCAGCCCGCGTGGGACAGCCCCGCCTGCTGGCTCCACAGCACGTCGCCGCCGGCGTCCACCACCTGCAGCTCGTACCAGGCGTTGGTTCCGTCCGGCGCTGTCACCGTCAGGACCTCCGCAGTCTCCGGCGCGCCGTCTCCGGTGAAGTCGTACTGAGCCGGCAGAACCTCCACAGTCCGGGTCAGACCGTCGTCCGGAAACGCCTCCCCAGGTCCTGCCTGCCACGCACCCAAGGTCGTGGCTGCCGCCGCGGCCACCGCCAGTACGCCAATGCCCACCATTCGCCGCCGAGCCATGCACCCGCCCCCTTCACACTGATGTTCCTATTTTATAGGGGGTGCAAAATTATGTCAACCATATTTTGGTTACAAAACGGCACCGTTTTTCCGCCGCAACCGATATTTGACACGGGGGTGGTAGCCTTTTCCCCGGGAATCTGCTATGCTGAAGCCAGACACAAAGGAGGAATGGTCATGACGCTGGGACAGCGGATCAGTGGGTATCGAAAGGCCCTGGGCATCTCCCAGGAGGAGCTGGGAGCCCGACTGGGGGTAAGCCGCCAGGCGGTCAGCAAGTGGGAAACGGGCGCCGCCGCGCCGGATATGGAGAACCTGTTGGCCCTGGCCAAGGAATTCGGCGTCAGTGTGGCGGAGCTGACCGAGACGCCGGAGCCGCCGGCACCGTCGGAGACCGGTGGGGCATCCCCTGCCGGGAGAAATGATGGAGTGGCGCCTGCTCCCCCGCACCGGAGGCGGGGTTGGTGGATCGTACTGGTGCTGGTTCTTGTGCTGCTGGTCTTCATGGCGGGAACGTTGATCATCCTTGGTATCCGCTCCACAGCGGGCCAGGTCAGCGACATGCCGGAGCCGGTGGGCACGGAATTCTATCTTACCTGGCAGGTTCCCCGGCTGGGGCATCAGGAATGGTATGAGTACCTGTCCCTGGGCGCCCAGGAGGGCTTCTTCCCCTTCGAGACTTCCCTGACCCTGACGGAGCCGGAGGAGGTGGTGGACACGGACGATCATCTCACCACCCTCCACCGGGCGGACTGCGGAGCCATTCAGATGGACTACCTCCACATCGGCTATGACCCGGAGATCGACCCGGAAAGTCCGGAGCGGGAGTCCGTGACGAAGATCACCACCATCGTACCGGGGTACACCACACCCAGAGGCATCGGCGTGGGCGATACTAAAGAAGATGTCCTGAGGTCCTATGGCGACGACCTGGTGTACTGCCTCAAGGAGGAGGACGGCTACACCCTGGTGCAACACGACTACTATTACGTTTATTCCGCTTTTGAGGACGACCTGGGATATGGCTCCATTCTCTTTTACATGAAAGACGGCCTGGCGGCAGGCATCTGCCTGGAGATGATGCAGGACGCTGGAGACGCCTATGCGCCGAACTACGTGACCCGCTTCCCCCTGGTGGATGGGGAGCCGGACTATTCCCAGCGGCAGGAGCCGGAGCGGGAGGACCTGAGCGCCGCCCGGCAGGTCTACATTGCCTGGAACCAGTTGGCAACCAACAACAATCTCTCCACGGAGGAAATCTATGAATGCCGCCGGGACGTGTTCAGTCTGCTGCCGGACATAGACTGGGGGGAACTGCGGCAGATGGGCAGTGCGGAGAACCCGGATGACGCTATCTTCGGCCTGATGACCTGGCTGGAGCAGCAGGCCCCCTACTCCTCTGCCGAGATTCTCTGGGTCCAGATGGGCTGCACCGCTGCAGGCCTGGACGGCGCTTATTCAGAACGTTACGCCGATGTACTGGCCAAAGCGCTCTTCTCCGACACGCTGGTCTTTGCCAAGGCCCTGGCCACAGACGGAGTGGAGGAAACCACCAAGCGGCTGACCCTTTTGCACACCGCCTACGCTGCGGACCTGTACCCGGCGGAGCTGAAAACCGCTCTGGACACACTGGATTCCTACATGGACTCCAGTGCCTTCACCGACACTGAACGGGGCCGGGCGGAGTTGCTGCGGCTGTATCTGGCCACCCCCATCAACGAACGGTCTCAACTCCCCCACACCCCGGAGGAGCTGGGATGATAGGAGTAGAAACAGCAAACGAGGGAACGGCAATGCCGTTCCCTCGCTTTATCTCTCTCATCCCCCGCACTTTTCCACCAATAGCCGGATCAGAGTGTCTTTGCCCTCTCCCTTCTCAGCGGAAAAGGGCACCAGGGCGTCGTCCTCCGTCAGCTCCAGGGTCTCCCGGATCAGCGCCAGCGCCGGCTCCACCTGACTCTTTTTCAGCTTATCCAGTTTGTTGGCCACAATGATTTCCGGGCAGCCGCTCTGGCGGAACCAGTCGTGCATAGTCACATCGTCCGCCGTGGGCTTGTGACGGATGTCCACGATCAGCACCCCTGCGGTGATACGGCCGGTCTCCTCCTGGAAGTAGCTCTCCATCAGACGCCCCCACCGCTCCTTTTCCGCCTGGCTGACTTTGGCGTAGCCGTAGCCCGGCAGATCCACCAAATAGGCCCGGCTGTCCACCAGAAAATAATTGATCTGGGTGGTCTTTCCCGGGGAAGCCCCCACATAAGCCAAGTTCTTCCGATTCACCAGCCGGTTGATCACCGAGGACTTGCCCACGTTGGACCGTCCCGCAAAGGCAAACTGGGGCAGGCCATCCCGCAGGAAGTGGCTCCGGTCAGATGCAGAGCGGACAAAGGCCACTTTATTGAAGTTCAAAGACATGTATAGGAAAACTCCTTTACTGCCGTAGAGCAGCGTCTCCGCCGGCCTCACGGCTGGGTATCGGTGCAAAGGCGGCAACCGGCCGCTCCTCATGGTTAAGAGTAGCGACCTCTCCGCACAGTGCCGCGGCAAACACCTGGTCCATCGTCTCCACTGGCACGAAGTGCAGTGCCGCCCGGACAGTTTGGTCGATTTCCTCCAGATCCCGGACATTGTCCTTGGGAATCAGCACGGTACCGATGCCATTGCGCAGGGCGGCCATGGTCTTCTCCTTTAGACCACCGATGGCCAGCACCCGGCCCCGGAGGGTCACCTCGCCAGTCATGGCGATACCCGCACGGATTTTTCGCCCGGTCAGGGCCGACAGCATGGCGGTGGTAACGGCGATACCGGCAGAGGGTCCATCCTTGGGCACGGCCCCCTCCGGAAAATGAACGTGAATGTCCTTGGTCTTGTAGAAGTCGGCCTCAATGCCCAGGGCCGCCGCCCGGCTCCGCAGGCAGCTCAGAGCCGCCTGTGCGGACTCCTTCATCACATCGCCCAGGTTGCCGGTCAGCTCCAGCTTGCCGGAGCCCTCCATGACGTTGACTTCCACCTCCAGGATCTCGCCGCCGGCTTCCGTCCAGGCCAGGCCATTGACCACGCCCACCTCTTCCCGGTCCGTGTGGAGGGTCGGAGGATAGGGCTGGCAGTCCAGCAGTTTCGGCAGGTCTTTTTCTGTAACGGTAATTCGCTTTACATCTCCTGACAACAGCCGCATGTCGGCTTTTCGACATACCGCCGCCAGCCGCCGCTCCAGAAGGCGGACGCCGGACTCCCGGGTATAGTCCCGGATAATGGCCCGAATCACGTCATCCCCCACGCGGAGGGTACCCTTCTTCAAACCATGGGCGGCCATCTGCTTGGGCAGCAGGTGCCGTTTGGCAATTTGCAGCTTTTCCTCATCCGTGTAACTGGAGAGGTGAATGACTTCCATTCGATCCAGCAGAGGCCGGGGAATGGTATCGGTGGTATTGGCGGTAGTGATGAACATGACCTTCGTCAGATCTACGGGAATTTCCAGGAAGTGGTCGCGGAAGGCGTAGTTCTGCTCACTGTCCAGCACCTCCAGCAGTGCGGAAGCCGGGTCGCCCCGATAGTCGCTGCCCAGCTTGTCGATCTCATCCAGCAGCAGCAACGGGTTCATGGAACCGCTGCGGCTGATGGCCTCGATGATGCGGCCAGGCATGGCGCCTATGTAGGTTTTCCGGTGTCCCCGGATGTCCGCCTCGTCCCGGACGCCGCCCAGAGAGAGCCGGGCCAGCTTCCGGTTCAGGGCCTTGGCCACGGAGATAGCGATGGAAGTCTTGCCCACGCCCGGCGGGCCCACCAGGCAGAGGATCTGCCCCTTGGCGTCGGGGTTCATCTGCCGGACGGCAATGGTCTCCAGGATGCGCTCCTTCACCTTCTCCAGGCCGAAGTGGTCCTTCTCCAGCACCTTTCGGGCGGCCTCCACGCTGAGGCGCTCACGGGTCTCGGTGTTCCAGGGCATTTCCAGGCACACATCCAGGTAGTTGCGGATGACGGCCCCCTCGGCGCTGCCGAAGGGTTGCTTGGACAGCTTGCTGACCTCCTTGAGCAGGTGCTTCTCCGTCTCCTCGTTCAGCTTCAGAGCAGTGATTTTCTCCCGATAGGCTGTCAGCTCATCGGTCTCACTCTCCTCGCCCTCCCCCAGCTCGTTCTGGAGGACACGGATCTGGGTGCGCAGGATCTGCTCCCGCTGGGAGCGGACCAACTGATCCCGCACCTTGCTCTCCATCTCGTGCTCAAAGCCCAGGACGTTGTTCTCCCGAGCCAGGAAACCGTTGAGCTTCCGCAGACGGATATAGGAAGAGAACTCCTCCAGAATCTCCTGCTTGTCAGTATAGCGGAGGTTGATATTCTGGGCGATGTAGTCCGCCAGAAAGCCGGGGTCCCGGCTGTCCATAACTGTGGTCAACACTTCCTCCGCCACGCCACCGGCCATCTGGGCATACTCGGTAAAGAGGGTGTAGGTCTGGCGCAGCAATGCCTCCGTTCGGGGGCTGTGCTGGAAGGCTTCAGAATAGGTCTCCTCTGGAATAGCCTCTACGTTGGCCTGGAGGTAAGGCGTTGTCTGCCATAACCGCTTCAGCCGTGCTCTCTGGCTGCCCTCCACAACACAGCGGACAGTGTTGCCCAAACGCAGAATCTGGGAGATATGGGATACGGTGCCGATCTCGTAGAGGTCCGCCTCGCCCGGCACCGCCGTGCCGATCTCCCGCTGTGTCACCAGGAAAATATCCTGGTCCGTCTCCATCGCCCGCTCCAAAGCGGCAATGGAGATGGAGCGCTCCACATCAAAGGTCAAATTCATATGGGGAAAAACCGTCAATCCCCGAAGGGCCATGACGGGAATGTTCCAGTTGCTCAGTTCCATTTGCGGTTCCTTTCTTGGAAAAAACGGCAGAGGAAAGGGCACCGCGTCCCTTCCCTCTGCGCTTTAAGAAGCCGACGCGGGGGATGAGGAACCGGAGACCGGTTTGCCCTCTCCCTTGCCGGTGTTCAGTTTCACGGAATAGCTGACCTTCAGGGGGTCGTGAGTCAGGACGGGCTGTCCTTTCCCCTCCACGCAGTCCCGGGTGATAACCACCTTGGTAACGGTGGGGTCCGAGGGAATGTCGTACATGATCTGGGTCAGCATTCCCTCCATGACGGCCCGCAGGCCCCGGGCGCCGATGTTCCGGGCGATGGCCTTGTCGGCAATGGCCTCCAGAGCCTCCGGCTCAAACTCCAGGTCCACATCATCGTACTCCAGCAGCTTCTTGTACTGCTTGACCAGAGCGTTCTTGGGCTCTGTCAGGATGCGCACCAGATCCTCCCGCCGCAGGGCGTTCAGAGGCGCGATCACCGGCAGACGGCCCACCAGCTCGGGAATCAGGCCGAATTTCAGGATGTCGTGGGGCTGGACCTCGTGGAGGATCTTGCTGATGTCCTTGTCCTTCTTCCCCTGCACATTGGCGCCAAAGCCGATGGACTTCTGGTCCAGCCGCTTTTCGATGATCTTCTCCAGGCCATCGAAGGCGCCGCCGCAGATAAAGAGGATGTTCTTGGTGTTCACCTGGATGAACTCCTGGTGAGGATGCTTGCGGCCGCCCTGGGGCGGCACGTTGGCCACGGTCCCCTCCACGATCTTCAGCAGAGCCTGCTGCACGCCCTCGCCGGACACGTCACGGGTGATGGAGGTGTTCTCGCTCTTGCGGGCGATCTTATCGATCTCATCCACGTAGATGATGCCGTGTTCGGCCCGCTCCACGTCGAAGTCCGCCGCCTGCAGCAGACGCAGCAGAATATTCTCCACATCGTCGCCCACATAACCGGCCTCGGTCAGGGTGGTGGCGTCGGCGATGGCAAAGGGGACCTTCAGAATCCGGGCCAGCGTCTGGGCAAACAACGTCTTGCCGGAACCGGTGGGGCCCAGCATCAATATGTTGCTCTTCTGGAGCTCCACATCCTCACCGCCGCCGAAGAAAATGCGCTTATAGTGATTGTATACCGCCACAGACAAGGCCACCTTGGCCTCGTCCTGGCCGATGACGTACTGGTCCAGCACGTCCTTGATCTCCCGGGGCGTGGGGAGCTGGTCGGGAATATCCTCCAGTCCCTCGCTGCCGGTATCCTCGAACCCGTCATTGAGAATGCTCATACACAACTGCACACATTCGTCGCAGATGCGCACACCGGGTCCCTGGATCATTCGGCGAACCTGGCTCTCGTGCTTACCGCAAAAGGAGCACCGCAGGGTCTTCTTGCCGTCGTCGTTCATGGTATTACCTCGTTCTCAGGATTTGCGCTGATTGTTTGCCGGTCCACGGCAAACAAGTCATTTTCATGGCCGGGTGTCCTCCATCCCGCCGGGGACGACCGGACCGCACAGCCGGGAAAACAACGGGTGGTTATTATTTCTTGTTGCGGATGATCTTGTCGACCAGACCGAAGTCCAGAGCCTCCTGGGCAGTCATCCAGTTGTCCCGCTCCGAGACTTCCTTGATCTGATCCGCGGTCTTGCCGGTATTCTGCGCCAAGATCTCATTCAGGTTCCGCTTGATACGCAGGAAGTGCTCCACATCGATCTCCATATCCGTCACCTTGCCCTTGGTACCGGCAGAGGGCTGGTGGATCATGATCTCCGCGTTGGGCAGGGCAAACCGCTTGCCCTTGGCGCCGGAGGACAGCAGGAAGGCTCCCATGCTGGCGGCCATGCCGATGCAGATGGTGGACACGTCGCACTTGACATACTGCATGGTGTCATAGATGGCCATGCCGTCAGTGACGGAACCGCCAGGGCTGTTGATATAGAACTGAATGTCCTTGTCGGGGTCCTGGGCCTCCAGATACAGCATCTGGGCCACCACCAGGCTGGCGGTGGTAGCGTTGACCTCTTCGCCCAGGAAGATGATACGGTCATTCAGCAGGCGAGAGAAGATGTCATAGGACCGCTCGCCGCGGTTGGTCTGCTCCACCACATAGGGAACTAAGCTCATTGGTATAACCTCCTTGAATCCGCCCTGCTCACAGGGCGCCATGGGACAGGATATGGCAAAAGCGCCCCGCCCCTTTCGGACCGACGGCGCCCATGCCAACGCACGCGTACCTATCCTACTACAAAGGCCGTGCGGGAATCTGTCAAAATGGCGGGAACACCCGCGGGCCACTGGACAGTATACCCGGAATTATTTGGATTCAGCGGGTTCCTCGTCCTCTTTTTTCTCAGCGGCCTTCTTAGTGGACTTCCGGGCGGGCTTCTTCTCCTCTGCGCCCTCGGTCTCCTCGGCCTTCTTGGTGGACTTCCGGGCGGGCTTCTTCTCCTCGCCCTCACCGGCCTCCTCGGTCTTCTTGGAAGACTTGCGGGCGGGCTTCTTCTCACCCTCGTCCTCCTTCTTCTCCGGCTTGGTGGCCACGGCGCTGTCCACCACAATAGCCACGGCCTTCTGGGTGGTCACCTGATCCTTGACCTGGTCGGCCTGCAGATACTTCTTCACCATCTCCAGGTCCATGCCGTACTGGTCGGCCAGCTTCTGGAACTCGGCCTCCACTTCCTCGTCGGAGACCTCAATATTCTCCGCCTTGATGATGGCGGCCAGGGCCAGATCCAGCCGCACCTGCCGCAGAGCGGGCTCCTTGGCGTCCTCCAGCAGCTTCTTCTCGTCCATGCCGGTCATCTTCATGTACTGGTCATAGGGAATGCCCTGCTGGGCGATCTGGGCCTTGAAGTTCTCCAGGAACTGGCGGGCCTGTCCCTCCACCATGGCATCGGGCACGTCGGCGGTGATGTTGGCCGCCACCTGCTCCATCAGGGCGTCCTCAAAAGCGCGGTCAGCGTCCTTCTGGCGCTCCTCGGTGATCTTCTTCTTCAGATCGGCCTTCAGCTCCTTCAGGGTATCGAACTCGCTGACGTCCTTGGCGAACTCGTCGTCCAGGGCGGGGACTTCCTTCTCCTT
>URXS01000043.1 GCA_900551885.1 uncultured Oscillibacter sp.
GCAGATGAAGCCGCTGCTGACCAGTCTGGCCACCACCCGGGTCTCCAACGCCGTGACCCAGGTGGTCACGCAGGCGGTGGACGAGGCCATCGCCTCCGGCGAGCTGGACTACGAAAATCTGGTGTATTTTGAGAAGGACAACGACGGGAAGATCACGGCGGTCCGCAGCAACATGGCCGCTTTCAATCTGTTGCAGTCCCACATTCTGGACACGGTGCTCCAGCGGATCGACCAGGTGTCGGCCCGGGACCTGTCCATCCCCATCGGCAGCCTGACCGGCTCGGCGCTGCTGGCGGGCCGTGGGCCCCGGATCACCGTGCGGATGGAGTCGGTGGGCTCCTCGGAGGCCAGCTTCCAGAACGCCTTCACCTCCGCCGGCATCAACCAGACCAAGCACCAGATCATATTGACCATCGACGTGTACGTCAGCATCCTGCTGCCGGGCTTCACCACCGCCACCAAGGTCTCCAACTCCTTTATCGTGGCGGAGACGGTGATCGTGGGCTCGGTGCCGGACAGCTACACCTACTTCGGCACGGAGCCGGAGACCCTGGACGAGGACGCCAAGGACTACATCCTCAACGGAAACTGAACGAGAAGAAAGGCGGGACCCCCATGGACTATCGGGAGGAAATGAAACAACTGCGGGACTACCTGAACCAGCAGAGCTACCTGTACTATGTGCTGGACGCTCCGGTGATCCCGGACTATGAATACGACAAGCTCAACCGCCGTCTGGAGGAGCTGGAGGCAGCCCACCCGGAGGAGATCACCCCGGATTCCCCCACCCAGCGGGTGGGGGATAAGATCCTGGAGGGCTTCGAGACCTATGAGCACCCGGTGCCGTTGGAGAGCCTCCAGGACGTGTTCAGCGCCGAGGAGGTGGCGGACTTCTGCCGCCGGACGGCGGAGGCCCTGGGGGAGGCGGTGGCCTACTCCGTGGAGCCCAAGGTGGACGGCTTGTCCGTGGCCCTGGAGTACCGGGACGGCGTGTTCGTCCGGGGCGCCACCCGGGGCGACGGCCGGGTGGGGGAGGATGTGACGGAGAACCTGAAGACCGTCCGGTCCATCCCCATGACGCTGCCGGACAAGCTGCCCCGGCTGATCGTCCGGGGGGAGGTCTACATGTCCCGGGCGGTGTTCGCCGAGCTCAACGCCCAGCGGGAGCTCCAGGGCAAGCCGCTCATGGCCAACCCCCGGAACGCCGCCGCCGGCAGTCTGCGGCAACTGAATCCCAAGATCTGCGCCGAGCGGAAGCTGGACATTCAGGTGTTCAACCTGCAACTGGCGGAGGGGAAGACCTTCGACTCCCACGCCGAGACCCTGGAGTACCTGGCCACCCAGCACTTCAAGGTGATCCCCCATGTGAAGCTGACCGGCGTGGAGGCGGTCCAGGCGGAGATCGAGCGGATCAACGATCAGCGGATGGACTACCCCTTCGACATCGACGGCGCCGTCATGAAGGTGGACCACCTGGCGGACCGGGAGCGGCTGGGCTCCACCGCCAAGGCCCCCAAGTGGGCGGTGGCCTTCAAGTACCCGCCGGAGAAGAAGCTGTCCAGGGTGACGGACATCGTGGTCCAGGTGGGCCGCACCGGGGTCCTGACCCCCAAGGCGGTGCTGGAGCCGGTACGGCTGGCGGGCACCACCGTCACCAACGCCACCCTCCACAACCAGGACTATATCACGGAAAAGGACATCCGGGTGGGGGACACGGTGCTGGTCCAGAAGGCCGGTGAGATCATCCCGGAGATCCTGGAGGTGGACCTGAGCAAGCGGCCGGAGGGCACGGTGCCCTACACCCTGCCGGACACCTGCCCGGTGTGCGGCGCTCCGGTGGTCCGGGACGAGGATGGAGCGGCACTGCGGTGCACCGGCGCCGAGTGCCCGGCCCAGTTGCTGCGCAATCTGACCCACTTCGCCAGCCGCAACGCCATGGACATCGACGGCTGCGGCCCCGCTGTGGTGCAGCAGTTGGTGGACAGCGGCCTGATCGCCAACGCCGCGGACCTGTATAATCTCCACGCCGCGGACGTGGCCAAGCTGGACCGGATGGGGGAGAAATCCGCGGAGAATCTGATCCGGGCCATCGAGAACTCCAAGGCCAACGACCTCAGCCGCTTGATCTATGGCCTGGGTATCCGCCAGGTGGGGGAGAAGGCCGCCAAGGTCCTGGCGGCCCGGTTCGGCTCCATGGAAGCCCTGATGGCCGCTTCGGAGGAGGCCTTGACGGCCATTCCCGACGTGGGCGCCATCACCGCCCGCTGCATCGTGGACTATTTCGCCGGGTCCCAGGCCAAGGACCTGATCGCCCGGCTGGCGGCGGCAGGGGTCAACATGACTTCCACGGCGGCCCCGGTGGGGGACCTGCTGGCAGGGAAGACTTTCGTGCTGACCGGCGAGCTGACCACCTTTTCCCGGAAGGAGGCCGGGGAGAAACTGGAGGCCCTGGGCGCCAAGGTCTCCGGCTCCGTGTCCAAGAAGACGAGCTGCGTGGTGGCCGGTGAGGCCGCCGGCTCCAAGCTCCGCCGTGCCCAGGAGCTGGGGGTGCCTGTCATGGATGAGGAGACTTTCCTGGTGCTGATCGGGGAGCGGGAGGGCGACCAGGCGTCGGTGCTGGCGTCCCTGGACCGGGCATAAGGCCCGGCAACCCCTGCAAAAACGGTGCGAAAACGGCCCTGTCCGCTGGTTTTAGAAACTGCGGATAGGGCTGTTTTGTATTTATTTTTTCTCACAAAATCGATTACGTATTTTAATTTGTAACGAAAAAATTACGCAAATTTGTAAGGACAGCCAAAATTTCCAACCGTGTCGCTCGGAAATCTTATCCACATCCTCCATAGACAGGGGCAGGCCCTTCGTGCTATACCATTAACCGTGGTCGGGAGACCGGCCGCCAAAACAAAAACCAGAAAGGATGTGTTTCCCATGAGATTACGTTCTGAGGCTGACATCCAGGAGTTCCTGGACATCGTGGCGTCCTGCGAGGGCGACGTGTACCTGAAGAGCCCGGAGGGAGACATTTTTAATTTGAAATCTTCTCTCTCCCGCTATATCGCGGTGGGCCGTCTGATCGAGGAGGAGGGCGACAGCCTGGAGCTGTTCGCTTCCCGCCGGGAGGACCGGGCCCGTCTGATGAATCTGGTGGCCGATCTGAACAGCGGCTCCATTCCTGCTGTGTCCTGATCTTCCCCAAAAGTGCCAACTCCGCAAGCCGCCCCCGGTGGGGTGGCAGTGCGTGAAGCGGTTCGCCCGCCGTCCTGACCGGACGGCGGCCAGCGAGACAACAAACGCCCGCCGTTCTCAGGGAACGGCGGGCGTTTTCCTGTCCTCCAGAAGCTCTTCAGCGGTCGAAGGAAGGGTTCATATAGTAGACGTTTTTCTCGTCCAGCTTATCCTTGGCCAGCCGCAGGCCTTCGCCGAAGCGCTGGAAGTGGACGATCTCCCGGGCCCGCAGGAACTTGATGGCGTCGCTGACGTCCGGGTCGTCGCTCATGCGCAGGATGTTGTCATAGGTAACTCTGGCCTTCTGCTCGGCGGCCAGGTCCTCGGTCAGGTCCGCGATGGTGTCGCCCTTCACGGCCATGCCGGCGGCGTTCCAGGGGGAGCCGGAGGCGGCGGTGGGGTAGACCCCGGCGGTGTGATCGATGAAGTAGGCGTCGAAGCCCCCGGATTTGATCTGGTCCTCGGTCAGATTCCGGGTCAACTGGTGGACGATGGTACCGATCATCTCCAGGTGGCCCAGCTCCTCGGTGCCGATGTCGGTCAGAAGACCCTTCAGCTCCGGGTAGGGCATGGAATAGCGCTGGCTCAGGTACCGCAGGGAAGCGCCCAGCTCCCCGTCAGGGCCGCCGTACTGGCTGATGATAAGGGCTGCCAGCTTGGGGTTGGTGTTTTTGATCTTCACCGGGTACTGTAATTTTTTCTCATAGACGAACATCAGTCATTGCCTCCTTCCTCCCAGGGCCACGGGTCCTTCAGCCAGGCGTAGCCCGCCTCCGGCGTCAGGTCCGTCTGCAGCAGGGGGCCGTACATCTGCTGGTACTTCTCCCGGCCCTCCTTGGCCAGCTTGATATAGGACCAGTACAGGTTCAATGCCTCCTGGTCCTCTGCGTGGGTGGTGAGGTACAGACCCAGCTCGTCGATGGCGAAGTCCAGGGCCATCAGCTCCACCAGAGCGGTATTGGCCAGCTTGGTCTTGGCCTGGATGGCTGCCTTGAAGGGCAGGTCCAGGCCCGGGAACAGCGTCCCGGTCTGGAGGGCCTCCATCCGGCTGTACCGGACGGGGTTCTCCTCCTGCATGGGTACATAGGGAAACGCCAGCGCGCCGCAGCAGCCGGGAAGCTGCCCCTGGCCGGGGCCGCAGGGCTGGTTGGTGCTGGGCGGCGCGGGCGGATTGGGCTTGTTGGGTTTTTCCATCCTCGGGATTCCTCCTTCTGTTCAGGTGGCGCGGAGAGCGCCCCCGCGCCCACTCCATTGTATGCAGCAGGGCAGGGAAGGGCGCCTGCCCTTGATTTTGGGACGGGCGGCGGCTATAATGGTCCCTGAGAAGTCCACCGTCATATGGGATAAGCAGGCTGTCATAGTCTCCCTCCGGGGGTGTGGACTTTGATGATCGTACTGCGTAAACGCCATCTGTGTCTGATGGGACTGTTTTTCTGCTTTGTGGCCGCCCTGGCGGCGGTCTTGTGGCACGGCAGCTCCGCCTATACGTCGGCCTTCGGGGCCGCTGCTATCGGGGAGGGCCCCACAGTGGTGGTGGACGCCGGACACGGCGGGGAGGACGGCGGCGCCGTGGCTGCCGACGGCACCGTGGAGAGTGGACTGAATCTGGCCATTGCCTTGCGGGTCCGGGACCTGCTGGCCTTCGCCGGGGTGAACACCGTCATGACCCGGACAGAGGACGCCGCCATCTATGACGACTCCGCCTCCACGCTGCGGGAGAAGAAGGTATCGGACCTGAAGAACCGGGCGGAGCTGGTCAACGCCACGGAAAACGCGGTGCTCCTGAGCATCCACCAGAACAGCCTGCCCTCCTCGCCGGTGACCCACGGGGCCCAGGCCTTCTTCAATGGTGCGGAAGGGGCGGCGCCACTGGCCACCAGCGTCCAGGAGGCATTGAACCAGGCGGTGAACACGGAAAAAGCCAAAAATCCGGCGGCCATCGGCTCCTCGGTGTACCTGATGAAGAACATCACGGCCCCCGGTGTCCTGGTGGAGTGCGGCTTTTTGACCAACGAAAGGGAGGCCGCCCAACTGAAAAGCGAAGCCTATCAGCTCCGGCTGGCCGCCGCCATCACGGCGGGCCTGCTCAATGCAGCGTAAAACGTGTGGGTGGAGAAGCCCAGGGCTTCCCTAAGGGGAAGCTGACGCGCTACGTGCCTGATGAGGGGACGGCGTACGAAAATCTGTCCATGGACGGTCCCTCATCCGTCCGGCCTTTGGCCGGCCACCTTCCCCATGGGGAAGGCTCGTGTGACTCTCCGCTCTTTTTGGGAGGAATTATGAAACAAAAGACCCTCTTTTACTGTACCGCCTGCGGCAACGAGACCGCCAAGTGGGCGGGGAAGTGCCCGGCCTGCGGTGCCTGGAACACCATTGTGGAGCAGCCGGAGGCTCCCCGGACGGCGGGAAAGACCCCGGCCTCCCGGGGCGTGGGGGGCCCTAAGCGGCGGGCCTGCCCGGTGACGGACCTGCGGACCGACGAGGAGATCCGCTTTCCCACCGGTATGGGGGAGCTGGACCGGGTCCTGGGCGGCGGCGCCGTCAAGGGCTCGTTGGTGCTGGTGGGCGGCGCCCCCGGCATCGGCAAATCCACCCTGATGTTACAAATCTGCAACCAGCTCTGCCAGACCTCCCGGGTGCTGTATGTATCCGGGGAGGAGTCTGAGCACCAGTTAAAGTTGCGTGCTAAACGATTACATGTGGATTCTCCCAACCTTCTGGTGCTGTCGGAGACCAGCCTGGGGGAGGTCCTGGAGGCGGTGACCGCGGAGGCGCCGGAGGTGCTGATCGTGGACTCCATCCAGACGTTGTACAATGACGCCCTGGACTCTCCGGCGGGCTCCATCAGCCAGGTGAAGGACTGCGCCATGGCGCTGATGCAGGTGGCCAAGGGCCAGGGCATCACGGTGTTCGTCATCGGCCACGTCAATAAGGAGGGCTCCATCGCAGGCCCCAAGGTGCTGGAGCACATGGTGGACTGCGTGCTGTACTTCGAGGGCGACCAGCGGGCCGCCCACCGGATTCTCCGGGCCGCCAAGAACCGCTTCGGCGCCACCAACGAGATCGGCGTATTCGAGATGCGGGACAGCGGTCTGGTGGAGGTGGAAAACCCCTCGGAGTTGCTGCTGTCAGGCCGGCCCGAGGACGCGCCGGGCACCTGCGTCACCTGTGTCATGGAGGGCGTGCGGCCGGTGCTGGCGGAGATCCAGGCCCTGGTGGTGGGCGCTTCGGCGTCCAACCCCCGCCGCACCAGCAACGGCTTTGATTACAACCGCTTCGCCATGCTGCTGGCGGTGCTGGACAAGCGGGGAGGACTGAAGGTCTCCGCCTGTGATGCCTATCTCAACATCATCGGCGGCTTGTGGCTGGACGAGCCCGCTGCGGACCTGGCGGCGGTGATCGCCCTGGCCTCCAGCTATCTGGACCGGCCGGTTCCCGGGGACCTGGTGGCCGTGGGGGAGGTAGGCCTGACCGGCGAGCTGCGCAGCGTGAACCACCTGGAGCAGCGGATCAGTGAGATCCATCGTCTGGGCTTCCGCCGGTGTCTGGTGCCGCGGCGCCGGAGCGGAACGCTGACGGCGCCTCAGGGTCTGGAGCTGCTTCCGGCCGGGAATATCGGTGAGGCGATCCGAGCCGCCCTTGGTTCGCAGGGATAAAGTGGACGCAGGCGCCGCCAAGAGAGGGTACGCCTGCCGCGGCGGCGCTGTCCAGGGTACAGACGCCGTCCTGCTGGTACACGCACTGGCTGGTACAGGGAATCAGGCTCATGAGCAACCATCCGTTCTGAAAGAAAGTTTTTGGGTCGCAGATAGCTTGGCCGGATGAGGGCGGTTTTATGTCCGCCGGCGGGTTGGAAGCGCACCGCAGCCGCCCAGCAGCACGGACAGTCCATGCAGTCCCGGCAGAAACCGCTGGCAGAAAAACCGCGCGGTGCGAATCGCTGCAAACAGAATTTGTACAAGTGTAAATCTCCCGGCGGCTGCCGGACTGCCTGCGACCGCCGGGAGAGACGTTGAGAGAGGAGGTTTCGCGGGGATACTGTAAATTGAACAAAATAAAAATTTTGTTCAATTCAGGGGAGGGCAAAACAGCTCTGGAGCCCTTCGGGGCTCTTTCGGACAAGCCAGCCTCTTCTGGCCCTGGTCCGGGCCGGTTCCGGCGCCCGGACCCGTTCTGCCGGTCTCCGCGTAGATTGGATATGATCGACTACCGCACCCAGGCACCGCAGATCCTGCGGGATTTCCTGGCTTACCATGAGACCATCAAAGCCCACTCCAAGCGCACCGTAGACGAATACTTCCTAGACCTGCGGAATTTCTTCCGCTATCTCAAGCAGCAGCGGGATCCGTCCCTGGCGGGCCTGGAGCTGGACGAGATCGATATTATGGATGTGGATCTGGATTTTGTGGCCAGCGTGACCCTGACGGACATCTATGGCTACATGACCTACCTGAGCCGGGACCGGGTTCAGCACCAGAACAGCCCCAACTCCGACTACGGCCTGAACGCTGCGTCCCGGGCCCGGAAAATCGCTACCATCCGGTCGTTCTACAATTACCTGACCAACAAGATGCACCTACTTCGTGAAAATCCTGTCAAAGATATCGATTCTCCGAAACTGAAGAAAACATTGCCGAAATATCTGACTTTGGACGAAAGCATCCAGCTTTTGGACTCCGTGGACGGGAAAAATCAGGAGCGGGATTACTGTATTCTGACGCTGTTTCTCAACTGTGGGCTGCGGATCAGCGAGCTGGTGGGCCTGAACCGCCGGGATATCCAGGGGGATTCCCTGCGGGTCCTGGGCAAAGGCAACAAGGTCCGCATCATCTACCTAAATGACGCCTGCCAGGAGGCGCTGAAGCGATATCTGGCGGTGCGGCGGCCCATCACCGGCCGGGACGCTGACGCGCTGTTTCTCTCCTCCCAGAACGAGCGGGTCAGCCGGTCCACGGTCCATGCCATGGTGAAAAAGCGGCTGGCGGAGGCGGGCATCGACGCCTCGGAGTATTCCGCCCACAAGCTGCGCCACACCGCCGCCACGCTGATGCTGCAAAACGGTGTGGACGTGCGGGCGGTCCAGGAGGTCCTGGGCCACGACCATCTGAACACCACGGAGATCTACACTCACATCGACAACGACGCCCTGCGGGTGGCCGCAAAAGCGAATCCCCTGTCCCGGGTCAGGCGGAAGGGCCGCTCCGGCGGAGAGAAGGACTGAGCGGACGAAGGTTCCGCTCCCCCCTTCCCCTGTCTCCTTCACGAAAAAAGACTTCTCCGGGAGGCCCGGCAATCAGCGGATCTCCTCATCGGTCCGCAGGTGCGTCACCGGGCAGGCCCGCCGCTTAGGCCCCCCACGCCC
Organism: uncultured Oscillibacter sp.; assembly: GCA_900551885.1. Taxonomy (GTDB): domain Bacteria; phylum Bacillota; class Clostridia; order Oscillospirales; family Oscillospiraceae; genus Oscillibacter. The sequence continues at coordinate 8,588 of URXS01000043.1, forward strand.
CTGGAAGCCGGGGTCTTCCCCGCCGCCCGTTGTCCCTCATCCGTTATTTGCTGCGCACCCACAGGGGAAGCCAAGCGGCGCGGCAAGGGTCAAAGCTTCCCCTGGGGAAAGCTGGCGCGCAGCGCCTGATGAGGGGACGATGCACGGCAGAAAGGCAGAAAAATACCGCCCGCTAATAAAGCGGGCGGTATTTCGTAGCACCATTTATAAAAACCGAAAACGGTCCTTATCTCTGCTGCTCTCTCATCTTGGCGAAGCACTCGCTGCAGTAGACCGGACGGTCAGACTTCGGCTCAAAGGGAACTCTGGCCTCGCCGCCGCAGGCAGCGCAAACAGCGGTGAAGTACTCGCGGGGGCCGCGGGCCGCGTTCTTGCGGGCATCCCGGCAGGCCTTGCAGCGCTGGGGCTCGTTCTGGAAGCCGCGCTCCGCGTAGAACTCCTGCTCACCGGCGGTGAACACGAACTCCTGGCCGCACTCTTTGCACACTAAAGTCTTGTCTTCGTACATGTCTTTACCCTCTCTTTGAAAAGAAAAATATATTGCGCTCAGCTTCCGCTGAGATCGCCGGATTGAAGCTGCCGTGCTACCTTGCGCCGAATGCGCTGCACGGCGTTGTCCACGGACTTTGGAGCCTTGCCTACCGTCTCGGCAATTTCCCTGCATGAAAGACCGTCCAAATAGTACCCCAAAATCTCTGCTTCAAACTCGGACAACTGTTTCCGGACACCGGCTAAGAGGGCTGCTGTGTGCTCCCGGTCGATCAGGAAGTCTTCGGGATTCCGCTGCGCCAAATGACTGGTACCAGAGGTGTAGGAGTTGCTGTCAAGGAAGGGTGTATCCAGGGGAACCGACTGATTGAGCGGTGAATGCTTATCCCGCGCGGCTGCGCGGAGTACGGAATACAGTCGGCTGCGAATGCAGATTTCCGCGAACGTCCGAAACGACGCCTCTTTGGCGGCATCGTATTCCCGGACGGCTTTAATGAGTCCCACCATCCCCTCTTGAGTCAGGTCCTCGCTGTCGCCGCCAATGAGAAAGAACGGACGGGCGCAGGTGCGCACCAGCCGGTTATAGCGGGTCACCAGGACCTCCTCAGCCTCCCGGTTTCCGGCGGCGGCCAAGGCGCACAGCGCCTCATCTCCACGGCGGTCCAGGGGCGGGTTGGGTTGCTCATAAGAATTACACATATGTCATTATACCCGTCTATCCTTTGAAATGTCAAGCAAATTATTAAATCTGCCGGGAAATTTTTCTCAAATCTCCAATGATTTTATGAAATCTGCCAGCCGGTCCGCCACCGCCTGGGCGGTGGTCAGGGCCTTGGCCTCCACCATGACCCGGATCAATGCCTCGGTGCCGGAGGGACGCACCAACACACGGCCCTCGTCGCCCAGAGCCGCCTCTTCCCGCTTCACGGCCTCCGCCAGCGCCGCCGAGGCCATGATATTCTCCTTGACGCCGCCGCTGTGGGGCACCTCCACATTCACCAGCACCTGGGGATAGGCTGCACAGACCGACGCCAGCTCCGACGCCCGCTTGTCGGACCGGCACAGCACCTGCAAAAACTGCAGGGCGGTGACCTCGCCGTCGCCGGTGGTCTCCACGTCGGTGAAGATGGTGTGGCCGGACTGCTCGCCGCCGATGCGGAAATCCTTCTCCAGCATCTTCTCCAGCACGTTCCGGTCCCCCACGTCGGTGCAGATCAGGTCGATGCCGCTGTTGCGGCAGAACTCGTGGAGCCCCAGGTTGCTCATGACCGTGGCCACCAGGGTGTTGCCCTGGAGCTTGCCCCGGCGCTTCATATCCAGGGCGCACACCGCCAGGACCTTGTCGCCGTCGATGACGCCGCCAGTCTCGTCTACCAGCAGGCAGCGGTCGGCGTCGCCGTCAAAGGCCACGCCCACGTCATACCCACCGGAGACCACCAGAGCGGACAGGTCCTCCAGATGGGTGGAGCCGCAGTGGTTGTTGATGTTGACGCCGTCGGGGTCCCGGTGGATGAAGTCGGTGTGGGCCTTGAACCGGCCAAACAGCTCCGGAGCGGTGGCACTGGCGGCGCCGTTGGCGCAGTCGCACAGGATCTTCAGCCCGGAGAGGTCGGATTCGATGGTGGAGGCCACAAAGTCGATGTAGTCCCGCTTGAGCTGTCGCATGCCGTGGTGGCGGCGGCCGATCCGCTCCCGGGTCCGGTGTTTCATGGGCGCGTCAGAGAGGATCTTTTCCTCGATCCGGGCCTCCACGGTGTCGGAGAGCTTGTAGCCCTGGCTGCTGAAGACCTTGATGCCGTTGTGCTCATAGGGGTTGTGGCTGGCGGAGATCACGATGCCCGCGTCGGCCTTCTCCTGTCTGGTCAGGTAGGCTACCGCCGGCGTGGGGATGGTGCCCACCGGCATCACGTCGCCGCCCAGGTCACAGATGCCCGCCATCAGGGCGGATTCCAGCATGTCGGAGGAAATGCGGGTGTCCTTGCCGATGACCACCACCGGCCGCCGGCCGGTCTCCTCCTCCAGCGTGGAGGCGATGGCCTGCCCGGTGCGGAAGGCCAGATCGGCGGTGAGGTTCTCCCCCACCACGCCGCGGATGCCGTCGGTTCCAAATAACTTACCCATGTTCAATCAACCTCATTTTCAAATTCAAAAATCGTGTGCCCCAGGTGAAGGCCCAAGCCTACCGCTCCAGCAGGTAGTGCAGCATCCGCTCCGGGTTTTCCAGAAATCGTTTGGTCAACTGGTAATGCTCCGTCTCCCGGTAGGCCACCGGAGAAATGCCCTCCTCCCCAAGCTGGTACAGCCGGGCGCCGGGGAAGGCCATGAGGATGGGCGAGTGGGTGGCGATGATGAACTGGGAATCCGCCTGTACCAGATGGTCCATCAGAGCGATCAGCGTCAGCAGGCGGGACGGGGACAATGCCGCCTCCGGCTCGTCCAGCAGGTACAGACCCTGCCCGCCGAAGCGGTGCTCCACCAGGGCCAGGAAGCTCTCCCCGTGGGACTGGCGGTGCAATGACACGCCGCCGTAGCGGTCGATCAGCCGGGGACCCGGGGTGGTCTCATCCAGCTCGTCGATGTTGGTGGCCACGTTGTAAAAGCTCTCCGCCCGGAGAAAGAAGCCGTCTTTGGGATAGCGCCGCCGGGCGGGGGTCAGGTACTGCCCCAGCTCGGAATGGGTGGCCCGGGTGGAGAAGGAGAAATTGCGGCTGCCACCTTCGGGATTGAATCCGCAGGCCACGGCGATGGCCTCCAGCAGCGTGGACTTGCCGGTGCCGTTCTCCCCGATCAAAAAGGTGACGGGTGCGTCGAACTCCAAGGCGTTCCCCGCCATCAGATACCGCACCGGCGGCAGGCGGCGCAGATAGCTCTCCGCCGGCAGCTCCCGCCGCAATCGGATGGAAGCCAGATATTCCACGGCGGGCACCTCCCTCTCCGGTGTTACAGCGTCAGTTGTTCCATGGGGGGCTCTGCCGCCCCGCCGGGCACCGGCAGATGCAGATGCCGGTACGCCTTCTGGGTGACGCAGCGGCCCCGGGGCGTCCGGGTCAGGAAGCCCAACTGCATCAGGTACGGCTCATACACGTCCTCCAGGGTCACGGACTCCTCGCCGATGGTGGCGGCCAGGGTCTCCAGGCCCACAGGGCCGCCGTTGTACATCTCAATGATGGCGCGCAGGACACTGCGGTCCAGCTCGTCCAGACCCAGCTCGTCAATGTCCATCCACTTGCGGGCGGCGATGGCGGTCTCCTCGTCAATTGTGCCGTCGCCCTGCACGGTGGCAAAGTCGCGCACGCGCTTGAGCATACGGTTGGCGATACGCGGCGTGCCGCGGCTGCGGCGGGCGATCTCCTCCGCCCCGTCGTGCTCAATGCTTATGCCGAGGATACCGGCGCTGCGCTCAACGATGCGGCGGAGCTCCTCCGGCGTATACAGCTCCAGACGGAGAATGACGCCGAAGCGGTCGCGCAGCGGCGCGGAAAGCTGGCCGGAGCGTGTTGTCGCGCCGATGAGCGTAAATTTCGGCAGATCGAGCCGAATGGAGTTCGCGGAAGGTCCCTTGCCGATGATGATGTCGATGGCGAAGTCCTCCATCGCGGGATATAGGATCTCCTCGACCGCGCGGTTCATGCGGTGGATCTCGTCCACGAAGAGAATGTCGTTCTCCTGCAGATTTGTGAGAAGCGCCGCAAGATCGCCGGGTTTTTCAATGGTCGGCCCGGAGGTGATGCGCATATTTACGCCCATCTCGTTGGCGATAACGGCGGCGAGCGTCGTTTTGCCGAGTCCGGGAGGGCCGTGGAGAAGGACGTGGTCGAGCGCTTCCCCGCGCATCTTTGCTGCCTGAATGAAAATGCGGAGGTTTTCCTTTGCGCGCTCCTGCCCGATATATTCGTTCAGATACCGCGGGCGGAGCGAGCCCTCGCCGGCATCCTCCGGCAGAGCCGTGGATCGGGTTATCAATTCATTTTCCTGCTCCGCATCCGAAAAGCTGATCGCCAAGCTGCTCCGCCTCCTTTTACTTCATCAGTTTTTTCAGCCCCTGCCGTACGATATCCTCGACGGACAGATTCTGAATATCCAGTCCTTTGAGCGCTGCGGCGATCTCGTTTCCGCCGTAGCCGAGCACGCCGAGCGCCGCCGCCGCATCGGAGAGCTTGTCTCCGCCGGATGCCGCCGCGGGCGCATAAGCGCCGGAAGAGCCGAAAGAGCTGTCCCCGACGGCGCCGCCGGAGAATTTATCTTTCAGCTCCATGATCACGCGCTGCGCGATCTTTTTCCCGATACCGGGGGCTGCCATCAGCGCCTTCTCGTTGCCGGACATAATAGCAAGAGAGAGGGATTCCGGCGTGTTCGCGGAGAGGATCGCCTGCGCGGCCTTCGCGCCGACGCCGGAAACGCCGATCAGCAGCTCAAAGCAGCGCTTTTCCTCCGCTGTCGCGAAGCCGTAAATGTCAAAGCAGTCCTCACGGATGATCGTGCAGGTATAAAACCGGGCCTTCTCGCCGATGCGTACCCGCGAAAGCGAGTTGACCGTGGTATTGACAGCATATCCCACACCGCCGCAGTCCACGACGGCGACGGGGCCGTCGATCAGGGAAACGACGCCTTCTATATAGTAGAACACAGATCCCGGTCACCTTCCCTTGTTAAAAGCGATGTAGCACTGCGGGCGTGGCAGAGCGCGATAGCGACCGCGTCCGCCGCGTCATCCGGCCGCGGAACGGCGGTCAGATGTAAAATGCGACGAACCATGTCCATGACCTGCCGTTTTTCCGCCATGCCGTATCCCACGACGGCCTGCTTCACCTGCATGGGCGTATACTCATACACTGGCACGCCGCAGCGAAACGCGCAGAGCAATATGACGCCGCGGGCATGCGCAACAGGGATGCCTGTCGTGATGTTTTTACTGAAGAAAAGCTCCTCAATGGAGATAGCATCCGGATCGCAGGAGCGGATCAGCTCCTCGAGATCCGAATAGATCCGGTCAAGGCGCGATGAGAGCGGAGTATGCGCCGGAGTCGTGATGACGCCGCAGGAAATCATCCTCTGATGCATGCCAGAGGATTCCACCAGCCCAAAGCCGACGGTAGCGACGCCGGGGTCAATGCCGAGAATTTTCATGCCGCTCCCCTTTCTTATCTTATTAATTCTACCATAAAACCGTTTCCATAGCAATGCTTTTCCGAGAGAGGAAAAACGGGTTGGAGCAATTCCAACCCGTTTCAAAAGTTTATGGAAAACTTATTTCTGCTCAGACCAGATGCGGGAGGAATAGAGAATGCCCGCAATACCGGCAACCGTATCGACCATGGCCGCGAACCAAAGCTGATAGGTAACGCCGAGGAGCGCCAGAACGAGGAGCACGGCCTTGACGGCGAGAACGGCAAGGATCAGCTGCCGCACTGTGGAGCGCGTGGCCTTTGCCGCGTCGATCGCACCGGCGATGGGCGCAGCCGTCTTGTCCATGATAACGGCGCTGCCCGTCTGCATGGAGGCCTCGGACGCGAGACCGTCGATGCACACGCCGATATCCGCCGCATTGAAGCACGCGGTATCTCCGGTTGCCTCGCCCATATACAAAACGCTGTTGACCGGGAAGCGTTCTTTGATCTCCTGGATTTTTTCCAGACGGTCCATCGGCATGCATTGCGCGTAATACTCGCGAACACCGGCGGAAACGGCAGCGGTACGGGTCTTTTCGGGACTGTCCGCCGAGAGCATGATGCACTCGCATCCCGCGCCGGAGACGGCACTGAAGGAGGCTCTGGCATCGTCGCGGATCGTATCGGAGAGATAGATGCAGCCGGCATACTGGTCATTGACGGCCATATACACGGTAATGCTGTCCCCTACTGGGTCGGTAACAGTGACGCCGTTTTTCTCCATATAGGCCGCATCGCCCATGCGGATGTCGATCCCGTCGATCACGGCGGTGATACCGTCAGGCTCTTCGGTGAATTCTTCAATGAGAGAGGCGTCGATCGCCTGTCCGTACGCCTTGGCGATGGACGCAGCGACGGCGGTGGAAGGGCCGGATTCAGCGTGCGCGGCAACCTTGAGCAGCACCGCGGGGTCGAGCCGCTCCGACTTCACGGAGGCCACACGGTAAAAGCCGGTGGAGAGCATTTCGTCCTTATCGAACACAACCGCGCCTGCGCGGGAAAGGCCGTCCAGAACGAAGGCGTCCTTCACGACAACGCCGCTTTGCAGCGAACGGAAGAGTCCGGCAAGGTACATAAACGGCAGCGGCGCAAGGAAAGCCGTCGGGCAGGAAATGATGAGGAGAACGAGCGCGCGGTGAATGGCTTCCTCGGTCGGGACCGTGGAGAAGATCAGAAGGAGAAGCGCGATCAGGACGCTCACACCGAGAGCGAACGGGGCGTAAACTCTCGCATAGCGTTCCACCGAATCGGCCTCGGGGCCATAGACAGCCTCCGGATCGGAAACGGTGTCGATCTCGCGGGCGAAAACGGAATCGGAGGCGGGGGCGAGCACCGTGCAGCGCACGGCAGCGCTGCTGTTGACAGCGCCCGCAGGGATCTTTTGTCCGGCCGTGACTTCGCGGCGGGCGGTATGCCCGAAGATCGGGGCGAAATCGAGCGTGACGGAGCCTTCCAGAATTTCGAGATCGGCCGGAGCGCGCTGGCCGCGTTCGAGAATAAGGATATCGCCAAGCTGGACATTCTCCGGCGGAATGGAGGTCTTTTCCTCACCGCGGAGAACGGTGACACTCGCCACATAGGGGTCCACACGGTCGCGGAAGCTGGACTTCGTAAGAGCGGAGGCGTACGCGCGGACGATACACCCGGCCTGATAGATCAGCATGACGGCGGCAGCCTCATAGCCTTCGTTGATCGTAAAGGCGAGGATCGCTGCAATGGAAA
>URXS01000044.1 GCA_900551885.1 uncultured Oscillibacter sp.
GCCTCCAGGCGGCCCTCCGGGTCCCGGCGGAACAGGCAGCAGCCCCCGGGCAGATGATCCACCAACTCCTCCAGCAGTGAGCAGTCGGATTCCGCCTGGTGCAGCCGTGTCTCCATCCGGGTCTGCGCACGGCGCTGGGCGTCAATATCCGCCAGCACCGTGTAAAAGGCGGCGCCGCCGGAGGGAGTGGACAGAGGCTCCGCCCGGAGATTGACCCACAGGGGTGGCCCCTCCTGCCGCAGCAGACGAAAGTCCCGGTCCGCCGGGTGCTTTTCCCGGGCAGCGTCCAGCAGGGATTGCAGCAGCTCCGGCCAGTCCTCCGGATCCACCAGAGAGGAGAGATCCTCCGCATGGCGGTCCAGCAGGGTTTTGCGGTCCAGTCCGGTCCACTGACACAGCCGTTGGTTGAAAGACAAGCACCGGACCCCGGTTTTTGTCAGCTCCACCACCGCCGCAGCCAGGGGCATGTGCTCACCCAGGAACTGCTGGCCCTGGAGAGAGGTACCGGGGGCGTCCAAAATACAGGCCACCAGGCCGTACATGGGCTGAAAGCAGGTGACCCGCAGGGTCTGACCCACCAGGGTGGTGTAGGAGAAGGTGGCGCAGGAGCCGGAGAAGGCCACCTCCTGGAGGGGAGACAGGCCCTCCAGCCGCCGGACCGGGAAGGTCCGGGTGAAGCGGCTGCCCCGCAGTTCTTCCACCGGCAGGTTCAACATCGACGCCGCGGCGTCATTGGAGAAACGGCACACCACGTCCACCATTTCCCCGGCGCCGTTGGTAACCACCTCCGCCAGAAGAAAAGGAATGCGGCTGTCCCGGAAGGGGGCTGTAAACTTGTCCAGCAGCTTGGCCACGAAGATTCCTCCTTTTTCGCGGTTCGTACCTCCATTATAGAGGAGCCGGCACCGCCTTGCAATGGCAACCGCCGGCACAAACAGGACCTCTTTGCAAAAATGCACAAAAAGTAATACCTATTTTCCGGGAAAGTCTACTTCCTGACAGCCCCGGAAACAATTGACTGTTGCCGCAAAATCTCGCATAATAACAAAGAATACGAGTAAATTGGCGGACTGCGGTCCGAGGCGGGAGGATGCTATGAAAACAGGCTATCTGGTATTGCAGGACGGCCAGGTGTTCCAGGGGTACCGGTTCGGTGCCGACCGGGACACCGTGGGGGAGCTGGTGTTCACCACCGGCATGTGCGGCTACATCGAGACGCTGACTGATCCCAGCTACGCGGGACAGATCGTGCTGCAGACCTATCCCCTGATGGGCAACTACGGCATCATCCGGGAGGATTTTGAAGGAAATTGTTGTGTCAAGGGCTACGTGGTGCGGGAGTGGTGCGAGGCACCTTCCAACTTCCGGTGCGACTGTGATCTGGACACCTATCTGAAAGAGCAGGGAGTCCCCGGCCTCTGGGGCGTGGATACCCGGGAGCTGACGAGAATCATCCGGGAGCACGGCGTTATGAATGCCACGATCTGTGATGAGATTCCGGCGGATCTGACGGTGGTGAAAACCTACGCTGTCACCGGTGTGGTGGAGGCCGTCACCTGCGCCGCGGCGTCGGTGCAGCCGGCGGAGGGCGAGGAGAAATTCCGCGTCAGCCTGATCGACTACGGTGCCAAGCGCAATATCATCCGGGAGCTGCAAAAGCAGGGCTGCACCGTGACAGTGATGCCCGCCACCGCCTCGGCGGAGGAGATCCTGGCGGCAAACCCCGACGGGGTGATGCTGTCCAACGGTCCCGGAGACCCGGCGGAGAATGTCTATCAGATCGAACAGATCAAAAAACTCCTTGGAAAGGTGCCCCTGTTTGGCATCTGCCTGGGCCACCAGTTGACGGCCCTGGCTGTGGGCGGGACCACCTACAAGCTGAAATACGGCCACCGGGGCGTCAACCAGCCGGTCCGGGACCTGGCGGGGAAGCGGACCTACATCACCAGCCAGAACCACGGCTACGCTGTGGATTCCGATAGTGTGAAGGCGGGCAAGATCCGCTTTGCCAACGCCAACGACGGTACCTGTGAGGGCATCGACTATCCGGACCTGAAGGCCTTCACCGTCCAGTTCCACCCGGAGGCCTGCACCGGCCCCAAGGACACAGGCTTCCTCTTTGACCGGTTTGTGGAGATGATGAAGGGAGGTGACCGGTAATGCCGCTGGATAAAAACATTCGCAAGGTTCTGGTGATCGGCTCCGGCCCCATTGTCATCGGCCAGGCGGCGGAGTTCGACTACGCCGGCGCCCAGGCCTGCCGCGTCCTGAAGGAGGCCGGTGTGGAGGTGGTGCTGTGCAACTCCAACCCCGCCACCATCATGACCGACCAGGCCATGGCGGACGAGATCTACCTGGAGCCCCTGACGGTGGAGACCATCAAGCGCATCATCAAAAAGGAGAAGCCCGACTCTATCCTGGCGGGCCTGGGCGGCCAGACCGGCCTGACGTTGGCCATGCAACTGGACAAGGAGGGCTTCCTCCAGGCCCAGAACGTCCGGCTCCTGGGCACCGATGCCGCCGCTATCTCCCGGGCGGAGGACCGGGAGCTGTTCAAGGAGGCTATGGCGGAGATCGGCCAGCCGGTGATCGCCTCCGACATTGCCGAGACTGTGGAGGGCGCATTGGAAGTGGCCGACCGGATCGGATATCCCGTCATCGTGCGGCCCGCCTTCACTCTGGGCGGCGCCGGTGGCGGCGCCGCCAGCAACGCCTCGGAGCTGCGGATCATCGCCGCCACCGGCCTGGATGCCTCCCCCATCACCCAGGTGCTGGTGGAAAAGGCCATCTTCGGCTGGAAGGAGATCGAGTTTGAGACCATGCGGGACGGCGTGGGCAACGTGATCGCCGTCTGCTCCATGGAGAACCTGGACCCGGTGGGCGTCCACACCGGCGACTCCATCGTGGTGGCCCCCACCCAGACCCTGGCGGACAAGGAGTTCCAGATGCTGCGCAAGGCCTCTCTGGATATCATCACCCATCTGGGCATTGTGGGCGGCTGCAATGTGCAGCTGGCCTTGAATCCCGACAGCTTCGAGTATGCCGTCATCGAGGTGAACCCCCGGGTCAGCCGGTCCTCGGCCCTGGCCTCCAAGGCCACCGGCTATCCCATCGCCAAGATCACCACCAAGATCGCCCTGGGCTACACGCTGGACGAGATCAAAAACGACATCACTGGCAAGACCTGCGCCTGCTTCGAGCCCACGCTGGACTACATCGTGGTGAAGATGCCCAAGTGGCCCTTCGACAAGTTTGCCGACGCATCCCGGAAGCTGGGCACCCAGATGAAGGCCACCGGCGAGGTTATGGCCATCGGCACCAGCTTTGAGATGGCCTTGATGAAGGCGGTCCGGGGCGCGGAGATCAGCATGGACACCCTGAACCGCAAGATCGACCACGGGGACGACGCACCCATCTGGGAGCGGCTGCGGCGGGTGGACGACCACCGGCTGTTCACCGTGTTCGAGGCGCTCAAGTCCGGCGTCAGCGTGGACGAGATCTTCGCCATCACCCGCATCGACCGCTGGTTCCTCTCCAAGATCAAGCACCTGGCGGACTTTGAAAAGACCCTCTCCGGCGACCTGACCATGGAGCAGTACGAGACCGGCAAGCGCCTGGGCTACACCGACGAGGCCCTCTCCCGGCTCAGCGGCGGCAAGCTTCCCGCCCACCGGCAGGCGGTGTACAAGATGGTGGACACCTGCGGCGCCGAGTTTGACGCGGAGACACCCTACTTCTACTCCACCTTCGACCATGTCTGCGAGTCCCGCGCCTTCCCACGCTCCGGCCGGCCTGTGGTGATGGTGCTGGGCTCCGGCCCCATCCGCATCGGACAGGGCATCGAGTTCGACTACTCCTCGGTCCACTGTGTGTGGACGCTGAAGGAGCTGGGCTACGATGTGGTCATCGTCAACAACAACCCGGAGACCGTCTCCACCGACTACGATACCGCCGACCGGCTGTACTTCGAGCCCCTGTGCCCGGAGGACGTCATGCACATCATCGCCGTGGAGAAGCCGGTGGGCGTGGTGGTGGCCTTCGGCGGCCAGACGGCCATTAAGCTGACCAAGTACCTGGACAGCCACGGCGTCCGCATCATGGGCACCTCCGCCGAGTCCATCGACATGGCGGAGGACCGGGAGCGGTTCGATGAGCTGCTGGAGCGCTTTTCCATCAAGCGGCCCCAGGGGCGGGGCGTCCTGGGCATGGAGGAGGCCCTGGCGGCCGCCAATGAGCTGGGGTATCCCGTGCTGCTGCGGCCCAGCTACGTCATCGGCGGCCAGAACATGGTCATCGCCCACAACGACCAGGACGTGCGCACCTACATGGAGGTCATCCTCTCCGGTAAGATCGAAAACCCGGTGCTGGTGGACCAGTACCTGATGGGCAAGGAGCTGGAGGTGGACGTGATCTCCGACGGCACTGACGTGCTGATCCCCGGCGTCATGCAGCACATCGAGCGCACCGGCGTCCACTCCGGCGATTCCATCGCCGTGTACCCGCCCTTCTCCATCGGCGACAAGATGCTGAAGGTCATCATCGACTGCTCGGAAAAGCTGGCGCTGTCTCTGGGCACCCGGGGCCTCATCAACATCCAGTACCTGATCTATCAGGGGGAGCTGTACGTCATCGAGGTGAACCCCCGGGCCAGCCGGACCGTGCCCTACATCTCCAAGGTCACCGGCGTGCCCATGGTGGATCTGGCCACCCGGGTCATGGTGGGCCAGAGCCTGCGGTCCCTGGGCTACGGCACGGGCCTTTACAAGCAGCCGCCCTATGTGGCCGTGAAGGTGCCGGTGTTCTCCTTTGAGAAAATCACCGACGCCAACGCCGCCCTGTCCCCGGAGATGAAGTCCACCGGCGAGGTGCTGGGTCTGGGCAAGAATATGCAGGAGGCGCTGTTCAAGGGCCTGGTCTCCGCCGGCTACAAGGTGGAGAAGGCGGACCACGGCGGCGTGCTGATCTCCGTGAACCACCGGGACCAGCCGGAGGTGGTCAACATCGCCCGGAAGCTGGACGAGCTGGGCTTCCGCCTCTACGCCACGGAGCGTACCGCTCACGAGATCTCCCAGCTTGGCACCGACGTGGAGGTGGTGGGCAAGCTGGGCCAGGACAACCGGGTGTTCCAGTTGCTGGAGGCTGGCAAAATCGACTATGTGATCCTCACCGGCTCCACAGAGCCCAGCTACATTCGGGACTTCATCCGGCTGAACCACCGCTGTGTCCAGCTTGGCATCCCCTGCCTGACCTCCCTGGATACGGCCAACGCCCTGACGGATATCCTCAGGAGCCGTTACAACCAGTCCAACACGGAGCTGATCGACATTTGCCATCTCCGCGCCCGGCGGCAGAAGCTGCACTTCTCCAAGATGCAGACCTGCGGCAACGACTACATCTTCCTGGAGAATTTCAACGGGGAGATCACCTGCCCGGAGTCGCTGTGCGTCACCTTCTGTGACCGGCACTACGGCATCGGCGCCGACGGCATCATCCTTATGGAGAATTCCCGAAAGGCAGACGCCAGGATGCGGATGTTCAACGCCGACGGGTCTGTGGGCGCCATGGCCGGCAACGCCCTGCGGTGCATGGCCAAATACCTCTACGACAACGGCCTGGTCCGGCGGGAGTCCATGACCATCGAAACCGACACCGGCGTGAAATCCGTGGAGGTCTACACCACCAACGGACAGGTGACCTCTGCCTGCGTGGATATGGGTTACGCCACGCTGGACACGGCGGCGCTGAAGTTCGCCATTCCGGAAAAGACTGTGGTGGATTACCCGGTCCGGATCGGCGGCCGGCCCTACAACATCACCTGTGTGGACATGGGCAATCCCCACTGCGTGGTGTTCTGCCCCCGGGTGGACGCAGTGGACGTGCCCTTTATTGGCCCCCTGTTTGAACGTGCCCCCTATTTCCCGGAGCGGATCAACACGGAGTTTATCCGGGTGGTAAATCCCAGCACCATCAAGATGCGGGTCTGGGAGCGGGGCAGCGGCGAGACCCTGGCCTGCGGTACCGGCGCCTGCGCGGCGGTGGTGGCGGCGGTGGCCAACGGGCTTTGCACCAAGGGCAGCGATGTGACTGTTCGGGCCCGGGGCGGCGATCTGATCGTCAACTACACCGATGAGCGGGTGACCCTGACCGGCGATGCGAAGCTGGTCTACACCGGCGAGGCGGAATACTGATTGAACGCGCGGACGGCGCCCCCTGCGGGGCGCCGTCTGGTGCGAGAGGAGGAATCATCATGGAGAAAGCTGCGCGACAGCCGTCAGATACCTTCGCTGTGGCGGCGCTGCTGGCTGTGGCCGGCGGTTTTCTGGATGCCTACACCTATCTGTGCCGGGGCGGCGTCTTTGCCAACGCCCAGACCGGCAACATGGTGCTGTTGGCGGTCCGGGCGTCAGAGGGCCGCTGGCAGGAGGCGGCCGCCTATCTGGCTCCCATTCTGGCCTTTGCCCTTGGCGTGCTGGTGGCGGAGGGCATCCGCACCTGCCAGCAGGGCCAGGGCCGGTTTCACTGGCGCCACACGGTGCTGGCGGTGGAGATCATCGCCCTGGTGGCCGCTTCCCTGGTACCTACCGGCGCCTGGGACGGCGTGGTGAATGTGACGGTCTCCTTTGTCTGTGCATTGCAGGTGGAGGCATTCCGAAAGGTCCAGGGCTACCCCTTTGCATCCACCATGTGCACCGGCAACCTGCGCAGCGGCACCGACGCACTGTATCACGGGGCCATGGCCCATGACCGGACGCTGCTGCGCCGGGGGGCCTGCTATTTCGGGGTCATTGCCTGTTTTCTGGCGGGAGCGGCCCTGGGCGGCCTGCTGTCCGTCTATTTCTCCCAGCGGGCCGTATTGGCAGCAGTGTTGTTTCAGGGGGTTGCCTTTGTCCTGATGTGGGACCGGCGAAGCGGTCTGGAGGATTGACAGGGCGGCTTCTCACCCGGTACAATGAAGGTGCCGGCCCCGCCGGGGCTGAGAAATAGAGAGGGAGAGACCTATGGAATACAAGATCGACGGAGCACCCCTTCCCGTAGTCATCTGCCAGCTAAATGCCGGAGAGACCATGATCACCGAGCGGGGCAGCATGAGCTGGATGAGCCCCAACATGAAGATGGAGACCACTTCCAACGGCGGACTGGGGAAGGCCCTGGGCCGGATGTTTGCCGGGGAGGCCCTGTTCCAGAACCGCTATACCGCCCAGGGCGGTCCCGGCATGATCGCCTTTGCCTCCAGCTTTCCCGGCAGTATCCGGGCCTTTGAGATCGGCCCCGGCCGGGAGCTGATCGTGCAGAAGAGCGGCTTCCTGGCCAGCGAGGCTACGGTGGAGCTGTCGGTGTTCTTCCAGAAAAAGCTGGGTTCCGGCTTCTTCGGCGGCGAGGGCTTCATCATGCAGCGGTTGTCCGGCCGCGGTGTGGCCTTTACGGAGTTTGACGGCCATGTGGTGGAGTACGACCTGGCGCCGGGCCAGTCCATGGTGGTGGACACCGGGTATTTGGCCGCCATGGATGCCACCTGCTCCATGGACATCCAGACCGTCCCCGGCGTGAAGAACATGGTCTTCGGCGGCGAGGGACTGTTCAACACCGTGGTCACCGGCCCCGGACGCATTTACCTCCAAACCATGCCTATCAGTGCGGTGGCGGGGGTGCTGCGGCCCTTCATGCCCAGCGGCAAATAACGTTTACATAGAGGAAACGGGCCGGAGATCCTGGAAGAGATCTCCGGCCTGTTCGTTACCACAGAAAAGGACCCCGGCCATAGGCCGGGGTCCTTTGTGGTTTTTCAGCGCGTTTGAGCAGAGGCTCAGCACTTCTCGAACACGGTGGCAGTGCCCATACCGCCGCCGATGCACAGCGTGGCCAGGCCCTTCTTGGCCTCGGGCCGCTTCTGCATCTCGTGCAGCAGCGTGACGATGATGCGGGCGCCGGAGGCACCAACGGGGTGGCCCAGAGAGATGGCGCCGCCGTTGACGTTGACCTTGCTCATGTCGAAGCCCAACTCACGGGCAACAGCGATGGACTGAGCGGCAAAGGCCTCGTTGGCTTCCACCAGATCGATGTCGTCGATGGTGACGCCAGCCTTGGCCATGGCCTGACGGGAGGCGGGCACAGGGCCCACGCCCATGATCTTGGGATCCACGCCGCCCTGGCCCCAGCCGATCAGCTTGGCCATGGGCTTCAGGCCGTACTTCTCAACAGCCTCGCCGGAGGCCAGCACGATGGCGGCAGCGCCGTCGTTAATGCCGGAGGCGTTGGCGGCGGTGACACGCTGAGTGCCCTTGTCGTCAGTGTCCTTCAGGCCCTTGGGCTCGAAGGTGTGGACGACCTGGGGATTGGGGGACTCAGGACCCACAGGGAAGGCGCCCCGCAGCTTGGAGATGCTCTCCACGGTCACGCCGGCACGGGGGAACTCGTCCACCTTGAACTCCACGATCTCCTTCTTGACCTTCACGGGCACGGGAACGATCTCGTCGTCAAAGCGGCCGGACTTCTGGGCGGCCTCGGTCTTCTGCTGAGAGGAGGCGGCGAACTCGTCCATCTCCTTGCGGGTGATGCCCCACACGTCGGCAATGTTCTCGGCAGTGGTTCCCATGTGATAGTTGTTGTAAGCGTCCCACAGGCCGTCCTTGATCATGGTGTCGATCATCTGGGTGTGGCCCATCCGGGCGCCATAACGGCCGGTGGGGAGCGCATAGGGAGCAGCGCTCATGTTCTCAGTGCCGCCGCAGACGATGACATCGGCGTCGCCGGCCAGAATGGCCCGGGCACCCTCGATCACGGACTTCATGCCGGAACCGCAAACCATGCCCACAGTGTAAGCGGGAACGGAGTAGGGGATGCCGGCCTTGATGGAGACCTGGCGGGCCACGTTCTGGCCCTGGGCGGCGGTAAGGATGCAGCCGAACATGACCTCATCCACCTGCTCAGGGGCGACGCCGGCGCGCTTGAGAGCTTCCTTCACCACGATGGCACCCAGCTCGGTGGCCGGCGTGTTCTTCAGGGATCCGCCAAAGGAGCCAATGGCAGTTCTGCAGCAGTTGACAACATAGAGCTCTTTCATGATGTTCCTCCGTTTTCATAAAATATAATGTAATGTAGGATTGACAGCGGTCTGTGAGCACCGGCCAAAGACCGCTGCCGCAGATGCCAACACACAATTACGGGAGGTGGACTGGAAGTTGTCAAAAAATAAACAGGATTGCTAAATTTTTGACAAACGCCCAGGCGCCTCCTCCTCGTAATTTTGATTATAATTGGTTTGTCCGGCTCCGTCAATGCAAAAATTGCTCGAAAATCAAATCTTGTCAAATATTTAACAAAACCCTGCCCTTTTTCGTCAAGGTGACGAAAGAGAGCAGGGCAAATCGGTGTTTATGCCTCCGAGGCCGTCTCCCCTGTCCGGGCGCTGCACAGGGATTCCCAGAAATCCTCCACGTCCAGACGGTCATAGGCGCCGGTGGTCTCCACCGCAGCCGTCTCAGCGGCGGACTGAAGCTGGTAGTCAAACCAGGCGCCTGCCATGGTGGCGCCGTCCAGACTTTGGCGCAGCAGAATGTAAAAGCTGCCGTCTGCTTCCACGACACCGCTCCACTGGCCCTCCTCCAGGTCCAGCAGCGCCGCCTCAGCCTCCGCCGGCAGTGTGCCGTCCCCCACCAGGAGGGTGCGGCCCTGGGGATACTGGTCCCGGTCCGGGTCGTCGCTGTAGGTGGCGGCCAGAACCGCGAAATCATTGGCCGGGGCGCTGGAACTGTTCAGCTTGGAAAAGGCCTCCTGGGCTTTGGCGCGGGCGGCGTCCCGATCATCGCCGCCGTCCACCCGGATGAAGTCCACGGCCACGTAGCCGCTTTTCTGGCTGAAGTCCGCCAGGTCCTCTGCCGTGGGGTAGTCCGCGCTCTCCGGGTCACAGGCCCGGGCCCGCAGGCGGTCATAGAGATAGGCAGCCTGGGACAGCGTCTGGGCCCGCTGCCGGTCCAGGCCCAATTCCCCCAGCGCCGCCAGGTAGGCGTCCTCGCCGCCGTAGTCCTGGGAGGCCGCCTCCCAGTCCGCCTCCATGGCGGCCCGGTCCTCCTCCGTCAGGGTACAGTCCCGTTCTTCTGCCCAGGTTTCCACCACGGCGTACAGCACCGTGTCCGCCAGGGCCTGCTGCCTGGCATAGTCCGACAGAGAGCCGTCCTCAAAGGCGGCGTCCCAGTTCAGCTCCGTCCCGGCGTCCTGATAGGCCGTCTGGATGCTGTCGCAGGTGTAGGCCAGCCAGTAGAGATACCGCCAGGCCTCCACTTCCCGGCCGTCCACCGTTAGCAGGGTTTCTTCGGAGGGAATCCCGGAGGCACGGGACAGCAGGTCCCCGTCTGCTGTGTTTTTTGCGCCGCAGCCGGTCAGCCCCAGCAGCAGGGAAAGTCCCAGAGCGGCGATCATCATTCTTCTCATGTACAGGCTCCTCCCAACAGGATGTCTCTTCATCCTATGGGAGGAGCCTGAAAAATATGCCTTATTTCCCGGCGGACAGGGTCAGATCCTCCACCAGTGTGCGGGCGGCCTCCAGCACGTCCTCGCCGGGCTTCAGTGTCAGGGACAGGGCCGGCACCTCTCCCGCCGCCAGGGTCAGCCGGCGGCGGTACTTGGCCAGACCACAGACAGCGGCCAGGGCCTCCGGGTGGAACACCCCCAACTGGAACCGCAGCACGTTGCCCTTCTGGGAGATGTCCGATACCCCCGCCTTGGCGGCGGCAGAGCGCAGCAGTGCCACGTCCAGCAATGCCAGCACGGGTTTTGGCGCCTCGCCGTAGCGGTCCAGCAGCTCGTCCAGCAGGTCCGAGGCGTCCTCGTCCTCCCGGATGGCGGCGATGCGGCGGTACAGGTCCATCCGCTGCTCCGGGGAGGGCACATACCGCTCCGGGATGTGGGCGTTGACGGTGAGATCCGCAGCGCACTCGGTCTCCACGGTTTTCTCCTCGCCCCGCTCCTCCAGAACGGCCTCCTCCAGGAGCTTCAGGTACAGGTCGTAGCCCACGCTCATCAGGTAGCCGGACTGCTCCGGCCCCAGCAGGTTGCCGGCGCCCCGGATCTCCAGGTCCCGCATGGCGATCTTGAAGCCGGAGCCGAACTCCACATACTCCCGAATGGCCGCCAGCCGCTTGGCGGCAGTCTCCTGGAGGACCTTGCCCCGCCGGTAGGTGAGATAGGCGTAGGCCCGGCGGGCACTACGGCCGATGCGACCCCGGATCTGGTGGAGCTGGCTGAGGCCCATCCGGTCCGCATCCTCGATGATCAGGGTGTTGACGTTGGGGATGTCGATGCCGGTTTCGATGATGGTGGTACACACCAGGATGTCCGCCTCTCCGTCCACCATGGCCTGCATGACGGAGGACAGCTCCTGCTCCCCCATCTTGCCGTGGCCGGTGACGATGCGGACCTCCGGCCCCAGCATCTTCTGGAGCCGGGCGGCGGTAAGGTCGATGGTCTCCACACGGTTGTGGAGATAGTAGACCTGGCCGCCCCGGCTCAGCTCCCGGCGGATGGCATCTTCAATGATGGCCCAGTCGTGCTCCAGCACGTAGGTCTGGACCGGCTGCCGGTCTGCCGGGGGCTCCTCCAGGGTGGACATGTCCCGCAGGCCCGACAGCGCCATGTTCAGCGTCCGGGGGATGGGGGTAGCCGACAGGGTCAGCACATCCACCTGCCGGCTCATCTCCTTGAGCCGCTCCTTGTGGCTGACGCCGAAGCGCTGCTCCTCGTCGATGATCAGCAGGCCCAGATCCTTGAAAGCAACGTTTTTTTGCAGCAGCTTGTGGGTGCCGATCAGCAGGTCCACGCCGCCGGTCCGGGCCGCCTCCAGGATGCGCTTTTGCTCCTTGGGGGTGGTAAACCGGGAGAGGACCTCGATCTTCACCGGGAAGTCCCGGAAACGGTTCACCGCCGTGGCGTAGTGCTGTTGGGCCAGGACCGTGGTGGGCACCAGAATGGCGGCCTGCTTGCCATCCAGCACGCACTTCATCACCGCGCGCAGGGCCACTTCCGTCTTGCCGTAGCCCACGTCGCCGCACAGCAGCCGGTCCATGGGCCGGGGCTTCTCCATGTCGGCCTTGATCTCTGCGATGCACTTGAGCTGGTCGTCGGTCTCGGCGTAGTCAAATGCCTCCTCGAATTCCTGCTGCCAGGGGGAGTCCGGGGAGAAAGCGAAGCCAGGCCGCCGCTGCCGCTCGGCATAGAGCTGGGTCAGCCCCTTGGCCAGATCCCGGACCGCCTTCTTGGCACGGGTCTTCTGCTTGGCCCACTCGGTGCCGCCCAGCTTGTTGAGGCGGGTGTGCTCCTGCTCCTCGCCGCCGCCGATATACTTGCTGACCAGGTCCAACTGGGTCACCGGCACGTACAGACAGTCGCCACCGGCGTAGTCAATCTTGATATAGTCCTTCTCCACCCCATCCACCGGCATCCGCTGGATGCCGGAGAACCGGCCCACGCCGTGGTGGACATGGACCACCAGATCGCCGGGGCTCAGGTCCGTATAGGACTGGAGCTTCTGGCGGTTGGAGTCCTTTTTGATCCTCTGCCGCCGGCGCATCGCCGGGGCGGAGAGCTGGCCTTCTGTCAGCACCGCCAAATGCAATGTTGGCCACTCGCTGCCGGCGGACAGGGCACCCAGGGAGATGCGGACCTCCCCGGCCGCCGGCATGGCGGCGTTTTTCAGATCCAGGGTTGCCGGGATGCTCCGCTCCTCCAGCATCCGCTGCAGGTTCCGGGCCCGGGTCTCCCCGCCGCACAGCATCAGCACGGCGCTGCCGCTTTGCCGGTAGTGCTCCAGGTCCGTGACGGCGGTTTCGAGACTGCCGCCATAGGAGCTGAGCTGCTTGGCGTTGATTGCCGTCAGCCCTCTGGGCCGCAGGGGATAGCGAGAGGTGGGCAGGGAATTCTCCATGATGACGGGAAAATCCTCCAGAGTGGCGTACAGCTCCTCGGCACTGAGGCACAGATGGGCGTACTCTCCGGCCAGCAGGCCGGCGGTCAGCAGGGCCTCTGCATCCTGCTTGAGCTGCAGAAGGGTGTTTTTCACCCGCTCGTCCACCCGGCCGCTCTCGCAGAGGAACACCACCGCGTCAGGGGGCAGATAGTGGACCCGCCGTCACCTCCCGATAGACGGCGGCCAGATACCGGTCGATACCGCCCGGGACGGCGCCGCCCCGCAGCCGGGCGGCGTCCTCCCGCAGGGTGCGGACCTGAGCCTCCGCCTTCTGCTTCTTGGCAAGCTTCTCCGCCAGAGAAGACAGTTCTTCATCCTGAGATTTGATCTGCTTGTCCTTGGACTTGAGCTGCTCATCCTGGCTTTTTAATGTCCCTGCCTGCTCATCCAGCGCATTCTGTTTTTCCAGAAGCTCTTCTGTATATTTTTCCTGAAGAGCGATTTTTTCATCCCGTTCCTTCAGACTGTCCTGATAGCTCTTCTGTGCCTGAAAAAGTGTCACACACATGATCAGAACAAAAAGCAGCAAAACTCCTGCCATCATATCCGAATAAGAACGCCAGACATTAAACCCATGCTCCTCCGGCTTTCTTTTTTTGCGCATTGACAATTCCTCTCTTATTTAAATAAACCAAAACGGCTTTTCTGTGCTGCCTTCGTTGCCTCACGGATACTGCGCTCGATCTCATCCAGCAGCGCTTCCTGTCTTGCGCCCTGTCCTTCCAGAAGATCCTCCAGACCCGTCAGCTTATCCTTAAGTTCCTGGATACCGGCATTGCTTCCATAACCCCAGGGCTGTCCGGCGATCAGATGGATATCACGGTTATTTTTTGCCGTCTTGATCTCAGAAAGAAGCCTGCGTACCTCATCCAGAACACTATTGACCATCTTCTGGCTCTCAGTAAATTCTTTCACTCTGGCTTCAAAATCTTCGATCATCTTCTTATCTTCACGAAGAAGCTCCTCGCTGATCCTATTGGAATCCGCAACTGCTTTCATCCCTTCTGCAGCACTGTCCACATACTGGCGCATAGATGCATTGCAGGTTTTCCAGAGATCTGCGGATTCTTTTTCATTTTCATGCATATGCCGGGCAAGCTTTTCGTAATCCTGTTTCTGTAGCTGCTGGATCATCTGATTATCCCGGATAATACGATCTGCAGTCTTCATATAACTGCTCTGCATCTCATCGATTTCCTTAATGGCATCCTTCATGGCACGTTCCTGCTTCGTAAAGGTTTCACTCAGCTGACTGCTCATGGTCTTGTACAATTCTGATGTATATTCTGTATTCTCCTTCTGCACCTTCTTAAGTTCTGCCAGAGCATCATTAAAATCTTCAAACTGCATCTGAAAGGAACCATGCATCTCGCTTAAAAACGTATCCAGGATCTCCCGGAAAAATTCGTCCGATATTTCACGAATAGCATCCTCCTGACATCTGGTTACAGAAGAAACCAGCATATCCAGAGAATCATTCATCTTCTGAAAAGTAGGTGTGATCACTTTCTCAAAGCTATCTGCCATCTGCACAGAAAACTGTTCCGCCATCTGTTTCATGGCTTCTGTCTGCGTCTTCTGGCTGGAAACAAGGAGATTCCAGGACTCATTCTCCGCAGTAGGGAGCACCAGTGCGTGAAAACGATCCAGGAAATCCTGCATCGCCTGGGACATCGCAGAATATCCGCTTTTCATCCCAAATGTGTACACAACAGAAAGTGCAACTCCATAAATGGAAGTCAGAAACGCAACTTTGATGCCATCTACAAGAGCGGATACCGAGCTTGTCATCACTTCATAATCTGTGGGCTGGAAATTCTTAAGTCCCCACACAAGACCGATAAATGTTCCAAGGATACCAAGGCTTGTAAAAATGTCCGGAGCCATCTCAAGGAGTCTCTTGTGGATATGTACATCTACATCCTCAATATTCACAAAATCCTCTACTTCAGCGATCCCTTCTTCCGTTCTACTGATGCTGTCAACAAAATCATCCATCTTTTTGTCGAGATAGCGGTCACCGAAAATCCCTCGCAGCTGCCCAATCTCTTCTTTTCTGGCTCTTCCCGGAAGCTGAAACACTTCTGTGATCTCACCAGCGCCATGCTTCAGTGCTCTTGACAGGTTATCCATCCGATATAAACCTGCAAAAAGCCCCACTGCGTATATGATCAGCATAAGTCCCAGAAATGTAAAATTATAAAGCAACACATTCCCGGAGCCTTTTCCAACATAAGCAGTCAGGGTTGCCGCGGCCACTGTTACTGCCAGAAACAGCGCTGTATTCATAAACTTTTTTCCCATAATATGCCTCCCCTGTCTTTATTTTTGAAAAAAGTTACTCTTTTGTTCCCATACTATCATAACATCTTCCCTAAAACAACCAGAAAGGACAATTCCTTCGCCAAAAGAATTGTCCTTTCGTCTTTTTTCTATTTTATACTTTTATTTATACTTTTATACGGCAGGCTGCATCATCGCTGATCAGGATCCTGCGTCCGCAAACACCTACGATCACTCCGCCAAGTATCCTGCTTATGATCTGTACGGTCTTTCCTTCACTGACATCATATTGCCTGATCTGTTCCATAGTCTCCGGCATTCCGGTCATCCACTTGATCGTGTAGCTTTCCCCTGCTTTTGTCTCATTTAATGACTGCATATACTCACCCCATTCCATATATCACATCACTATCAGTAATTATCCTCTATCCGTAGGCGGATATTCTCAATCCGCACTTGGTTAAATGATTTCATATAATTCCAACACAATTCTGCATCTTTATATAATTAGTAAAGTTTAACTTTTATTTTTCTGAATTATTTATGTTTTTATATATTTTATCTCATTTTATCTCAATTAGTCAATCATAACCTGTGAAATTCCACCAATAAAAACAAGCAAAAAAAAGAAACGCAGAACAGCCATTACAGTTATTCTGCGTTTCTCATTATTTTCTATGCATAAACTCTATCTTCTTCCAGAAGCGTTGTCTTTCCATTCTT
>URXS01000045.1 GCA_900551885.1 uncultured Oscillibacter sp.
CAGAAAGCTGGCGGCAGCTTATCTGCTGTCTCTGTTGATTCTGGCCGCGGTATTCAGCCTGGCCTCCAACCACCTGCCTGTGGAATCCCACGCAGTCGAACAAACTTTCGAATCTGCTGAAATTGCCGCTATTCGGGAGAACTTGGAGGCGCTGGGTTTCCCGGAGGAGTGGTTGGACCTGCTGCCAGAGGCGGAAATCTGTAAACTGGCCGGAGCGGAGGCATGCTACGTGGACCCGGACGCCTGGGGAGATTCCACAGACAACGGCGTCCGCTATACCGACATCCAGGTGCAGACAGGCTGGCGCACCTTCCGCTGCTACCACTTTTTCACCGTGAATACCCCCCGGTCTGTACTCCAGAACCAGATCTCCCTGTCCTATGACAGCCACGCCGTCGTGTCGGATGTGGCAGGGCAAATCCTCTGGGAACAAGACGGCGCCCTCTGGGCCGGAGATCTGACCCTGGCGTCCGGTGTGCACAGCAGTTTCCTGGGCGAGTCCTCCGTGTATACCGCCCTGTTCAGCTATCCCCTTTTCACCACGGAGCGTCAGGGCTGGTGCGCCTATTCCGCCGTCTTTCCCGGCGATTGGTTCTATGGCGTCACCATCCTCCACTATCAGACCCAGGCGCTGCGGAATCTGTATCCCTATGCACCGCTGCCGGAGCAGCCCATCGTGGGCATCCTGAACGATCTGGAGAGCCAGAGCTATACCACCTTCCCTCTGGAACCCCAATATGCGGAAAATCTCGGAAAGTAAACGAAAGCCGCCGCCCTGTTCGGGGCGGCGGCTTATTTCTTGCAATCGAATTTTTGTTCGAGTTTCTCTTGACAGAAACGTTTGTTCGAGTTATACTGGTAATCGAACAAGAGTTCTATTAAGGAGGAATTTCTCATGACCGGTTGGACGTTCTTTTTCATTCTGGTGGGCGTGGTGTTCCTGACCAGCCAGTTGTTCCGCGTGATCGACGCCATTGAGCGCCCTGCCCGGCATCAGCATCGCCGGGCCACCGTCCGGTGACATGGATGTTCTGGACAAACTCACCATCCTGACGGACGCCGCCAAATACGACGCCGCCTGCACCTCCAGCGGTGGGGACCGGGCCTCCAAAAAGGGCTATATCGGCAACACCTCCACCTCCGTGGCGGGCTGCTGCCACACTTTCTCCGCCGATGGACGGTGCGTCAGCCTGCTGAAGGTACTGATGACCAACTGCTGCGTGTACGACTGCAAGTACTGCGTCAACCGCCGCAGCAATGACACGAAGCGGGCGGCCTTCACCCCGGAGGAGCTGGCCGATCTCACCATCCAGTTCTACCGCCGGAATTACATTGAGGGGCTGTTCCTCTCCTCCGGCGTACTGCGCAACCCTGATTACACCATGGAGCTGATGATCCGCACCCTGCACCTGCTGCGGGAAACTTACCGCTTCAACGGCTATATCCACGCCAAAGCCATTCCCGGCGCGGCGCCGGAGCTGGTGGAACAACTGGGCTTTCTGGCGGACCGGCTCAGCGTCAACATCGAGCTGCCCTCGGAGGCGGGGCTGAAAGCCCTGGCTCCCGACAAAACCAAGCAGGCCATCCTGGCCCCCATGGGACAGATCCGGACCCGGGGACAGCAGAGCCGGGAGGAGCTGGTGAAGTACCGCCATGCCCCCCGCTTTGCCCCCGCCGGCCAGAGCACCCAACTGATCGTGGGAGCCACGGCAGACACCGACTTCCACATCCTGCGGCTGACCCAGGGACTGTATGACCGGTACAAGCTCAAACGGGTGTTCTACTCCGCCTACGTGCCGGTGGTGGAGCACACCCTGTTGCCCTCCAAAGACACCAAGCCGCCTCTGCTGCGGGAACACCGGCTGTACCAGGCCGACTGGCTGCTGCGGTTTTACGGCTTCCGGGCGGAGGAGCTGCTGGATGACGGCCACCCGGACTTCAACCCCCTGGTGGACCCCAAATGCTCCTGGGCTCTGAATCACCTGGACTTCTTCCCGGTGGAGGTGAACACCGCCGACTATGAGACGCTGCTGCGGATCCCCGGCGTGGGGGTGGTTTCCGCCCGGCGCATCCTCTCCTCCCGCCGGGTCCGGCGGCTGCGGGTGGAGGACCTGAAGCGGCTGGGCGTGGTGATGAAGCGGGCCCAGTATTTTCTCACAGCCTCCGGCAAGATGGCGGAGGGCCTGCATTTCACGCCGGACAGCCTCCTGCGGGGGCTGATCGCCGCGGAGCGGTCCTCCCTGCCCCAGCCGGAGATGGAGCAGTTGTCCCTGTTCGCCTGAAAGAGGTTTCCCCATGAGCGAAATGATCTACGAATACGACGGCAGCTTCGAGGGCTTCCTCTGCTGCGTCTTTGAAAGCTACGCGCAAAAAGAGGTCCTCGCCGCTATCGTCAGCGGTGAGGACCCTGCTATCACCCTATTCCCCGTGCGCACCATTCAGACAGACCCGGCCCATGCGACCCGGGTGCTGCGGAAGGTGGCCAAGTGCTCCCCCCAGGCGCTGGACCTGCTGCGGCGGGGCTTTCTCACCTGCCTGCCGGAAAAGGAGATGCACCTGTACCGCATGGTCCGCCGGCTGCTGGAGGAGGGCCCCGGCTTCCTGGGCAATCTGGCGGATCCGGAGATACTGCCCCTTCGGCAGGCGGTGCGGCACCTGGCCAGCGAGGCTCACCTTCTCAAGGGCTTCGTCCGCTTTTCCGAGCTGGGGGGCGTGCTGGGCGGCGAGATCGCGCCGAAAAACCGGGTGCTGCCCTTGCTGCGCTGTCACTTCTGCGCCCGTTACCGGGAGGAGAAGTTCTTCCTCTACGACCGTACCCACCGAGAGGCGCTGCTCTACGCCGGTGGCCGGGCAGAGATCCGGCCTCTGGAGCACTTTCAGATGGCCCCGCCGGAGGAGGCGGAGGCCCGGTACCGGCTGCTGTGGAAACGGTTTTACGACACTGTGGCCATCCGGGAGCGGTACAACCCCCGTTGCCGCCGGACCCAGATGCCCCAGCGGTACTGGAGTACCATGACGGAGTTCCAGGGCCCGGAGCATTTCACTGCCCGAAGCTCTCCCGCAGCCGTTTCAGTCCCCGGCGCTCCAGCCGGGATACCTGCACCTGGGACACACCCAGAATCCGGGCGGTCTGGTCCTGGGTCAGTCCCTTGAAGTACCGCAGAAGTATGGTCATCCGCTCCTTCTCCGGCAGTTGGTCGATGGCCTCCCGCAATGCGATACGCTCCACCATTTGCTCCTCCGGGGCTTCGGTGCCCAGCGTCCCCTCCAGCGTCAAGCCGTCGGCGGTTTCCTGCTGAAGGGACTCCGGCGTGTCGGTGGCCAGATCCACCTGGGCGATCTCCTCCACTGTCCAGCCGGAGGCCTCTGACAGCTCACTGAGGACCGGTTCCCGGCCCAACTGCTGCCGCAGCTTTTGCCTCAAGCTGTAAAGTGTTTGCGCTTGCTCCCGTAGGCTGCGGCCCACTTTGATGGCGCCGTCATCCCGCAGAAAGCGCCGGATCTCCCCGGCGATCTTGGGCACGGCGTAGGTGGAAAAGCAGGTGCCGTAGGAGAAGTCGAAGCCCTGTATTGCCTTCAGAAATCCCAGACACCCCAACTGATACAGATCCTCCGGGTCCACGCCCCGGCCGTAATACCGGCGCACCACGCTCCAGATCAGGCCGTTGTTCTCAATGACCGCCTGCTCGCAGGCCTCCCGGTCTCCTTCCTGGGCCGCCCGCAGCAGCTCCAGCGTGGCGCTCATTTCACCGCTTTCATCCGGGGCGCCAGCCGTTTGCGCATGACCACGGTGGTCCCCCGGCCCGGCTGGGACCGCACGGTCAGCCGGTCCATAAAGCTCTCCATGATGGTGAAGCCCATGCCGCTGCGCTCCTCGCCGCCGGTGGTAAACATGGGCTGGCGGGCCTTCTCCACATCCGGGATGCCCCGGCCATGGTCCCGGACGGTGATCTCCAGGACGTTCTCCGCACAGATGCGCAGCTTCATCTGCACCTGGCCGATGTCCTCGGGATAGGCATGGACGATGGCATTGGTCACCGCCTCGCTGACAGCGGTCTTGATGTCCTCCAACTCATTGAGCGTGGGGTCCATCTGGGCGGCAAAGCAGGCCGCCGCAGACCGGGCAAAACCCTCATTGGCGCTGCGGCTGGGAAATTGCAAAGTTACCTCATTCATGGCTTTTGTTCTCATGATATGTATCCCTCCTGTCTCATCGTATAGTCACGCGGCGGCCGATACCGGCCACATCCAGAACCCGCCGGGCCTGACTGGACACGTTGCACACCAGCAGACTGCCGTCCAGTAGTTGCATCCGCTGCTGCGCCCGCATAATCAGAGCAATGCCGGAGCTGTCCATAAAGCCCACTCCAGCCATGTCCAGCACAAGCTGCCGGGGCAGAGCCGCGTCTATGGCCAGCTCCAACTGCCGGATGGCCTCCCTGGCTCCGTGGTGGTCCAAATCACCGGACAGCTCCACCAGCAACTTCCTGTCCACGCTTTTGGCGTTTAATTCCATACCTTCCTCCATTCCGCCGCTTTGCGCGGCATAAACAGAAACTGATTGTTTTCCCTGATAAATCGGGAGATTTTTGCCGCAGATGGCGGCTGGCGTGGGGAACGGAACAGGGAGTGAAATGTCGAGACCTTTACGCCCCCTGGCCGCTGTCCCCCAGAGCGGTTGTTTCCTCTCCATTATAGGGGCTTGTCTCCTGCTTTTTTGTCGGATTCTTTCCGCCGCCAGTTATTTTATGAAAAAGTTTCCATTTTTCTGTTCCGCTTTTCCCCGCGAAAGCAGGGCAAAACCATCCGTTCTCCTTGCGCCGCAAAGTGACCAAGCACCTGCGGCCGTGCCTGTTTCTTTTTCCCATAAGCAGAAAAAATCCCCTGAGCACGGTTTTTAAACCGTGCTCAGGGGACGCTTCTTTTCTCTTTTCCGAAATCACTCTGGTGTATCGTCCTGCTGGAACTCCTCGATCATGCGGCGCATGTCATTGGACAGGTGCCGCCCCCGCTCCCAGGCCAGACTGATCTGGGCCGGAATGGGTGGGTCCAGGGAGATCCCCACCAGGTCCGGCAGTTCCTCCAAAGTATTCTTCAGCAGAAAACCGCTGGCCACCCCGCTGCGGACCAGGCGGTGTACTGTGGAGAGCTGCCCTGTGGCGTGGATGATCCGGGGCGTGATGCCGGCCTCCTGGAAGCGATGCATGACGATCTCATATTGGAAAAAATCCTTTTGGAACAGAACCAGGGGCTCCTGCCGCAGCTCGTCCACCGTCACCGTGCTCCGGCAGCGCAGGGGGTGGTCCTGGGCAACGCACCAGACCGTCTCTGTGGACACCACCGGCACAGCGGAAAAAGCCTCCGGCAGCGGCTCGCTGTGGGCCACAAAGGCCAAATCCAACGTCTTCTCCAGCAAATTCCGCATCAAAGACTTGGCACCGCCCTCCTCTGTGGTAACGGTGATCTGTGGATTCCGGGGCAAAAAGCTGCCGTAGAGCCGGGGCAGCAGCACCGCGCCGATCATGGGCGGGACGCCCAACCGGATGGGATAATGCCGGCGGCCGATATCCTGCATCCGGGCTGCAACCTGATCGGCGTGCTCCAGCAGTCCGTCCGCCATGCTCAAAAGCTGACGTCCCTCCCCCGTCAGGGCAAATCCCTGATAGCGGCGGGAGGTGAGCTTCACTCCAAACTCCTGCTCCAGCTCTCGGATGGCCACGGAGATGGAAGGCTGGGAAATGTGCAAAGCCTCCGCCGCACCGGTGATACTTTGCAGCCGGCAAGCGGTCTGAAAATAGCGAAGCTGCTGTAATTTCAACATTTTCCCCTCCTCCCCAAACCTGGCCCTTATTATATATTTATTTTTTATGAAATTCAACGAAAAACTATATTTGACAAATCCCATCCCGTTTCACTATCATAAAATCATAAAATATTGGGCGCTTTCCCTCGGCGGAAAGTACTCCGCCAAGCCGCCTTCGACGGCACTCATACAATGTCAAATAAACAGGAGGATGCGATCATGGATTACGCGAAGGAATCCCTGCGGCTGCACTACCAATGGAAGGGCAAGCTGGAGGTAACACCCCGTGCGGCGGTGGACAACAAGGAGGCCCTGTCCCTGGCCTACACCCCCGGCGTGGCCCAGCCCTGCCTGGAGATCCAGAAGGACGTCAACAAGAGCTACGAGCTGACCCGCCGCTGGAACACCGTGGCCGTGGTCACCGACGGCTCCGCCGTGCTGGGCCTGGGCGACATCGGCCCCGAGGCCGGCATGCCCGTCATGGAGGGCAAGTGCGTACTGTTCAAGGCCTTCGGCGGCGTGGACGCCATCCCCCTGTGTGTCCGCAGCCACGACGTGGACGAGATCGTCAACACCGTGGCCCTGCTGGCCGGCAGCTTTGGCGGCGTGAACCTGGAGGACATCGCCGCTCCCCGGTGCTTTGAGATCGAGCGGAAACTGAAGGAGCGCTGCGACATCCCCATCTTCCATGACGACCAGCACGGCACCGCGGTCATCACCCTGGCGGGCCTGAGCAACGCCCTGAAGGTGGTGGGCAAAAAGCTGGAGGACGTGAAGATCGTCTTCAACGGCGCCGGCGCCGCCGCCATTGCCATCGTGAAGCTGCTGCTGTCCGCCGGAGCGAAGAACATTACTCTGTGCGACCGCAAGGGCGCCATCTACGCCGGCCGCACCGAGGGCATGAACCCAGTGAAGGAGGAGATCGCCCAGGTGACCAACCCCACCCGTCAGGCCGGCTCTCTGGCGGACATACTGGTGGGGGCCGATGTGTTCATCGGCGTGTCCGCTCCCGGCGCTGTCACCACGGAGATGGTGAAGACCATGAACAAGGACGCCATCATCTTCGCCTGCGCCAATCCCACCCCCGAGATCTTCCCGGACGATGCCAAGGCCGGCGGAGCGGCGGTGATCGCCACGGGCCGCAGCGACTTCCCCAACCAGATCAACAATGTGCTGGCGTTCCCCGGTATCTTCCGTGGCGCGCTGGACGCCCGTGCCAGCGACATCAACGACGCCATGAAGATCGCCGCTGCCCACGCCCTGGCGGATCTGGTGGGTGATGATCTCAGCGCCGACTATATCATCCCCGCCGCCTTCGACCCCCGGGTCAAGGACGCCGTGGCTTCCGCTGTCAACAAGGCCGCTCACGATTCCGGCGTGGCCCGAATCTGATTCTTTTTCTTCCCTTTCCCGCCGCAGGCTCTAAGCCTGCGGCGGTTTTTTATGGCCCGGCCACCGGAGCACTCCTCCCTCTTGACATTTTTATTCTACAAGTGTAGAGTATAGATATACTACATTTGTAGAATATCTTTTGGGAGGCAGATGGCTGTCCGCTTCGGTTGATTCACAGACCCTGTCCCTTTGAAACCAACGCCGCAAAAAACGGCGGAAAGGAGGATTTTTCATGACGAACCGTTCCATCCGCCGTCTGCCGGACGGGGAACTGGCAGTGATGCAGGCATTGTGGGCCTGCGGCGGCCCCGCCTCCGGCTCCGAGCTGGAGACGCGGCTGCAAGCCACCCATCCCATGGCGGCCACTACGGTGCTGACCATCCTGACCCGGCTGGGGGAAAAGGGCTTTGTGGCCGCGGAGAAGTCCGGCCGCCGGAGCCTGTACCGGCCCCTGGTGTCTCAGGCGGACTACCTGGCGGCCCAGAGCGGTGCCTTCTTCCGGGGGCTCTGCGGCGGCAGCGTGTCCACCTTTGCCGCCGCCCTGTGCGACAGCGGCCTGAGCCGGGAGGAGCTGGCCCAGCTCCGGGAGCTGCTGGAGAGGGATGCCCTATGACCTTTGAAGACTTTATCCGGGGCCTGTTTTCCATCTTTATCGCCGGGGCCCTGGCCTGGAGCGTGTACCGGGCGGGAGAGCGGGATTCCGATCCCACGCCCCCTGAAAAGGGGCAGAAACGCTATATCCCCAGCATCCCTGTCTTGCTGCCCATCATCCTCCCGTTTGTGGCGCTGCTGTTGCTGCTGTCCTACGGCGGGGCGTTCACCCTGCGCAGCCTGCTGTCCATCTGCTTCCCCATCTTTTTGAGCATCTGCCTCTACTACGCCCTGCTGCTGCCGGCCCTGCCGCTGCTGCGGCGGCGGATCAGCGCCCGGACCTGCGCCGCGCTGTGGCTGCTGCCCAATTATCTCTACTACACCGTCTACACCTACATGGAGCTGCCGGAACCCCGATGGGTGCTGTCCCTGCCGGTCCCCATGGCAGTGGTGGGTGCCGTGTGGGCCGTGGGTTTCTGCGCCGTGCTGGGCTGGAAAATCATCGGGCACCTGGTCTTTCGCCATACCCTGCTGAAAGACGCCTGGCCGGTGGAAGACCCGGAGTGGCTGACCCTGTGGCGGGAGGAACAGCTAAACGCCGGCTTCCATAAGGCCCGCTTTCCCCTGGTGATCTCCCCCGCCGCATCCACACCTCTGAGCGTCGGCCTTTTCTCCCGGACCATCCGGGTGATGCTGCCGGAGCGAGACTACACTCTGGAGGAGCTGCGGCTGGTCCTGCGCCACGAGCTGGTCCACATCAGCCGGGAGGACAGCGCCGCCAAATTCTTTCTGGCCTTCTGCACTGCCATGTGCTGGTTCAATCCCCTGATGTGGATGGCCATGGAGCGCAGCGCCCAGGACATGGAGCTGAGCTGCGACGAGACGGTGCTGCTGGAGGCGGACGACGTCACCCGCCGCCGCTACGCCGGACTGCTGCTGGCCACCGCCGGGGATTCCAGGGGGTTCACCACCTGCCTCTCCGCCTCCGCTTCGGCCCTGCGGTACCGGCTGCGGAACGTGGTCCATCCCCTCCGCCGCACCAGCGGAGCTCTGGTGGCCGGGGCGGTCATGTTCGCCCTCATCATGACCTGCGGCTACACGTCTCTGGCCTATGACCCCACCGCCGGGGCGGAGGTCCTCTTCCCTGTGGGGCAGATGGAGGACTATGAGCTCCGCTCCGTGTACTGGGACGACGGCGAGGACGTTCTGTCCTGCCGCTGTGAAGACAGCGCCGCCCTGGCCCGGGTCCTGGGAGAGCTGAAGCTGGCGAGGCTCACCGGTAATTATACCTTCTCTCAGGTCCACCCCAGCCTGGAGGTCTGGTACCAGGGGCCCGGGGGACTCACCAAAATCCAGGTCTGGGAGCAGGCCCTGCGGCTAAACCCCATGGGCAGGCCCTCTTTGGACTGGCAGCAGACCTACTACCTACCGGAGGGTGTGGACCTGGAGGCTCTGGCGGCCCTGTTGGTCTTTGAGAATCCCTGAACAGCGCAACAGCGGGACGGAGGTTTCCGTCCCGCTGTTGTGTTTTCTTCAGTTCAGGGGTACCGTGGTCTCGCCGAACCGGAGGGCGGCGGCCTGATTCAGGTCCACCGGCAACTTCCAGGTCAAGCTGCCCACATAGAGGCTAGCGTCGGCCTCCCCCTCCCAGTTGGCGTTGCCGCCCTCGGATGCTACCTCCGAGCCGTCCTTCAGCACCAGAGCCACGTCGTAGAAGGCCAGGGCATCCTTCCAAGCCTGGGGAGCGCAGGTCAACTGCACGCCGGTGGCGGTCACTTCCACCTTCTGATAGGTCACCTGCCGGGTGACACCGTCCTCTGTCAGCGGCACCGTCATGTTCTCCAGCACCAGGGGCGGCTGGGTCTCCACGGACGACAGGGAAATCGGCACCTCCCAACGACCTTCTACCAGCACTTCCCGGTCCGCCGTCAGATTCTCCAGCACCAAGGTCATGGTCCGGCTCTCCGTCAGATCCGCGGTGGGGTCCGGGCTCTCATAGCGCAGCAGCATCTCCAGGCTGCCGTCCTCCAGGACCCGGGTGCCGTCCCGGGAGAAGATGATACCGGTCTGGATCACCAGTCCCATATCCGCCAGCACCTTTTTGGGCGCGCCCTCCAGACGCCCGGACCAGAAGGAGTAGTTCTTCCCCGCCTCATACTCTCCGCTGATGTGAACCAGCATCCACAGATTCGTCTTTCCGGCGGTGACGGAATCCACTGTCACGGTGACCTCCGATGCCGCTGTGGCCGTCGGGACGGACTCCGGCTGATCCACCGCCCCGGAGTCCGCCGCATTCGGCGCGGCACCGGGGTCCGCCTGTGTTCCGGTTTGTGTTGCGGCCTCCGGGTCCGCCGCATCCGGCTTCTCTGTCAGTACACTCTCCTCCGTCTCCTGCCCGGTAGCCTGGCTGCCCACGCTCTGGGTCAGGCCGTCCACGGCGGCGGTCTGGGCCTTATCCATCTCCGCCTGACCGGTAGCCTCCTGCCAGTACTGCCGGAACCAGTCCTGAATGCCCGGTACGCTGGCCGCCAGGGCCGTCCCCGCCAGCAGCAGCGCCACCAGCGCCGCCGCAATTAACGCTCTGGGCACCTGCCGGCGCAGAACCCGTTTCTCCTGTTTTGTCATGTTCCGTACCTCCTCTTTCAGCCGGTCGGAGGCGGCCACATGGTCAAACGCCCGCTGATACTTGGTCCGCATGATTCAGCCCTCCTCCAACTGTTGTTTCAGCTTCTTCCGGGCCCGCTCCAGACGGGTCCGGACGGTGGAGACATTCAGTCCCAGCAGCGCCCCCACCTCCGCCGCGGAGTAGCCCTCGTAGTGATAGAGGTACAGAGGCACCCGGTACTTCTTGGGCAGCCGCAGGACCTCCTCCAGCACCTGCCGGTCCTCGTTTGCCGGGGCTGAAAGCTCCGCCGTCTCCTCCAGCGGGACGGTGTGGAGCCGCCATGGGGTCCGGGACAGGTCCTTGCAGACATTGACGCTGACCCGGGCCAGCCAGTAGCGCAGCCGCTCCTCCCCCTCTCCCGGCGGCGGCCCACTTTTCCACAGCCGCAGCATCACTTCCTGGGCGGCGTCCTCCGCGTCGGGGACGCTGCCGAACCAGTTCAGGGCGATGCGGTACACCATATTCAAATATTGCTCTGCGGCCTGGTTGAATTCCGCTTCCGTCATCATGGGCGTGTCTCCTGTCTTTGGTTTCCTGGAAAGGCCTTTCACCTATAATACCCCCGGGAGCGGCAGAACGTCTCAAAAGAGAAATCTTTTTTAGCATCTGAATCCTTCAGGCAGCAAAAAAGGGACCCCCAAACGGGGTCCCCCCATCTCCGCCGGACCGGCCACAGGTCACGCGGGCTTTTTGTGAAAAATCCGGTAGCGGGGCCAGGCGCCGCCGCACAGCCGCCAGCGCAGGTAGTCGTCCACCACGATCACCGGTAGAGCCAGGAAATACCACAGCACCGCGTACAGCAGGCACACCTGCCCCAGCAAATTGAAGGGCATGGCGCTGTAATCCCAGATGTGCAGGCCCAGCCACAGATTCAGCACACAGCCGCTGACGAATTCCACGGCGGTGATGACCCCGGCACCGATCAGGGCCTGGAGCACCAGGGGCGTGTCCCAGTCCAGCACCTCATTGATACGGCCCACGCCGATGAAGCACAGCCCTCCCACCAGCACCATGGTCCAGTGGCTCCAGCCCCGCCACACCAGCTCCAGGCAGAAATATCCCATGCCGCCCATCAAAAACAGCAGCACCTCCCGCCCCAGATTCCGCAGACGTTCCATGTGCTTCCCTCCCGTCTTTTTACAATATTCCTATTGTATGTCCCCTTTGCCCCGGTTTATGCCTGCGGCGGCAACGGTTACTTCTGCCGCTTTGGGGCAGACTACAGGAAAAGGAGGAATGGCATATGGCTCATCTGAGCACGTATTTTTCCCTGGAGGACTCTGCCGGGAAACACGATGTGAAGCGTCTGAAGCGGGAGCTGGACAGTCTGCCCGGCGTCACCTCCGTCAGCGTCAGCCCCAATGGCTGCCTGGCGGTGGATTACGACTCCACCGGCGTCCGCCAGGCGGACATCCGCCAGAAGGTCCAGGAGCTGGGCTACCAACTGCGGGCAACGGACTGAAATGATAAAAACGGGAGAGAACGGATCGTTCTCTCCCGTTTTGCGTTCAGTTGATCTCCTCCCGGGGACCCGGCAGCAGCTCCTGCCCGGCCTCCTCCAGGGCAAGACCTCCGGCGGACAGCTCCGTCAGCCGGGGGGCGAACCGCTCCGCGCCGCCCTCCGGGAAAGCGGCGGTGATGCGGATGTCCGCGGCGTACGCCGTGTCCCGGATGACACCGCCGCAAGCGGCGATCTCCAGCTTCACCCGCTCCAGGAGCGGATAGGTGCAGGGCACCGTCCACAGCGTCCACAGCCCCAGCCGGCACACGCCGGCGGCGGCCAGTGCGTCGTGGGCGCTTTTGGAATAAGCCCGGGTCAGACCTCCGGCCCCCAGCAGGATGCCGCCGAAATACCGGGTCACCACGCAGCAAGCGTCCGTGACCCCCTGCCGCTGAAACACGTTCAGCATGGGCTGGCCCGCCGTGCCCTGGGGCTCCCCGTCGTCGGAGTAGCGGACGGTGTTCCCCTGCCGCAGCAGATAGCACCAGCAGTTGTGGCGGGCGTCGTAGTGCCGCTTCTTCGTCTCCTCGATCCGCGCCCGGGCCTCCGCCTCGTTCTCCACATGAAAGACGTGGCCGATGAAGCGGGACCGCTTTTCCACAAACTCGCTCTCCGCCTCCTGAAAGGGCACCCGAATGTCACTCACGCCGTCTCCTCCTGTTTGTCTGTCACTGGGGCTGCTCCGCATAGGGCGCCACCCGCCCCAGCACTCTGGGGGTGCAGACCGCCGTCACGTCAATGGTCTCGCCGTACTCCACGGACTCCACCTTGGCCTCCCGGTACAGCATGTCCAGCAACCCGCCCTTGTCGTAGGGCAGGTGCAGCACGCAGCGGCGGGTGCCGCTGTCCAGCCGTTGGGCGATCTTGGCCAACAAGTCGTCGATGCCGGCGCCGGTCCGGGCAGAGATGGTCACGATGTCCTCTCCATGGGGCATGATCTCCCCTGGCGGCAGCCGGTCACACTTGTTGAACACGTCGATCCGGGGCAGCTCCCCGGCACCCAACTCCATGATCAGATTCTCCACCACCTGGGCCTGTTGCTGCCACTCCGGGTTGGACACGTCGATGACGTGGAGCAGCAGATCCGCGTATTCCAGCTCCTCCAGGGTGGCCTTGAAGGCCTCCACCAACTGGTGGGGCAGCTTGCGGATGAAGCCCACGGTGTCGGAGATCACCACGTCCAGCGTGTCGCTGACCGTCAACAGGCGGCTGGTGGTGTCCAGGGTATCGAACAGGCGGTCGTTGGCAGGGATGCCCGCCCCGGTCAGCCGGTTCAGCAATGTGGATTTGCCGGCGTTGGTGTAGCCCACCACCGCCACCACGGGGATCTCATTCTTCTGCCGCCGCTGGCGCTGGGTCCCCCGGACCCGGCGCACCTCCTCCAGATCCGCCTTCAGTTTATCGATCTTGCGGTGGATGTGGCGGCGGTCCGTCTCCAACTGGGTCTCGCCGGGGCCCTTGGAGCCGATGGGCCCCTTGCCGCTGGTGCCCGCCTGGCGCTCCAGGTGGGTCCACATGCCGGTGAGCCTGGGCAGCAGGTACTGGTACTGGGCCAACTCCACCTGGAGGCGGCCCTCCTTGGTGCGGGCCCGCTGGGCGAAGATATCCAGAATCAGGGCACACCGGTCCAGCACCTGGACCCCCAGCAGCTCTGTCAGCACCCGCATCTGGGAGGGCGACAGGTCGTTGTCGAAGATCACCATGGTGGCACCGGTGTTCTCGCAGTAAAGCTTGGCCTCCGCCACCTTTCCCTCGCCGATGAAGGTACGGGGATCCGGGCTGGGCCGGTTTTGCAGCATCATGCCGACGGTCTCCGCCCCGGCGGTCTCCACCAGGGCGCTGAGCTCCTCCAGGGTGGACTCGTCGGCGTTTTCCTCTTTTTTCAGTACCGGTGAGCTCAGGCCCACCAGCAGCACTTTGTCTCGAATGGTTTCTGTTTTCTCCATAGATTCCTGTTCCTTCGGGTTATTACCGGGTGTACGCCTCCATCACCTGGCCGGTGTAGATGCGATGCCAGCCGCCCCTCTCGCCGTAATAGGGCAGGATGGTCTTTTCCGCCGCCGGCAGGACGCTGGCAGGGTCCATGTCCTGGACGTAGACCTTCCGGCACACCAGGACCCACTCCGCCTCGTCGAAGAAGGGGGCATCCCCGGCGCCGTATCGGACCGTCAGGCCGCAGGCGGCGATCTTATCCACGTCCCGGCCGCTGTTGGCGCCGCAGAAGGCCACGACCTTCTGCTGGTCCGCCGGCATGATGGAGACAGTGAAATAATCGTGAGACTCCATAAAGGAGAAGGTATGCCGCTCAGGCCGTACGTACACCGTGCACACCGGCAGATTCCACAGCCGGCCCATCTGGCACCAGCCGATGGTCATGGTGTTGCAGCCGTTTTTGTCTCCGGCGGTCAGCAGAGGCGGCTGGGTGCCAAACACCCGCAGCACTTCCGGTGTCAGGGTTCCCAGTTCCACGGGATGCAAATTCATAAAAAACGCTCCTTTCAGGCCCCAAATGTTGGTTGTTTCTCTCAGTATATGCGCTTGCGGCCAAAAAGTAAAGGTTCACCTCACCGGGCACCGGCAAAAAAAGGGTCTGCCGCGCCATGCAGCAGACCCTTTTGATGTGTCGACTTACTTGTCCAGGCCGAACTTCTTGTTGAACTTGGCCACGCGTCCGCCGGTGTCCACCAGCTTCTGCTTGCCCGTGAAGAAGGGGTGACACTTCGAGCAGACTTCCACCTTGATATCCTTCTTGGTAGAACCTGTCTCAATCACATTACCGCAGGCGCAAGTAATCGTAGTCTGCTGATAATTGGGATGGATTCCTTCCTTCATTGCTCTCGTTCAC
This sequence comes from uncultured Oscillibacter sp., assembly GCA_900551885.1. Taxonomy (GTDB): domain Bacteria; phylum Bacillota; class Clostridia; order Oscillospirales; family Oscillospiraceae; genus Oscillibacter. The sequence goes on from URXS01000045.1 coordinate 14,798, forward strand.
CTCTTTCTCTTCCAGACTACCTTTGGGAAGCTTTCACCTCACAAAAGCGAATGTTAGTTTATCACACCTGACGGAGAATTGCAAGCTGTTTTCGAGGATTTTCCAAAAGTTTTTTTGAAATCCTCCATTTGGAGCAGCCGCTCTGTTTCTACTCAGACCTCCACGGTCTGGCCGGGCACCAGGAAGTACAGCACCCGGCGGGCCACGGTTTTCTCCAGCACCCGCTCCAGGGCGTGACTGTACGCCTCCAACTGGGGCCGGTAGTGGGCAGCCCGCTCCGCGATCTCCTCCGGCGTGCGGACGCGGTCGGTCTTGAAGTCCACCACCGTCAGTCCCGCTGCCGTCTCGAAGCAGCAGTCCACCACGCCTTGTAACAGCATCCGGTCATCGCCGGTGGCGGCAGGGTCGTAGTCCCGCTCATCCATCAGCAACGTGAAGCGGTACTCCCGCAGAACATTTCCGGCCCGGCGGATCTCCTCCGCCAGGTCGCTCTTCAGAAACCGCTCCAGCGGCGCCGTCTCCACGGCGGCAGCCTGCTGGTCGGTCAGCAGCCCCCGACGGCGCAGGTCCTCCACCATCAGCTCCAGGGCCCGCTCCGCCACGGGGCGGAGCACCTGGGTGGTGGCGCTGTTATCCAGATAGATCATGTTCCTTCCTCCCGCACCTCTTAGTGGTTGTAATCGTATTCTAAATATATGGCGGCAAGCCATGGGTTACGACAA
>URXS01000046.1 GCA_900551885.1 uncultured Oscillibacter sp.
GGCGAGCTGACACAGAAGCTGTACGACACCCTGACCGGCATCCAGTGGGGCAAGATCCCCGATACCAAGGGCTGGATTGTCCCTGTCTGCAACGGCTGATCTCCATTTTTCAAAAAGAAACCCGGGTCCCGGCTCCTTTCGGAGCCGGGACCCGAATTTTTTTAGCATGTCAGATGATTGAAAGTCTTTTGGAAAACCGCCTCCCACCTCCGCCGGAGGGTCAGGGCCTCCGGCGCCGCAGGACCACGGCAATCCGTGCCACAGAGGAAACCAGGGAACAGCCCACGGCAATGGCGCCGGCACTGGCCGCGGTCTCCATGCCATACCGGACAAAAAGGGACAGGTCCCCGTTGATCAGGGCCTCCATGGTGTAGTAGATGCCGCCGCCGGGCACCAGGGGAATGATACCGATGATCAAAAATACCGTGGCGGGAGTCTTGTACAACCGGGCAAAGATCTCCGACAACACCGCCACGGCGATGGTGGCCAGCAGGTAGCGGCTCACGTCGGTAAGGTCCGACAGGCTCAGATACACGAACCAGCCCACCGCTCCGCTGATGGCGGCACTGAGGATATACCACCACCGGCGCAGTTCAAAGATGAAGCAGAAGGCGCCGCAGCCCAAGAACGCATACAGGCAGGGGAGAAACCATTCCATGTCCGTCCCTCCTTACAGTGCCCCACCCGTGAGGAAACGGATCAGAGCAATGGCCATGGCCACACCCACGGTGATGGCCATGCCCACGATCAGCACCTCGGCGAAGCGGGTCAGGGCCGTGAGAAAATCGCCGGCCAACACATCCCGCATCACATTGGTGATGGCAATGCCCGGTACCAGCAGCATGATGGTGCCGATGATCATTTTGTCCGTATTCACCGGCACGCCGGCCCATGACAGTAGCAGGGGCTCCAGCGCCGACAGCATGGCCGCGGCCAGGTTGCTGAAAAACTCATTGGCGTGGAGCCGGCGCATGGACACCAAAACGACCCGTACCACCAATCCGCAGGGAAAGGCCGCCACGGCGTCCAGCAGATCACCGCCCCAGAAAAGCGTAAAAAAGAAGGCCACCAGCCCATAGGCCAAAAAGCCCACCAGCGATGGATACACCGGCTGGGCCAGAATGGTCTCCATCCGGCGGACAGACTCCTCCACCGGCGGTGGCTCCCGGCAGATATCCCGGCACAGGGCGTTGAGATTGCTGAGCCGGCGCAGATTGTTGGAAACGGTCTGGACGCGGATGGACTTTGTGTAGTTCCGCTCTCCCTCCTGAATATTGAGGATGATACAGGAGGGAATGGCAAACACCTCCGCCTCCTTCCGCCCATAGGCCGCCAGCAGACGGAGGATAGACTCCTCCACCCGGTAGATCTCCGCTCCGTTCTGCAGGAGCTGCCGCCCCATCTCGCAGCCGAAGTTCAACAGCTTTTCCGTCTCCACTCCGTCTCCTCCGCTCCTTGCTGCCCTGTCAGCTTCTGCCCTGGATCTGGGCGCCGCACTTGGGACAGGTGATGATAATCTTTCCCTTCCCAGCAGGCACCCGGCAGATGGCCCCGCAGTTTTTGCAGGTGAAATACTTGTGTTCCTTGTCGGCGTGGCGGGCCTTGGCGCTGGAACGGCTGCTCTTCACCTTCCACCACCAGTTCAGCCACCGCTGGTTCTCCGCCCGGCGCTTGTTCAGGTTCTTGGAGAATACCCGGAACAGGGCATACACCCAAACCGCCATGGACGCCCAACCCAAAACGATCCCCAGCAGGGGAAACCGGCCGGAGAGGAACATGGTCAGGATATCCAGAATCAGGCAGCCCCATACCACTGCCACGCCCAGTTGATCGATGCCGTTGCGGCCGTACATGAACCGGATCAATCCGGTTCTGAGCTTTTGAAAGAATCCCATGGAACAAGCGCTCCTTTTTTTCGTGGTGCTATCGCACCACGCTGCTTAATTTTGTCTTCATTTTACTCGCAAATGGCAAAATAGACAACCATTTGCCCACGGAATTTACAAATTGGTCATTTATTTGCGTCATTGGACGTGCTATACTGAATTTGTTGTGAAAAAAGAAACAAAGGAAGCGATTTTCCATGGCAAAAAAACAATTTAAAGCGGAGTCCAAGCGGCTGCTGGACCTGATGATCAACTCCATTTACACCCACAAGGAGATCTTCCTGCGGGAGATCATCTCCAACGCCAGCGACGCCTGTGATAAACTCTGCTACCAGGCCCTGACAGACGATTCCGTGGGCATGAGCCGCAAGGACTTCAAAATCGAGATCAAGGTGGACAAGGACAATCGGACCCTGACCGTCAGCGACAACGGCATCGGCATGGACAAGGCGGACCTGGAGAACAATCTGGGCGTGATCGCCTCTTCCGGCTCCTACAAATTCAAGCAGGAGGTGGGGGACGACGCCAAGGACACCGACGTGATCGGTCAGTTCGGCGTGGGCTTCTACTCCGCCTTCATGGTCTCCGACCAGATCACCGTGGTGACGAAGAAGTACGGCGCCGAGACCGCCTACACCTGGGCCTCCTCCGGAGCCGACGGCTACACCATCACCGAGGGCGGCCGGGAGGATGTGGGCACCGACATCATCATGCACATCAAGCCTGACACCGACGACGAGAAGTACAGCGAGTTCCTGGAATCCTGGCGCCTCCAGGAGCTGGTGCGCAAGTACTCCGACTATATCCGCTTCCCCATCCGCATGGAGGTCTCCAAGACCCGCCGGAAGGAGGGGTCTCCCGATGACAAGCCTGAATACGAGACCTACACAGAGGTGGAGACCCTCAACTCCATGGTGCCCATCTGGCAGCGGCGCAAGTCCAGCGTGAAGCCGGAGGAGTACAACAAGTTCTACCGGGACAAATTCCACGACTACGCCGACCCCCAGAAGGTGATCGCCGTGTCCGCCGAAGGCGCCGTCACCTACAAAGCGCTGCTGTTCATCCCCGGGGCCACCCCCTTCGACTTCTACACCAAAGAGTATGAGAAGGGCTTGCAGCTCTACTCCAACGGTGTCCTCATTATGGACAAGTGTGCCGACCTGCTGCCGGACCACTTCCGCTTCGTCCGGGGCGTGGTGGACTCTCCGGACCTGAGCCTGAACATCTCCCGGGAGCTGCTGCAACACGACCGGCAGTTGAAGGTGATTGCCACCAATTTGGAGAAGAAGATCAAGAGCGAGCTTGCCAAGATGCTAAAGGACGACCGGGAGGGCTACGAGAAGTTCTGGAAGAACTTCGGCCGTCAGCTCAAATACGGCGCCGTCAGTGAGTACGGCGCCCACAAGGAGTTGCTTCAGGACCTGCTGCTGTTCTACTCCTCCACGGAGAAGAAGCCCGTGACCCTTTCTGAGTATGTCTCCCGGATGAAGGAGGACCAGAAGTATATCTTCTACGCCTCCGGCGAGTCTCTGGACAAGATCGACAAGCTGCCCCAGACCGAGGGTCTGCGGGAGTCCGGCACGGAGATCCTCTACTTCACCGAGGAGGTGGACGAGTTCTGCGCCCAGATTCTCCACAGCTACCAGGACAAGGAGTTCCGCTCTGTCCTGGATCAGGAGATTACCGAAGGCGACCAGGAGAAGGCCCAGGAGGCCGCCGACGCCCACAAGGCCACCTTTGACTTTGTGAAAGAGGCCCTGGGCGACAAGGTCAAGGAGGTCCGGGCCTCCGCCCGTCTGAAGTCTCACCCTGTGTGCCTGACCGCGGGAGAGGGCCTGAGCTTTGAGATGGAGAAGTATTTCCAGGCGGTCCAGCCGGACAGCGCCATTCACGCCGACCGAATTTTGGAGCTGAACGTGGAGCACCCGGTCTTTGCCGCCCTGGAGACCGCCGTGACGGCGGACCCGGAGAAGGCCAAGCAGTACGCCACCCTGCTTTACGACCAGGCCCTGCTGATCGCGGGATTGCCCCTGGAGGACCCGGCCGGGTACACAGACCTGGTGTGCGGGCTGATGAAATAAACAGATCTGACAAACGCGGGGAGACAGGCGGCTTTGCCTGTCTCCCTGTTTTTTAGAACGCAATGCACTCTTTTGCACAATCATAGGTAGTGGACAGCGGCGGACTTTTCTGCTATTCTGGAATTGCCAATGGAAGGGAGGCAGAGACATGGACTGGATTAACACATTCTGGCAGGCTGCTCTGTTCGGCGGGCTGCAGATCCTGTGGGTGGCTGTGCTGTTCTTCGCCAGGCGGCGTCTTCTGTGGCTGGCACCCGTTCTCTCCACGGCCTGTGCCGTGCTGCTGACCCTGGCCCTGATTCCGGAGATTCTGGACGGTGCCTCCCACGGGTCCATATTCTGGGGCATCACGCTGCCCATGCACATCGGCATCGCCCTGGCGCTGACCGCTCTGGCCGGCGGCGTTGCTCTTCTCCTGAAAAAGCGGAGCCGTCCGTAACGGACGGGAGATCTCTCCAAACAACAGCGGGACCGCAAATGCGGTCCCGCTGGTTTTTTATTGTGCCTCCAACCGCTCCAGCAGCCGCTGGTAGTGCTTGTACAGGGCGGAAAAACGGCCCCGGTAGCTCTTGTGCCAGGGCTTGCGCTTGCCGCAGAAGTGGAGCACCGCGGTGTGTTCCATAACCCAGTCCATGTCCATTTCCCCTTGACTTGCCAGTTGGTAGCGGTCAAAGCGCCGGGCATCATAGTTCCACACGCTCTCATCCACCGGGAACAGCTCCGTGCCGTAGAGGCCGTTGAGGATATCCTGATCCGGCAGGATCAGCACGTCGGCGTGTTCCCGGGCATAATCGAAAATCTCCTGGGGCACCATCCGCCGCCGCATGGCATTCAGGTCCATGACCAGTACGCCGGAGTTGAAATAGCCCTCCGCCTCCGGTGTATCCAGCCGCAGCCGGTTCACCCGGCTGGAGATATCCGTCAGCCCCCGGTGGACAGAGGCCGCCATCAGCTTTCCCTCCAGGGCCGTGTCGTACAGGGGCCGCAGAGGGTTAATCACCAGGATGTCCGGGTCCAGATACAGCACCCGGTCCAGGGATTGCGGCAGGAACTGGGCCGCCAGCAGCCGGTAGTACATGGCCCGGGAATAATAGCGCACCACCGGTGCACCGGCAAACAGTTCCCCGGGCACCTCCACCGGATGTAAGGCCCCGCAAGGGGCGCAGAGGGCCTCCAGCCCGGCCAAGTCCTCTGCCGTCAGGCCGTCTCCCACCAGGTACACGTCAAACACCTGGCCGGGGTTGTTGAGATACAGCGAGCCCAGCATCACCCGCAGGGGCTGGAGATAGTTGCGGTCCAGGGTCACCAAAATGTTCATGGAGTCGCTCCTCCTTCGTTTATTGGGCCAGGGCCGCGTCCCGGTAGTAGACCGTCAACAGGTCCACCACAGTGCCGTAGGACCGGATGCCGTCGGCGTCGCCGTAGGCTTTGAGCACCGTGTCGTATACCTTCTGCCCGGCGACGGATGCCGCGCCCTTGTATTGTGCCCAGTAGGCGTTGTTGTCCGTCAGGTCTGTCAGCACCGTCTCCGGCAGGCTGTCCCGGATGGTCCGCCAGGCCTCCCGGTCCGCCTCATACAGGGCGTTGCTGAGATGAATGTAGCCCATGAGCCAGCCGGAGTAGGCGTAGACCGGATTGCCGCTGGTGGTAGAGGCCAGCACCGCCAGGAAGTTGCACTCCTGCTCTGAGGCAAAGCTGCGCTGGTGGGCCAGCTCGTGGGCCACCGTGGCCGGCAGCAGGCAGGCCGGGGCGTCCACGTTCAGATTCGTCTCCCCGGTGAAGGGGCAATAGACCCCTGTAAAATTCATAGCACTCATAAATTTAGAATAGAACATGGCCTTAGGCGGCTGGTCCTCAAATTCCAGGAAGGGGAACAGGACCTCCGCCCCGTCATAGACTTCCTGGTAGCAGGAGAAAATCTCCTGCCGGGAGACGGCAAAGAGGCCATTTTCATCCCGGGCCACAGTGTCCGCCGTATCTGAGAGATTCTCAGCAAACCAGGCGGTCCCCGCCGTCAGCTCCCGGGTGGACACCGCCGCCTCGTGGATGCCGGATTTGTCCTGGAAGCCGTCAGTCCAGTAGTTGACACCCCACAGCAGGCAGAAAATCAGATATATCGTCCCTCCGGCGCAGGCGGCGCCCAGAACGGCGCCGTAGGCCCGCCGTCCTCGCCGTCCGCGGGCCCGGACCACCGCTACAATGCTCCAGATGATGTAGGCAACGGCGGCCAGCCCCGCCAGGGTGTAGAGCACCTCCATGGCAGAGAAGGGCACCGCCCCCCACAGCCGCCCCAGGGCGGTCTTGAAGGGGGTGGTGACGTGGTCCGCCAGGGCGTTCATCCACGCTCGCTGATGCCGGGCCGCCAGGAAGGCCGCCAGCAAAAGGACATCCGTCAACAGCCAGATGTGCAATTTCTTATGTGCTTGGAAAAAGGCTCTCATGGGTTCACTCCGCGGCGGCCAGAAGCTGTTTCGTGTAGTCCTGTTGGGGGTGGTCGAAGATCTCGTCCACGGTGCCCTGCTCCACCACCCGGCCGGCCTTCATCACCAGCACCCGGTCGCAGAGCTGGTAGACCACGTTCAGATCGTGGGAAATAAAGAGATAGCTGAGCTCCAGCTCGTCCCGCAGGTTCTTGAGCAGCTTCAGAATCTGGGCCTGGATGGTCACGTCTAGGGCACTGACCGGCTCATCGGCGATCAGAAACTTGGGCCGCTGGATCAGCGCTGTGGCGATAGACACCCGCTGGCGCTGGCCGCCGGAGAGCTCCGCCGGATGGGCCGCCAGGCACTCCTCCGGCAGCTCCACCCGCTCCAGCATGTCCCGGACCCGGCGCTTGCGCTCCGCCCGGTCGTACTTTCCGTAGATTCGCAAAGGTTCCTCCAGAATCCACTCCACCGTGTAGGCGGGGTTCAGGGAGCTGTACGGATCCTGAAAGATCATCTGGGGCCGTTTCGTGTAATGGATCACCTGCCCGGACTCCGGCTTCACAATACCCAAAATGGTGCGGGCCAGGGTGGACTTGCCGGTGCCGGACTCGCCCACCAGGCCTAAGATCTCCCCGTAGCGGACATCGAAGGTCACGTCGTGGAGGACCTCCTGATAGGGGCCCTTCCGGCGCAGCACGCCGCCGTCCCGGTAGCCGCTGGTGACGTGCCGCACGGAGAGGGCCAGTCGTTCTTCACTCATGGCGTATCCTCCTTCCGGTGCCGGGTGGGAATGGCGGCGATCAGCCGTTTGGTGTAGTCGTGCTGGGGGTGGTAGAAGACCTGGTTGATGTCCCCCTCCTCCACCAACACGCCCCGCTGCATGACCGCCACCCGGGAACACAGCTTGCGCACCACGTTCAGGTTGTGGGAGATGAACAGCATAGACATACCGCCCTCCCGGTTCAGCTTTTTCAGCAGGTCCAGGATCTGGGCCTGGATGGTCACATCCAGGGCGGTGGTGGGCTCATCCAACAGCAAGAGGCCTGGCCGGGCCACGATGGCCGCGGCGATCATGGCCCGCTGGCACATGCCGCCGGAGAGCTGGTGGGGGTACTTGTCATACACCGCCTCCGGATCCGGAAGCTCCACCGCCGCCATGGCCTCCAGTGCCCGGTCCCGCCGAGCCTGGGGCGTCAGATCCGTGTGGATGCGCAGCACCTCTTCCACCTGATGGCCCACTTTCATCAGCGGGTCCATATAGCTCTGGGGCTCCTGGAACACCACACCGATGGAGCGGCCCTGGACTTTCCGCAGCAGGCTGCGGTCCGCGTGGAGCAGCTCCACGCCGTCCAGGTACACGCTGCCGCTGTAATCGCACTGCTTTCGGGGCAGGAGGCCCGCCACGCTCATGGCGGTGACGGACTTGCCGGAGCCGGACTCTCCCACCAGCCCCAGAATCTCGCCGTCGGCAATGGAGAGGGATACCCCGGCCACGGCTTCCCGGTCTCGGTTGTGGAACTTCACATGGAGGTTTTCAATGGTCAGCATCTCAATCCTCCTCTCCGCCCCGACGCAGGCCCTCACCGATCAGACCCACGCTGAACACCATCACCACGATGGCAAGGCCGGTGCCGATGGCGTACCAGGGGGCTGCGCCGATCATGCTCTGAGCCTCGGAGAGCATGTAGCCAAGAGACGCGTCCGGCGGGGTGACGCCGATGCCCAGAAAGCTCATGGAGGCCTCCGCCAGCACCGCATTGTTGAAGCCGATGGTGATGGCAGGCAGCAGCACGGAGAGGGTGTTGGGCAGGATATGGACCACCAGGATGCGTCCGGGAGAGGCGCCCATCAGCCGGGCGCTTTTCACATAGTTCACGCCCCGCAGGGCGGCAAAAGCCGTGCGGGTGACCCGGGCAAAGCTGGGAATAAACACCAGGCCCAGGGCGATGATGACGTTGTACTTGCTGCCGGGGCCCAGCAGGGAGATCACCACCAGGGCCAGCAAAATGCTGGGGAAGGCGGTGAGGGCGTCGTTGAGCCGCATGAGGACCTCATCCGCCACGCCGCCGAAATAGCCGGTCAGGGCGCCCACCGCCGTGCCACACACGGCGCCGATGGCCACAGTGGCAGCGCCGATGGTGAAGGTGGTGCCCGCGCCCTTCATGACCCGGCTGAGGATGTCCCGGCCGAAGTTATCGGTACCCAGCAGGTGCTGGAGAGAGGGCGGGGCAAACTTGGGCCCCACGGAGATGGCGGTGGGGTCATAGGGGGTCCAGAAAAAGCCCACCAGAATCAGCGCCGCCATGGCCGCCGCCAGGATGCCGCCCACCCAGAGATAACCGTTTCTCCGTCTCATAGGTCGCCTCCCAACCGCAGGCGCGGGTCAATCCGCTGGTTGATGAGGTCCGCGGCAGTGCCGGCCAGCACCACCCAGAAAGCCAGAATCACCACGATGGCCTGGACCACCGGATAGTCCCGGTTGGAGATGGAGGCCACCAGCATCCGCCCCAGGCCCGGCAGGGCGAACACCTGCTCCACCACGATGCTGCCGGCCACGATCTCCGCCATGGTCTGGGCCAGGAAGGTGACCACCGGCACCAGGGCGTTTTTCAGTACATGGTGATACAGCACACCCCGGCGGTCATTGCCCCGGGAGATGGCAGTGCGGACGTAGGCCTTGCCCATCTCCTCCTGAATGGTGCTGCGCAGCATCCGCACCGTCATGGCGATGCGGGGAATGGCCAGGGACACGGCGGGGAAGATCAGATACCGCAGGGACCCCCACAGGTCTGCGTCCAGTCCCGGGAAGCTACCGTGGGTGAACACATGGAGCACCGTGCTGAACAGCCACGTCAGCAAAATGCCGGTAAAGAAGGGGGGCACCGCCATGCAGAACTGGTTGAAGGCGGTGCGGATGCCGTCCCGGGGACCGCCGGCATGACGGGAGGACCACACCCCCAGGGGTACAGACACCACCACGATCAGCGCAAAGCTCAGAAGGCTCAATGTCAGGGTCAGCACCACCTTGGAGGCGATCAGGTCCCAAACCGGCTGGTAATAGTTATAGGAGGTCCCCAGGTTGCCGGTAAAAAAGCCCAGAAGCCACCGGCCATACCGGAGCAGCAGAGGCTGGTCCAGACCCAGCTCCGCCCGGAGGGCCGCCACGCTCTCCTCGGTGGCCTGGGTGCCCAGCATGGCGGTGGCGGGGTCGCCGGAGATCAGATCAAAGGCCACAAACGCCAAAAGGGAGACGATGACCATGGTCAGAAGCAGCATGGCAATCCGCCGAATCGCATACTTCATCGTCCTCGTCCCCCTCTCGGGTCAGCGGCGTGAAATCGGCCGCCTCTCATATCACTGGGCGTAGCGGACCGTGGACAGGTCCAGCACATAAATGGGATAGAACTGCACACCCTCCAGCCCCGTCCGCAGGGCCACCAGGTCCGCCAGGTCCTGGATATAGACGTTGGCGGCATGCTCGGTCAGGTTGCGCTCCATCTGCTTGTACAGCGCCGTCTGCTCGTCATCGTCGTAGCAGGTGATGGCCTGCTGGAATAGGGCATCGTAGTCGGCGTTGTTGTAGTTGATGAAATTCCGGTCATAATCGGAGGTAAACCGCTCCAACAGGGCCCGGGCGGTCATGTTGGCGGCGTCCACACCCACCACAGTGGATTGGAACTGGCGGTTGGTGTACACGTCCTCCACCCAGCTCTCCCACTCGATGGGCTCAATGGTGGCATTGATGCCCACAGCCTTGAGCTGCTCCACCAGCACCGTGGCGGTGTCCATGTGAGGCTGGTAGTTGGACGGCACGGTGATGGTCATGTCAAACCCGCCCGGATAGCCCGCCTGGGCCAGCAGGTCCATGGCCTTGTCCGGGTCATAGGTGTAGTAATCCGTCAAGCTGTCGTCAAAATATTTGGTGAAGGCCGGGTACATGCTGGAGCCGATCAGGGCGCCGTACCCGTCGAAGGCCAGGTCCAGAATCTGCTGGCGGTCCACGGCGTAACACAGGGCCTGGCGCACCAGCTCGTTGTTAAAGGGCGGCTCGGCGTTGTTGAGGTAGAGGGCCTGGACCAGGTTCATGGTGCCCTCCAGGATCTGAAACTCCTCTCCCAACTGGGCAGTCTGGGTGCTGGTCAGGTGGCTGCACAGATCGATGGCACCGCTCTGAAGGCTCAGCAGCAGGCTGTCGGCGTTTTCAATGATTTTGAAGGTCACCGTGTCCAGATAGGCAGGGGTACCCCAGTACTCGTCGAACTTCTCCAGAACAATGGAATCCTGAGCGGTGCGGGAGGCAAACTTAAAAGGACCGGTGCCCACAGGGGCGGTGTCCTGCTGGTCGTAGTCCGCTGGAATGATGGCGGTGGTCAGATAGGAGACGAACTCATTGCTGGGCTCATTCAGGGTAATGACCACGGTCTTTTCATCGGTGGCCTCCACAGAGGCGATATTCGCAAAAGCCTCCACAGGCACGATGTCGGCCTCCTCCGGGTCGATGCACCGCTCAATGGAGTACACCACGTCGTCGGCGTCCACGGTGTCGCCGTTGTGGAACTTGACGCCGTCCCGAAGGGTGAAGGTATAGACGGTCTCGTCGTCAGAAATCGTATAGTTCTCCGCCACCGCCGGAATCAGGTCCCCCTCCGGCGTAGGCTTCATCAGGCCCTCGAACACGTTGAACATGACTTCCCGGGTCCCCGCCTTCACGGTCTTGTGAGGGTCGAGGCTGCTGTCCAGGTCCTGGGCGATGCCAACGGTAATGGTGTTGGCCGCCGCTCTTGTCTCCGGCGTCTCCTCTGCGCTGCCGCCTCCGCATCCGGTGAGTACGGCGCCCAGGAGACTGACCAGAAGAAGGAGCGACAAGGTTCTCTTCTTCATGATGCTCTCCTTTTTCAATCACTGCCCGCTTCCGGGTCAGTGTTGGACGGAAACTGTCCGTCCAGGCAGTATTCACGGGGCTGAAAGAATAGCCCTGCGGAGAGGCTTGTTATTTTCATAACCAACCCTTCCGCAAGGCTGTATTGTACACGATAGCCCCCCTGATTGCAAGGCTTTTTCAAAAAATCACGGCTTCTTTTCGCCAGGTCTCTCCGTTTTTTCTTCCTCTTTCTCTGGTTGTCTGGCAGCAGCGCTGTAAGCGGTAATGTCCACCGGCAGGTCCCGGCGGCGCAGCCGGCTGTTCACAAAGAAGCTGACGGCGCTGAGCAGGCAGGCACACACCGGCACACCGAAGAACATACCCGCCACGCCGAAGAAGCTTCCGCCCACCAGGATGGCGATGATGACCCACAAGCTGGAGATGCCGGTCTTGTCCCCCAGAATCAGAGGTCCGATAATATTGCCGTCCAACTGCTGGAGAGCCAGCACAAACAATGCAAAATATAGGGCCTGCAGCGGGGAAACCAGCAAAATCAGGAAGATGCTGGGGATGGCCCCCAGGAAGGGGCCGAAGAAGGGGATCACATTGGTCACGCCCACGATCACCGATACCAGCGGCGTGTAGGGGAAACCGAAAATGCTGCAACAGATGAAGCACAGGATCCCGATGATCAGGGAATCCAGCAGCTTGCCTCGGACGAAACCGGCGAAGATCTCGTCCACCTTCCGTGCGCCCCGCAGCACCCACTGGGCGTTGGTCCGGGAGAACAGCCCGCAGATCACCTTTTTGGAGTAAGCGGCGCAGCGCTCTTTCGTAGCCAGCAGATACACTGAGGCGATGATGCCCACCAGCAGATCCAGCAAAAAGTTCAGGGCGCTGACAATGCCGCCGGAGAGGACGGTCATCAGCGTGGTGGCCTGAGGCAGCATCTTCAGCGTCAGCCAGGACTGGATGTCTTCATAATAGATGTTCAACTGCTGGGTGACCCACATCTCCACTTCCGGGTTGGATTCCAGCAGATGTTCCACCCAGCCCCGGACGGTCTGATAGTAGGACTCGGCGCTGGTCACCAACTGTACCACGCTCTTATACAGCTCCGGAAGCAGGAAGGACGCCAGCAGGTACCCGGCCGCGCAGATCAGCATCCAGGTCAGCAGCAGGCTCACCGCTCGGGCTCGGCGGGAGGTCATTTTCCCTTGTTCCCGCGCCCGCTGAAGATGGTCATGGAAGAGCTTGCGCTCAAAAAAATTCACAACCGGCGCCAGCAAGTAGGCGATCAGCGCTCCATAAAATACCGGCTGGAGGGCTTTGAAAAACTGTCTGCCAAAGGCAATGGCGGTCCGGCTGCCGAACAGCGTATCATAAAACAGCAAAATGGCGCAGACTGTGAAAAACACGGTCAGCCCCATCCGCACATAGCTGCTCTTGCGCCCCATGGTTCCTCCTTCTCCTCCGCACCGTGCGGAGGCCCTTACTCACTGATTTTATTCTACACACCACCCATGGGAATTGCAATCCTCAGTTTCCCGTGTTATACTGTCTCTTACACGATTTTAACAAACTACGCCGTCTTTTTTCGCGCGGGAGGCGCTTTTGTATGGATACGGAATCCAAGACCCTTCTTTTGATCTTTAATCCCAAGGCCGGCCGCAGCAAGCCCCGGGGGCCGCTGTTTGACGCGCTGGCCCGCCTTTCCGAGGGCGGGTATCTGGTGCGCATCCATCAGACCACCGCCCCCGGCGACGCCGCGGAAACCGCCGCCCGGGAGGGCGGAAAGTATGACCTGGTGGTGGCCTCCGGCGGAGACGGCACCCTCAACGAGGTGATCTCCGGTCTGTCCAGGCTGGAGCATCCGCCCCTGCTGGGCTATCTGCCCCAGGGCAGCACCAATGACTTCGCCGCCAGCCTCCACCTTCCCCCGGATCCGGAACAGGCTGCCGCCGCGATTCTCCAGGGTCGGGTGCAGGTGCTGGACATCGGCCGGTGGAACCAGCGGTATTTTGTGTATGTGGCCTCCTTCGGGGCCTTTACCAGGACCTCCTACTCCGCCCCCCAAGCCGCCAAAAACGCCCTGGGCCACTTTGCCTACATTCTGGAGGGCATGAAGGATCTGAACTCCCTGCGGCCCTATCGGGTGCGGCTTACCGCCGACGGAGAGAACCTGGATGGGGAGTACCTGTTCGGTGCCGTCTGCAACTCCACCTCCATCGGCGGGCTCATGAAGCTGGACCCGGGCCGGGTGGTGCTGGACGACGGGAAATTCGAGCTGCTGCTGATCCCCAACCCCAAAAACGCCATGGACCTGCAGAATCTGGTCTTTAATCTGCTGAACCAGAACTACGACGGACAGGGCCTGGTGTTTCGCCACGTCTCCCAGCTCCACCTGGAGACGGAGGAGGAGCTGCCCTGGTCCCTGGACGGGGAGTACGCTCCCAGTATGCCCGCCGTGGACATTTCAAATAAGCAGGGTGCCCTGCGTCTGCTGCTGTGACGGAGCTGGAAGCCCTGGGCCGCCGCTATAGCGGCCATGAGCCGGGCCTGCTGGGCGCCCGGCACAGCTATGCGGTCCTCTGTCCTTTGGTGGAGCAGACAGAGGGCCTGTGTCTGCTGTTCGAGGTGCGGGCCGCCGGACTGCGGCAGGAGGGCGAGGTGTGCTTTCCCGGCGGACGGATGGAGCCCGGAGAGACAGCGGAACGGTGCGCCCTGCGGGAGACCTGGGAGGAACTGGCCATTGCGCCGGAGCAGGTGACCGTGCTGGGCACCCCGGATTTTATCTGCAACCAGGCGGGTTTCCTGCTCCAGCCGGTGCTGGGAGTGGTGTCCTCCGTCGGATTGCACAGCTTGCGGCCCTCCCCGGCGGAGGTGGCGGAGGTCTTTACCGTGCCTCTGGATTTTTTCCGGAAAACGGAGCCGGAGCTGTATGCCTATGACCTGGCGCCCCAGGTGCCGGCAGATTTTCCCTACGGCCCTGTGGGCATTCCCACCAGCTACGCCTGGGCCCATGGCCGGGTGGAGGTGCCGGTGTGGTACTGGCAGGGTCACGCCATCTGGGGCATGACCGCCCGGCTGGTCCGGGACCTGGTGTCAACACCGGAAGTTCCTGAATAATAAAAACGGGAGGCCGCACCTTTTGGCGCGGCCTCTCGTTCATTTCATCTGATGCGCTCATCCAAAGAGCAGACGCAGATACCCGGCGTACAGGCCCAGCAATGCCGCCCCCTGCCAGCGGTGAAAGCGGCCGGTGAGCAGAGGCGGCACCACCGCTGCCCCGCACAGCACCAGGCAGGCCGGCAAATCCAGCCCCGTGGTCTGGGGCCCGATCAGCAGACTGCCGCCGGAAACGGCAGCGCAGGCCGGTAAGATCAGCGCCAGGTCGATGATATTGGCCCCCACGATGTTGCCCACTGACAGGGAGGACTCCCGCCGGGCCACCGCCTTCACCGTGGTGACCAACTCCGGCAGGGAAGTGCCCACAGCCACCACCGTGGAGCCCACTACCCCGGCGGGCACGCCCAGCAGCAGGGCCAGGAGGCTGCCATGCC
>URXS01000047.1 GCA_900551885.1 uncultured Oscillibacter sp.
CCGCTTCTTTGCTGTATTACCTGCGATTTTTCAGCTCAGGTGCTGGGAGCGGGACCGATGATGTTGGCCCACCATTCTTCCTGGGTACCGCTGTTGTTTCCGCCGGTGTTTCCGGTGCTCCCATCTCCGGAATCCGGGGTCTGATTGTCCGGGTTATTGGGATCGTCATCGATGAACGGATCATCAGGGTCATAGGGGTTGTCAGGGTTAACCGGATTGTTGGGGTCGGTGGTGTTATTGGGATCGTTGGGGTCCAGTAGCTCCTCCGACTGGGTAGTGTGCACCGGACAGCCGCCGCTCTCCTCAAAGGCCTTTTCCAGATTCACGATCAAATAGGCATCGTCATCCGCCTTGACGCTCGCACCGTAGTCCTCCCGCACATAATCCAGATAACCCTTCTGCACGATGGACTCCTCCGGACAGAATTCTCCGGCCAGGCAGTTGCCCTCGGAACAGATATCCACCATTTTGTGGAGCGTGCACTCCTCTGTAGGACCCGTACCCGTGGCCACTGTTACCTGTTTCGACCGGTTGCCCCGGGCATCAGCCCGGCAGGCATCGGTGCACAGCATACCGCTGTCGGCGCAGACGGTAATGGTGGTCAGACCCGTGGAAGGCTTAGAGAAGGGCTTGTTCTCCAGGTCGGCGTGGACCTTCGACATCACCTGCTTCCAAAGCGACGCCGCCGGGTTGACAGAGTAGCTGATACGCTCGTTCTTCTCATAGCCGACCCACACCGCCGCCACATAGTAAGGCGTATAGCCTACGAAATAACGGTCGTAGTTATCATTGGTGGTACCGGTCTTGCCGGCAATGCTCATACCGCTAAAGCGGGCAGCGCCGCCAGTGCCGTTGATGGCATCCTGGAGCATGGTGGTCATGAGATACGCGGTGGTCTCCTTCATGGCCACATGCTGCTCGCCGCTGTTCTCCAGCTCCACGTTGCCGTCCTGATCGGTTACCTTGGTATAGGTCTTAGGCTCGTTATAAATGCCGCTGTTGACAAAGGTAGCGTAAGCCGCCGCCATGTCCACGGTAGACAATCCGTAGGTCAGTCCGCCCAGGCCCAGAGGGCTCACGTCCATATCCTCCGGTGCCAGATCCAGCCCCAGATTCTCCGTGGCAAAAGCAAAGGCGTTGGTGACACCGCCCTTTTCCAGCGACTGGACCGCGATGGTATTGATGGAATTTCGGATACCGGTGGCCACGCTGGTCCAGCCGGTGTAGGTGTTGGGGGAGTTCTTGGGCCAGGGAGACCCACCCAACAATTGGACAGGGTAGTTATCGAAGGTAGTGGCGGGGGTGATGGCCCCGGAGTCCAGAGCCGGAGCATAGGCTGTCAGGGGCTTGATGGCGGAACCGGGCTGTTGGATATCCGTGGCATAGTTCCACAGAAGGTTGCCCTTCTTCTCCCCCATGTCGCCCACCATGGCCACAATGTTGCCGGTGTAAGGGTCGATGATGGTGATGCCGGAGTGGATCAACTGGCCGTTGGCAGAGGTCAGGTTATTCAGGCTCCCCCGGTCCTCGTAAACCGATTCTGCCATCTCCTGAATCTCGGGGTCCAGTGTGGTATAGATGTGATAGCCGCCATTGTAGAGCAGCTTCTCAGCCTCGCTGGAGGAGACGCTATACTTCTCCGCCAAGTCCGCAGTCACATCCCGGATGACCTGGTCCACGAACCAAGAGTTGACACCGCTCTCGCCGGTGGCCTCCTCCACCACGTCGGAGGCGGAAGTGGATCCGTCGGTGAACTGGAGGATCTCATCCTTGGCCGCCTGGGCCTCGTCCTCAGTGAGGAACGTGGACCAGCTATCCGGATCGGTCAGATCGGCGTACAGGGTATCGGGCCCCTTCACCTCCGCCATCTTGTTCAGGATGTTCTCCTGGCGTTGCTTGTTCAGCTCCCGGGGCGTTTTATACGTGGTGGTGCCATCCTCGTTTTCCACAGGGACCTTGATGTTGGACATGGGTCCGTACATGGAGGGGTTGTTGGTAATGGCGATCAGGCAGGCGCACTCCGCCGCGTCCAGCTCGCTGACATCCTTGCCGAAGTAATACTGGGCAGCGGTCTGGACACCGTAGCACCCCTGTCCCAGATAGATCCGGTTGAGATACATCTCCAGGATGTCCCACTTGGTGTAGTTCTTCTCAAACTCCAGAGCCCGGAAGATCTCCCGGACCTTACGGTTGACAGTGCCCGCATTATCTCCGGTCATGTTCTTCAGAACCTGTTGGGTGATGGTGGAACCGCCGTAGGTATCCTGCATTCCCAGGAAGGTGAACACCGTGGCGCCGGCAGTCCGCTTCCAGTCCACACCGTTGTGGAAGAAGAACCGCTCGTCCTCGATGGCCACCGCCGCCTGCCACAATGCGTCGGGCATGTCGTCGATATCCACCCAGATGCGGTTTTCCACGTCATGGATGGTCTGATACTCCACCCACTCTCCGGTCTCCTTGTCCTGATAATAAATAAAGGAGCTGTAATTCATGTTGTAGGAATCAGCGTTTACCTGCAGCACCGGAGTCAGAGTGGTATCCACATACTTCAGGAAAATCCACGCCATCATGGCTGACGTACACACACCAATCAAAAGCAGCGTCATCAGCACGAAGAGGACCCGTTTCACAATCCTCCCCGCACCGCCGCGCCGTTTGGGCTCCCGGCGGCGAGGCGTCTTTGGGGCTTCCTCCCGCTTGCCGTGTTCCATGGCCGGCACCTCCTTCTTTTGTATACAGATTCCGCGAAAAAGCGGTCTGCCGTGCCGCTTTGACCGCGGCCGCAGATGCTCACAACTCGCCATAATATCTACTATTGTAACATCCCATGTCAACATTAAAAAAGTCGCTTTTTCCCGAAAAAAAGTTCCCTTTCCGCATGATTTTTTTCTTTTTGGGCAGGATAACTTCCGTCTTTCCATGCATCTTTTCATCATTTCCCAAAGTTCCGCCTCTTGCATTCCACGGAAAACTCATGTAAAATGACACCATACCAAGTACCAAGACAGTAAGGAGGTCCCCCCATGAGCGAGGAGTTCGGCCCCACCTTTATTACCGTCACCGATGAGGACGGGAAAGAGCTGGTGCTGGAGTTCGTGGATTCTCTGGAGCACAATGGCCAGATCTATCAGGCCTTCTTTCCCGCCGAGACCGAAGGCGAGAATGAAGATGATCCTGACAACGGCCTGGTGATTCTGAAGGTCATCCACGAGGACGGCGAGGATCTGTTCTCTACTCTGGACAGCGACGAGGAAATCGACGAGGTATACGAGCTGTTTATGGAACAGCTTTTCGCCGATGAGGAGGAAGACCCCTCCTGACAGACAAAGGCGCCTTTGTTGTATGATACCCTGCGGGGTGCGTGATAGGTCTTTTTTTAACCCACATTTCGTTATAAGGGATGCCAGATCAGGGCGTGGTTCGCAGGCCTCCCGGCTGCCGTCTGCGGCTGGAAGTTGGAAGCGATAAAGCGCACTGGAGGCAACCCACCTGGCCGTGAAGGTGCAGGTTATAACGAGTCCTACACGGCCACCGCGGGGTGTCTTTTTGGGAGCAGCGGGTCTGCTCCACTTTTTTTGCCCATCTTTCCACGGCTTTCCGCCTGGAATCCACAATTTCCACTTGCAGAATGGCGCCATATCCGGTATAATATGCGAGTGCGAATTTTCGGACGGCGCCGCCTCACTCTGCGGCGACGCGCCGTGCACTTGAAAACTTGAGAGGACTGAACACAAATGAGCGCATCAAGAGAGAAGAAAACCCGACAGGACCAGGCCAGCTCCGGCTGGGTGGATCCCA
Source organism: uncultured Oscillibacter sp. (assembly GCA_900551885.1). Lineage (GTDB taxonomy): Bacteria > Bacillota > Clostridia > Oscillospirales > Oscillospiraceae > Oscillibacter. The sequence goes on from URXS01000047.1 coordinate 3,799, forward strand.
AAACCGCCCGGGAGGCCAAACAGCGCAAGGAAGAAAAGCGCAGCAACCTCCTCTACGGCACCATCTTCGTGGTATTCCTGCTGGTGGCCGTGGCTGCCATCGTCTGGAAGTCCAACATCATCCAGCGTACCACCACCGCCGTCACCATCAACGGCGAGAAGTACACCGCCGCAGAGGTGAGCTTCTACTATCAGAACGCCTATCAGAGCTTTATAAATAACTATTATAGCTATATGAGCTATATCGGCATCGACACCAGTAGCTCCCTGAAGGACCAGACTGTCTCCTCCATGGGCGCCATGTTCACCGGTGCCGAGGAGGGCTCCACCTGGTACGATTATTTCCTGGACCAGGCGCTGGAGAGCATGGCCGACATCCAGGCCCTGAACGACGCCGCCGAGGCGGAGGGCTTTACCTGGAATGATGACATGCAGGCCTCCCTGGACAACAATATGGAGGCTCTGACTACTGGCGCCTCCACCTATGGCTACACGGAGAGCCAGTACCTCACCATGATCTTCGGCAGCACCATGACCAAGAGCATCTACGAGGAGCAGACCAAGCGGACTCTTCTGGCCAACGCTTATCAAACCGCCTATTCCGACTCCCTGGCCTACTCTGAGGATGATCTTGAGGAGGCCTATGAGGCCGACCGCAACTCCTATGATGTGGTCTCTGCCCAGTATGTCCGCATCAGCGGCTCTGTAGCCACCACCGACGAGGAGGGCAATGAGGTCGAGGTCACCGACGAGATGAAGGCAGCGGCCATGGACACCGCCAAGGGCTACGCCGATCAGATCTACGCCGATTGGCAGGCCGGCGGCAGCCTGGAGACCCTGGCCGATGAATGCGAGGGCACCGCCACTTACACGGATACCGACAGCATCACCTACAGCACCTCTGTCCTGAATGACTGGCTCTTTGATGACGCCCGTCAGGCCGGTGACTCCGCTGTGCTGGAGGACGAGACCAACTCCGCTTACTATGTGGCAGTGTTCGAGAGCCGTGGCCGCAATGACTACGACACCGTGGATGTGCGTCACATCCTGATCCAGCCCGAGGCCAGTGAGCTGTCCAGCGACGACGAGGGCTATGAGGACGATGTGGCCGCCAAGAAGGCGGAGGCTCTGGACAAGGCCGAGGCCCTGCTGGAGGAGTGGAAGGCCGGCGACGCCACCGAGGATTCCTTCGCCGAACTGGCCAAGGAGAACTCTGCTGACGGTTCTGCCTCTGAGGGCGGTTTGTACACCGAGGTCTACAAGGGCCAGATGGTCACTGAGTTCAACGACTGGTGCTTCGATCCCAGCCGTCAGCCCGGCGACACCGGCGTGGTGGAGACCTCCTATGGCGCTCACGTCATGTACTTCGTGGGCTACGATATCCCCTACTGGCAGGTCCAGGTCCGGGATGCTCTGAAGACGGAAGCCGTGAACGAGTGGTACGCAGAGAAGACCGAGGGCTACACCGTTGAGCAGGGCTCCGGCATCCAGTACGTCGGCTAAATTCCGGCGGGAAAAAAGTCACACAATTTCCGGCCGGCTTTGAACATTTCAAAGCCGGCCGAATCCTTTCATGACAGGAGGTCCGGAACACGGTGGAACATCCCTTTTTGAGAAATGAGATGCTGTGGGGAGCAAAGGCCCAGGCACGGCTGGCCGCCGCCCACGTGATTCTCTTCGGTCTGGGCGGCGTGGGCAGCTACGCCGCCGAATGCCTGGCCCGCTCCGGCATTGGGGAGCTGACCATCGTGGACAGCGACACCGTCGCTCTCACCAACCTCAACCGCCAGTTGGAGGCACTCCACTCCACCCTGGGCCAGCCCAAGGCGGAGGCGGTCGCCCGGCGTCTGCTGGATATCAACCCCCGCCTGCGCCTCCACCCGATTGTCGGGCTCTATGATGCGGCCCACCGGGAGCAGTTCTTTCCGGAGGGCTGCCGGTACGACTACGCGGTGGACGCCATCGATCTGGTGAGCTGCAAACTGGACCTGGCGGAAACCACGCTGCGTCTGGAGATCCCGCTGGTGATGGCGCTGGGCACCGGCAACAAGCTGGACCCCTCGGCACTGCGGCTGGCGGACATCTCCGAGACCTACGGCTGTCCCCTGGCCCGGGTCATGCGCAAGGAGCTGCGCAGACGAGGCATCGAACACTTGAAGGTGGTCTTCAGCCCGGAAGAGGCGGTTCAGCCCGTCTCCCAGCCGGAGGCGCCGCCGCCCGGACGCCGCAGTATTCCCGCCAGCAACCCCTGGGTCCCCGCCACCGCCGGATTGTTGCTGGGCAGCGCCGTGGTCCGGGACATCATTGTGAAAGAGGAGTGTGATTCCTGATGCTGATTGGTACGCTTGTCAACACCGGCACTGTGATTGCCGGCAGTCTGATCGGCCTGTTTCTTGGCAATATCCTTCCCCAGCGCCTCCAGGACACGGTGATGAAGGGTCTGGGGCTGTGTACGCTGTTTATCGGCATTACCGGCCTGATGGGCGGAGAGAACGCCCTGATCACCGTCCTCTCCATGGCCATCGGCGCTGTCATCGGTGAGCTGTTGGACCTGGACGGACATCTGAACCGCTTTGCGGAGAAGCTGGAGAAGCGTTTCAAGCGGGATGGAGCCAAAACCTCCCTGGCGGAGGGCTTCGTCACCGCCTCCCTGGTATTTTGCGTGGGCGCCATGACCATCATGGGCGCCCTCAACGACGGCCTCACCGGCGACCACACCATGCTCTTCACCAAGGCGACCCTGGACTTTATCTCCTCCATCATCTTCGCCTCCTCCCTGGGACTGGGCGTCCTGCTGGCAGCGGTGGCGGTGCTGGTCATCGAGGGCGGCATCGCGTGTCTGGCCGGGGTCGTGGCACCGCTGCTGCAGTATGACGCCGCTGTCATCCCAGAGATGACCGTGGTGGGGTCGTTGCTGATCGTGGGGCTGGGTTTGAACCTGCTGGGCATCACCAAGCTGAAGGTCATGAATTACTTACCGGCGATCTTTCTGCCGATCCTGCTGTGCCTGTTCATGTAAAAGCGCATCAAAAAAGAGACGGCTGTGCCGTCTCTTTTTTGCGTTCAGAACAGATCCAACAGTTCGCATAATTTCTCCCGGACTGCTTCTTCGTGCCCGGTGCCGGACCGCCATACCGACAGGGTATAGATGCCATCCGCACGGACAAAATAGGTCGTTGTCTTCGTGTAGCTCATCGTTTCCTTCCGGGCGGTGAGCAAAGCGGCCTTCTGCCCGTCGGCAAGGGGATACGTATCCACATCGAAATCCGCTTCCCCATCGTAGAATACCCGGAGTTCCGGGTCATTTCCATTTCCTTCCACAGAAAAGTCCACACGCAGGGAAACTTTGTACTCCTCCGTCTCATAGCAGGTAGACACAAGCACGTATCCCAGATTACCAGAGGCGTCCGCCGTTAAGTTTACAGAGCAGTGTGCGTTATCCCTGCTCAAAGGAAGCGCCCCGCTGGAAAGGGGGCTCAAACCTGCCGCGCTTTCCAGAGGATTGGGAAGAGAAATGCCAAGAAACGCCTCACAGTCCGCCCAGGTATCCCCCAGGAACCGATAACCCCCTTGAAATTCACTGTCTTCAGGCTGATACTCCAGGTACTGCTGCCGCACCTCTTCCAGGGCCTGCGTCAGCGCCGGAGAGGAAAAATTCTCCGCCGGATAGGGTTCCAGTTCCGGCAGCACCCGGTAGCCGGATTCTCTCTCATTATAAAAAATGCCTGTGATCTGGACACCGAAAATTGCTTCCGCTGCCAAAGCCCCTCCGGCCAGCAGCAAACACACGCAGGCCGCTGTCAGCAGGCACCGCCGCCACAGACGGCGTCGCATCGGCCGGACGGCCTCCTCCGCCATGACCGGGTCTACGTGGCTCAGCGCCTCGTACAAATCCTGCCCCTTCATTGCCAAAGCCCCTCCTCCTGTAAAAATGCCCGCAGCTTCTTGCGGGTCCGATGCAGCGACATCTTCACCTTGCTCTCACTGACGCCGCAATTTTTTGCCACCTCTTTCACGCTCTCAGCGTACCAGTAGCGCCGCAGGAAGAACCGCCTCGCCTCCTCCCCCAGTCCCGCCAGAAAGCGGTTCAGGGCCTCCCCGATCTCCCGGCCGTCTGCCTCCCGCTCCCGGCGGGTGTCCGGAATGCATTGCTCCAGTTCCTCCGTCAGGGCCACCAGCTCTCCCCGGCGCTTCTGGGCCTTCTCCCGCTCCAGATAAGTCAAAGCCTTGTTGCGGCAGATGGCGGCCAGGTACGCAAACAGGTATACCGGCTCCTCCGGTGGGATGGCGTTCCAGGCGGCCAGGTACGTGTCGCTGACGCACTCCTCGGCGTCCTGGGGACTGCCCAGCAGCCGCCCGGCCAATGCCCGCAGCCGCGCGCCGTAGCGCTCCTCCAGCGCCGGAATGGCCCCCTGGTCCCGCTGTTGGAACAGCGTCAGGATCTCCCGGTCCTCCATGGTTTCGCCTCCCCTCTCACCCTTATAGACAGGATTTTACCCCTGTTGGTCACAGGATACCACAAAAAACCCGCCCGGCGCCGTGGCCGGGCGGGTCTTGCGCTTCATTCAGTTCAGGGGGATTTCCACATCGCCGAAGCGGAGGGCTGTGACACGGCTCAGGTCCACCGGCACCTGCCAGTACCAGACACTGCTCCACTCTGTGTGCTCTTCGTCCCGGAAGCGGCTGGAGCCGCTGGACCAGTTCACCTGACTGCCGTCTTCCAGCACCAGGACGCATTTCAGGGGATTCCATTCCTGATCCTCCGCAGACTGGACGTAGGTGATGTCCGTGGCTGAAATTTTCACATCCCGCAATGGGATGGTCTTTGTCTCCCGGGTCTCCAGCTTCATTGCAGGCACCTGAATTTCATCCAGGGCCAGTACGGTCCCCACCTCCCCCGGCTCCAGAGGGAAGGTCAATGTCCAGTGACCCTCTGCCAAAATCACGTCCTCGTCGCCGCTCTCGGTCATATCATTGCACACCAAATCGTCCAGCAGCAGCGTGACCTGCCGAGGCTCATCCAGCAGGGAGCTCTGCCCCGCAAGATCGATGGTATATCGAACCAGCATGGTCAGCGTACCGTCCTGGGATACACCGGCATAGGGAAATTCAAAGCCGTATCCGCCGGGGGTGCCCACCTGGTCCGGGTCGGGGTCCAGTGTCAGATCGATGCTGTCAAAGTGGTATCGGAGATCGGTGTTCTCCGTATACGCTCCACTGACCTTCAGCAACAGCCAAGCCGTGCCGTTCCCCACGGTGACGGAGTCAACCGTCACCGTGGTCCCATTCTGGGTGTCAGTGACACCCACGGGCCGGGTCAACTGATCGATCAGAGCTAACTGCTCCGTGTCCATGGAAGTTCCGGTGGTCTCTTCCCACTCCTGGGCAAACCAGCCCCGCAGGGTCTCCGGCGCACCCACAGCCGCCAGAGCCGTACTTCCCAGCACCACCAGCACTGCCGCGGCCAGCAGCACCTTCTTGGGCAGGCGGCGCCGGGTGGGCTTTTGTTCCAACTGTGTCATGTTTTGTACCTCCTCACGCAAGCGGCTGGAGGAGCGCACCTCGTCAAACATCTCCCGATACTGTTGTTCCATGGTTCATTCCTCCAATTCCTGTTTCAGTTTCGCCCGTGCCCGTGCCAGCCGGGTCTGGACGGTGGAGGGATTCAGTCCCAGCAGCTCCCCCACCTCTGCCACGGCGTAACCCTCGAAGTAGTAGAGATACAGGGGCAGCCGGTACTTGGCCGGGAGATGCATCACCGCCTGATACAGCTCGGACCGCTCCGGTGTGGAAAACACTGGCTCCCGGCAGCCCTCCAGGGGCACCGTGTGCTTTCGCCAGGGGCTCCGGGAGAAATCCCGGCACACATTCAGCGTCACCCGTACCAAAAAGTGGCGCAGGTGGTCCTCCCCTTCAAAATCCGTATCGGTCCGCCACAGCCGCAGCATGGTCTCCTGGGCGGCGTCCTCCGCGTCCTGGGGGTGGCGGAAGTAGTTGAGGGCGATGCGGTACACCATATCCAGGTACCGCTCCGCGGCGCGGTCAAATTCCTGCTTCGTCAGCATGGGGCGTCTCTCCTTGAAAAGCTTTTCACCTGTAATACGGAGGGAGTGGGGGAAATATCTCATGGAAGTTTGCGCAGAGGTAAAAAAATTCCCTGTCCGGGTGGACAGGGAATTTTTGACTGGGTTTGGGAAGTGAATTACTTCAGCTCCACCTTGCCGCCGGCCTCTTCGATCTGCTTCTTCAGAGCCTCGGCGTCGTCCTTGGACAGGCCTTCCTTCAGGGTCTTGGGAGCACCCTCGACAGTGGCCTTGGCCTCGGCCAGGCCCTGGCCGGTGATCTCACGGACAACCTTGATGACCTTGATCTTGGCAGCGGCATCGAAGCCAGCCAGGACCACGTCGAAGGAGGTCTTCTCCTCAGCGGCGGGAGCGGCAGCGCCAGCGGCGGGAGCCAGCCATAGCGGCGGCGGACACGCCGAACTCTTCCTCCAGAGCGTGCACCAGCTCGCTCAGTTCCAGAACGGTCAGGCCCTTGATCTCTTCGATCATAGCGGTAACTTTCTCAGACATGTTATTTAGCCTCCTGATTGTAAATTTTGAAAATAGGTGTTGCCGTCGGACTTACTCGGCGGCGGGAGCGGGGGCAGCCTCCTCGGCGGGAGCAGCCTCCCCGGCAGGCTCGCCGTTCTTCTCGGCGATCTGCTTCAGGACCACAGCCAGGCCGGTGATGGGCGCCAGCATGGTACCCAGGAACTGGGCCTGCAGCACAGGCAGAGCGGGAATGGCAGCCAGGGACTGGATGGTGGCCAGGTCCACAGGCTTGCCGTCCATGAAGCCGCCCTTGATCTCAAACTTGTCGTTGAGCTTCTTGGCGTAGTCGCTCATGACACGGGCGGGAGCAACCACATCGCTGTCGCACAGGGCCAGAGACGTGGTGCCGTTGAGCAGACCATCCAGCTCAGTGAGGCCGGTGTTGTTGAACGCGAAGCGCAGCAGCGTGTTCTTCACAACGGCGTAGTCAATGCCGTTTTCACGGCACTCCCGACGCAGCGCGGTGTCTTCTTCAACGGTAATACCCTTGTAGTCGACAATCACGCCCGCCTGAGCCTTCTGGATCTTCTCGGTCAGCGCGGCGACGATGGCCTGCTTCTCAGATAAGACCTTTGCGTTGGGCATTCTTGTGTTCACCTCCATAGGAATTGTAGGTGCGTTCAAAAAAGGAAACCGTCCTTGTGCGCAAAGACACAAGGACGGATAGCAAATCACATTTGCCGCCCTCGGCAGGACTTACGAGGGGTCTTCCCTCACCTGCTGTCTTTGGAACGCATCTGATATTATATTCAAGGGCCTCACAAAAGTCAACCCTCAAATATCATTTTCCCCAAATTTCCCGCTGACGGGAAATCGGGGCACTGGGGAAAACCCTCCGGTTTTCCCCGGTTGATTTGCCAAAGGCAAATCAAGAAATTTCAATCATTTTCGGCAGGACATGCGCCTGCCGAAAATTCATTGACTCAGCCGCCTTGGGCGGTGTCCACCAGTCCGCAGACTGGTGAGGGGGGATCTAAAGGGGGGACAACGTCCCCCTCTTTACTTAGACCAGCTTGGCGGTGTTCATCTTCACGCCGGGGCCCATGGTGGAGGCGGCGACGCAGCTACGGATATACTGGCCCTTGGCGGCGGCGGGCTTGGCCTTGACAATGGCGCCCATGAGAGCGTTGTAGTTGTCGGTCAGCTTCTCGGCGCCGAAGGACACCTTGCCGATGGGGCAGTGGATGATGTTGGTTTTGTCCAGGCGATACTCGATCTTACCAGCCTTGACTTCCTTCACGGCCTTGGCCACGTCGGGAGTGACGGTGCCGGCCTTGGGAGAGGGCATCAAACCCTTGGGGCCCAGGACCTTACCGAGACGGCCAACCACGCCCATCATATCGGGGCTGGCGACCACCACGTCGAAGTCGAACCAGTTTTCCTTCTGGATCTTCTCCACCAGATCCATATCGCCTACGTAATCGGCGCCAGCCTCGCGGGCGGCGTCGGCCTTGTCGCCCTTGGCAAACACCAGCACGCGGACGGTCTTGCCGGTGCCGTGGGGCAGCACGATGGCACCACGGACCTGCTGGTCGGCGTGCCGGGAGTCAACGCCCAGCTTCACATGCAGCTCGACGGTCTCGTCGAACTTGGCGCTGGCGGTCTTGCAAATGAGAGCCATGCCGTCGGCAGCCTCGTACAAGGTGTTCTTGTCGATCTGCTTGGCACTTTCCTGATATTTCTTGCCTCTAAACAATGTTACTTCCTCCTCATAGTGGTTCTTCGGAATCAGTTCCTCCCACTGTATGGAGCGGCTAAAACCAGCCGCTCATTGGGTTGATGTCAAATCTCAGTCGCCCACCACGACGCCCATGGAGCGGCAGGTGCCGGCGATCATGCTCATGGCAGCCTCCAGGCTGGCGGCGTTCAGGTCCTTCATCTTGATCTCAGCGATCTTCTGGACGGAGGCCTTGGAAATGGTGGCCACCTTGGTCTTGTTGGGCACACCGGAGCCAGACTCGATGTTGCACTCCTTCTTGATCAGGACAGCCGCGGGAGGCGTCTTGGTGATGAAGGAGAAGGAGCGGTCGGCGTACACGGTGATGACCACGGGGATGATCATGCCGTTCTCATTCTTGGTGCGCTCGTTGAACTCCTTGGTGAAGGCAGCGATGTTCACGCCATGCTGGCCCAGAGCGGGACCAACGGGGGGCGCGGGAGTCGCCTTGCCTGCGGGGATCTGCAGTTTCACATAACCAGTAATCTTCTGTGCCACTTCAGTAGCACCTCCTAAATCTATAAATGTGGTGTGGGACAGGATGTCCGTCCTTGGCGGGGCCAAAGGCCCCTCCCACTGTTGCCGGGAGCGCCCGGCGGCGACGCCCTGTGGGGCGCGGGAATTGCAATCTGTGCGTCAGTTCTGGACCTCTACCTGGTCCAGCTCCAGCTCCACCGGGGTCTCCCGGCCGAACATGGAAACCATGACGCTGACCCGGTTCTTCTCGGGCTCGATCTCCTCCACCACGCCGGTAAAGCTGGCGAGAGGACCGTCCACGATCCGGACGTGGTCGCCCACGTTGTAGTTGACCACGATCTCATGCTTCTCCATACCCATGGCAAGGACCTCTTCCTCCGTCAGAGGAATGGGCTTGTTGGCGGAGCCCACGAAACCGGTGACGCCGCGGACGTTGCGCACCAGATGCCACGTATCATCTGTCATGACCATCTTCACCAGCACGTAGCCGGGGAAGACCTTCCGCTCCACCTCTTTGGTGGCGCCGGATTCCGTGACTTCCGTGACGGTCTCCATGGGGATCTCGATCCGCAGGATCATATCCTCCATGCCGCGGCCGTTGACGAATTTCTCAATGCTGGTCTTGACGGCGTTCTCATAGCCGGAATAGGTATGAACGACATACCACTTCGCGCTGTCTGACATACCGTCCGCTCCTTAACCCAGAACGCTGACGATCATCTGGACGGCGGTGACCGCCACGAAATCGAAGATCCAGATGCAGGCGCCGATGATCAGGGAGCACAGCAGCACCGTGCCGGTGTTGGCGATCACGGTCTTGCGGGTAGGCCATACGACCTTCTTCAGTTCGCTTTTCATCTCGCGGAACCAGAGGCCGCGATCCTTCTTCTTCTTGACTTCTTCTGCCATTTACGTTACACGCCCTTTCTCATTTTCGTAATGGGATCACTTGGTCTCGCTGTGGAGCGTGTGCTTCTTGCAGAAGGGGCAATACTTGTTCAGTTCCAGCTTGTCCGGCGTGTTCTTCTTGTTCTTCATGGTATTGTAGTTTCTCTGCTTGCACTCGTTGCATCTTAAAGTGACTTTCACGCGCATCTAACGGCACCTCCTTATTATTGGTATCCTTCCCGGCTGGCCGGGGATACCGACTGCCTCCCTGCGTGGGAAAAGGTGCCTTCCGCCGCGGCCGAAAAGCGAAAAAAGCGCACGACAAAAAAGCCCTTTTTCACAGGTAAGAACGATTGTAGCACAGTTCAAGCCGCCGGTCAACTGTTTTTTCCGAAAAAATGTCAGCTTTTTCAGGGTTTCCCGTTGGGTCCGGAATAGGCCTCCAGCACCGCTGCCACCTGCGACTGCGGCAGGGCGGACAAAGGCACCGGCGCCGCCGGCTCCGGTCCCCGGGGCGCCAGCTCCTTCTCATACCACAGCACGTCGTGCCAGGCGCCGTTCTTGTAGCCGGCCAGGCGCTGGACCGCCGTCAGGCCGAATCCCATGGACTGGTGCAGCGCCTGGCTGGCGGGGTTGGGCGAGGTCACCAGGGCGTGGGCCGACAGGACCCCCTGCATGGTCAGCAGCTCCATCAACGCGCCGTACAGCCGCCGCCCCAGTCCCCGGCCTCTGGCAGCGCGGTCCAGGTACACGGACAGCTCCGCGTTCCACTGATAGGCGGCCCGTTCCATGTGCCGGTGGGCATAGGCATAGCCCAGGATCTTCCCGTCCTCCTGCCACACCAGGTAAGGGTACGCTGCCAAAATCCCGGCGATCCGGGTGGCAAACTCTACCTGAGTGGGCAACGTATATTCAAAGGTGATGGATGTGTCGATATACTGGCCGTAAATAGCCAGCAGCTCCGCCGTGTCGGCGGTGGTCGCCATACGAATGCCCATAAAAGGTCCTCCCTTTTCACACAGTATTCTTTCCCGTTTTACCACAGCTCACGCCTCCGCGCAAGTGCCTTGCACCGGGGCCGGAGGTATGGTATCATGAAGGCGCTGACAAATACCCGTCATCTGAAAAGGAGGTCCGTCATGGGACGACGCATCATCCCTCTGTTTTTGACCGCCGCACTGCTGGCGGCGAGCGG